>JBDTMB010000043.1:0-19705 GCA_039934485.1 Vicinamibacterales bacterium
CACGCTCGCCGGCGCCACGACGTAGAACACCTTCCAGGGGCCGTCGGGCCGTTGTTCGATGCTGAACTTGGGATCTTTGTTGAGCCCGTTGGCCTTGAACTCCGCGAACAACACCTCGAGGTCCGTCACGTGGAAGGCACAACCATCCTGCGTGGGGTCGCCGCCGTTCTCCGCGAGTCCAATCCGGATGTCGTCGCGGGCCAGCAGCGCCGATTGGTGGGGCGTGTCGCTGCGGGAGACCAGGCGAAAACCGAGGACGGTCTCGTAGAACGGCAGGGCCGCAGCGAGATCCGCTACTGGCAGATGCATATTGTCGCCCTGGTAACCAAACACCTTTTGCAGCGATGCCATCACTACAGCCTCCTGATCGGCGCTGGTTCGGACGTCAATTGCATTACTCATGAGGTCCTTCTTCAATCCAAGGCTGCCTCCACGTCCCACGCGCCTGGCGGGAGGTAGTGGAACCGAATCAAGTAGACCTTATCGCCGCTGCCGTGCCTGGCGATCTCGAGCAGGTCCTTCACGCTGGCGAAACCCGATTCGCGCGCCAGATCGCGGGTGATGCGAATGGTGCACTTAATCCGCCCGCGGCGAATGCCCTCCCGAAGCGCCTTGCTGAACACCATGGCCGGGGCGACTACTGCTTCACGTATTTCTTGACCGCACGCGGCCCGACTTCGGCTCCGTAGACGTTGCCAGCCGCGTCAACCGCCACGCCCTCGGCCGCACTGGTTCCCGACGGCTGCGCTTGCGGATCGGGGATGAAATACTGCGGCATCAGCGTGCCGATCGGCCCGATGCGGATGCCGCGCTTCCATCCCGGATTCGCCGACGCGCTCGACTCCGAGTCGGCGCTGTAGAGGATGTCGTCCTTGATGAAGATGCCGCTCGAGCGGCTGAAGGCCTTCGTTTCCTGCAAAAACTTCCCGTCCTGATCGAAGATCTGGATGCGGACGTTGCCGCGGTCGGCCACAAACAGGCGGCCCTTCGCATCCATCGCCAGCGAATGCGGCGTGCGGAACTGGCCCGGGGCGGCCCCCAAGGACCCCCACTCGCGGATGAACTTGCCGTCCCTGTCGAACTTGACGATGCGCGCGTTGGCGTTGGCGGGCGGATTCGGATTCTGCCCGCTGTGACCATCGGCCACGAAGATGTCGCCGTTGGCGGCGGTGACGACGTCGTTCGGTTCGTTGAACGTGTCGTGCGTATTCCCGGGCACGCCGGCCTTCCCGAGGCGCATCAGCACCCTGCCGTCGGGACTGAACTTGATCACCTGGTGGCCAATCGTGCCTTCCTTGTTGCCCTGCGCGTCGGTGATCCACACGTTGCCGTCGCGGTCGACGTGGATGCCGTGCGGGAAGATGAACATCCCGGCGCCGAAGCTCGTGAGCAGTTTTCCGGAGGCATCGAACTTCAGAACTGGCGCCAGGTGCGACCCTGCGCAGGTATTGGCGCCGCAGCGTTCGGCCACCCAGATCGACGTGCCGTCGCGATCGATGTCCACCGCACTGGTCGATCCCCATACGCGGCTGTCGGGCAGCTTGAAAACATTCTCGCTCGTCTTATACGGATTAGGCCGATCGTTGATCGGTTGAATCTTGGCCTGGGATGCGACGCCAACGCCGAGAGAGGCGACGATGACGGCGAGGATGGCGGCCGGCAGAAAACGGGAACGTGACATGACACCTCCCCTTTCACGATGAACGCGGAGGCACCACTAAAGTGGTGCCCTACGACCGTGCCATACCGACACACATTAGAGTCAGGTGGTCGACCAAAAGGAAGGGGCAAACCTAAAGGTTTGCCCCCACCGTCTTGAGAACCGTTCGGCTTAGACGCCGATGACCTCGACAAGTTCTTTCACCGAGCCGGCGGACTTGTTGAACGCCGCCTGCTCATCGGCCGTCAGCTTGACCTGGATGATCTGCTCCACGCCCTTCGCGCCCAGCTTGACCGGGACGCCTACGAACAGGCCATTGACTCCGTACTCGCCCTGCAGGTACACCGAGCACGGCATGATCTTGTGCTGGTCCTTCAGGATCGCTTCGACCATCAGCGCCGCCGAGGCGCCGGGCGCGTACCAGGCGCTCGTGCCGACGAGCTTGGTGATCTCCGCGCCGCCGTTGGCGGTGCGGTCGCAGATCGCCTGAATTCGTTCGGCCGACATCAATTCCGTGATCGGAATGCCCGCGACGGTGCAAAAACGCGGCAACGGCACCATCGTGTCGCCATGGCCCCCGAGCACGAACGACGAGACGTTTTCCACCGACACGCTGAGCTCCATCGCAATGAACGTGCTCATGCGCGCCGAATCCAGCACCCCGGCCATGCCGATCACGCGCTCGCGCGGAAACTTGCTCAACTTGAAGACCGCCTGGGACATCGCATCGAGCGGGTTGGCCACCGGGACGATGATGCAGTTGGGCGAGTGCTTGACGATCTCGGCCGTGACGTTCTGCATGATCTCGTAGTTGACCTTCAGCAGGTCGTCGCGGCTCATGCCGGGCTTGCGCGGCACGCCCGACGTGATGACGACGACGTCGGAATTGGCGCTCTCGGAAAAATCTTTCGTGCCAACGCCAACGACGCGCGAGGCCGAACCTTCGATTGGGCACGATTCGAAAATATCAAGCGCCACGCCGGCCGCCTTGGTCTCCGCAATATCCACCACGACAACGTCGGCCAGCTCGCGCTGCGCGATCGCACGCGCAACTGTTGCGCCCACATTGCCCGCACCACCGACGACCGTTACTTTCCGATTCATGAATTCACTCCGTTAGGTCAGATTCCCTTTATCGATCCGCTCGTGATCCACAGTTTCTGTGGAAAACCTTGTGGAAAACGTCGCGCGATCGTCACATATCGCGCACGTTCTGGAACAAATCAGCGGATTGCACCATTCGTGGTGCGCGATCATTACGAACCGGCGACGATTGCAACACCACAAGTGGAATATTATATGTCCTTCCACGTCCTCAAGCCCCCAGGACCTCAAGCCCCCGAGTGTTGAATGAACATTGTTGTTGCTGACGATCTGCCGAAGACCGCCCTCGAACTTCTGAAGGCCGAGGGATGGAGCGTTGACGCCCGTTCAGGGCGAACCCCCGAACAACTCTCCGCTGATCTGAAGGACGCAGACGCGCTAGTCGTACGAAGCGCGACTAAAGTCACGGCCGAGATTATCGCGGCGGCCCCGAAGCTCCGCGCGATCGCGCGCGCCGGCACCGGCGTGGACAACGTCAACGTCGACGCCGCCAGCGCACGCGGCATCGTCGTCATGAACGCACCGGGCGCCAACAGCACCAGCGTGGCCGAGCTGGCGATGGCACAGCTCTTGTCCTTGGCAAGAAAGCTGCCGGCGGCCGATGCGTCGATGAAACAGGGCAAGTGGGACAAGAAAAGTTTTCTCGGCGAAGAAGTACGGGGCAAGATCCTCGGCCTTGCCGGCTTCGGCCGGATCGGCCAGGAAGTGGCGCGCCGGGCGCAGGCGTTCGAGATGATCGTGATCGCCCACGATCCGTTTATCTCCTCGCACGTGGCGACGGAGCTTGGCGTGGAATTGGTGTCGTTCGACGATTTATGCGCCCGGGCGGATTATTTGTCGATCCACATGCCATCGACATCGCAAACCAAGCACATCTTCAACGCCGACCGATTTTCGCGGTGCAAGAAGGGCCTCAAGCTGATTAATACCGCGCGGGGCGATTTGATCGACGAACCGGCGCTCGCCGAAGCCATTACCAGCGGCCACCTCGGCGGTGCGGCGCTGGACGTCTATACCAAGGAACCCACCACCGACTTCACACTCCAACAACTTCCCCAAGTGGTGGCCAGCCCGCACATTGCGGCCTCCACGCGCGAAGGCCAGGAGCTCGTGGGTCTGGAAACCGCGACGGCGCTGAGGGATTTCTTGAAAAGCGGAGTGATCCGCAACGCCGTGAACTTCCCCTCCGTCGCGCCCGAGGAATTTCAGCGCCTTCAGCCCTTCATCGCCTTAGGCGAGCAACTCGGCTGCCTGGTTGGTCAAATGGGCGAAGCGCGTATCGAGAGCCTGGGCGTGCGCTACTACGGCGAACTGGCCTCGGGAACGCATCCGCTGATCGTCAACGCCGTCCTCGTGGGATTGTTCAAGGCGATCCTCTCCGATGTGGTCACGGCGGTGAACGCCAGGGCCGTGGCCAAGGCGCGCGGCATCGAACTCACGGAATCATCCAGCACGCGCGGGCGAAGCTTCCGGAGCCTCTTGTCGGTGAAGATGACGACCAGCAATGGCGATCGGTGGGTCGAAGGCACGGTGGCCGCCAACGGCGCGCGGCTCATCCTGCTCAACGGCGTTCCGGTGGACGCGCCACTCAGCGGTTCGCTGCTGTTGCTGGCCAATCACGATCAACCGGGCGTGATCGGTGAAGTCGGGACCATTCTCGGCCGCCACGGCATCAACATCGCCAACTTCGCGCTTGGACGTTCGGACTCGGGCGCCGTCGGCGTCGTCAACGTGGACGAACCCGGCAGTCAGATTGGCGAGGATGTGGTCAACGAGATTCGAGCCGTCGGCCCGGTGAAGGCCGCCTGGCTGGTCCGCGTCTAGCGGCTTTGGAGGGCGATGGCTTCAGCCGTCGCCTGATCTTCTGGAGGGCGATGGCTTTAGCCGTCGCCTCGTCGCCTACTGCTTCAGAGAAACTGTCTGCTCGACGCCGAACGGATCTGTAATCACCACCGACGTCTCGCCGACCTTGGCCACCACGTAGCCGCCGGCCAGCTTCTCACCCACCACGGCAAACACCAGTGAGCCGTTGTCCAGGAGGATCGCGGTCAACGTGGACTTGCGGTCCCGCTCGGTCGAGGCAATGCCCGACAATTCAAACCGCGGGCGCGCCGCGATGAACGGCGCAGGGGCGGGCGGCGCGTCGACGGCGGCGTCGACGTCGGCGGGCGCATCCGCATGGCGGCTGCCTCGCGCCGCGGCCATCGGCGGCCGGCGCGCGCCGAACGAAAACGGATTTCTTCCCGGCTTCGGCGAGCGCGGCACATCCTGCATCTTCTGACGCAATTGTTCGGTGAACGGCGCGAGCGGCTCGGCGGTCCGGCTGCTGCCAAGCGGCCGGGGTCCGCGACGCGCGGTCGTGCTGCCGGCAGGCGCCTGCCGGTCTTGCGAGATCGACGACGTCCCCACCAGCCATCCGGCGGCCAGGCTCAGCGTCCCGATCAACACGACCGTGCGCGTCTGCATCGTCCTCAACATGATACCGCTGTGGTATTATTCGTCGTGCACCCCTTTTCAGTCACGCGTCTGCCATTCACGCTGACTGAATCGTCGGTCGTGGCGATCATTCCCGCCCGATTCGACTCCACGAGATTCCCCGGAAAAGCTCTCGCCGACATTGCCGGCCGGCCGATGATCGAGCACGTGTACCGCCGCGCGTCGAGCGCGACGCGGGTGCACGGGACGATTGTCGCCACCGATGATTCGCGGATCGCGCACGCTGTTGAGGCGTTTGGCGGCGCCGTGCTGATGACGCGCGCCACCCACACCTCCGGTACCGACCGCATCGCCGAGATCGCCGCCGCCCTTCCCTGCCGCATCGTCGTCAACGTCCAGGGCGACGAGCCCTTGATCGAGCCGGCCACCATCGACGCCGCGGTCGAGCCGCTGCTGAACGATGCCGCGCTCGAAATGAGCACGCTCAGCCGCCCGTTCGCCGATGCCGAGGAATTCGCCAGTCGCCATGTCGTCAAGGTCGTCACCGATCTCCGTGGCCGGGCACTCTATTTCTCTCGTGCGCCGTTGGCGGCCGCCCAGGCGCACATTGGTCTATACGCTTATCGGCGCGACGTGCTGTTGCGGTTAGCCGCCCTCCCCCCTGCCCCACTGGAACAAGCGGAGTCCCTGGAACAGCTTCGCGCACTGTCGAACGGGATTGGCATCCAGGTCGTCGAGACCCGGCATGTGTCAGTTGGTGTGGATACGCCGGACGATCTCGATCGGGTCCGGCACTTGTTGATGGCTGCTGCGAGGATTTGAGGCTGATGGAAAACACGGGACGCCAGACGAAATACATCTTTGTGACCGGCGGCGTGGTGTCGTCGCTCGGCAAGGGCCTTGCCGCCGCGTCGATCGGCGCGATTCTCGAAGGCCACGGCTACAAGGTCACGCTGCAGAAGTTCGATCCGTACATCAACGTCGACCCCGGCACGATGAGCCCGTACCAGCACGGCGAGGTGTACGTGACCGACGATGGCGCCGAGACGGACCTGGACCTGGGCCACTACGAGCGGTTCACCAGCATGACCGCGACGCGCAACAGCAACTGGACCACCGGCAAGATCTACATGTCCGTGATCCAGAAGGAACGCCGCGGCGATTACCTCGGCCGCACCGTCCAGGTGATTCCCCACATCACCAACGAGATCAAGGACTGCATCCGTCACGCCGGCCGCGACGTGGACGTCGTGCTGGTCGAAATCGGCGGCACCGTGGGCGACATCGAGAGCCTGCCGTTTCTCGAAGCGATCCGCCAGTTCCGCCAGGACGTCGGCAAGGAAAACACGATCTACGTGCACCTCACGCTGGTGCCGTTCATCGGCACCGCGGGCGAGTTGAAGACCAAGCCGACCCAGCACAGCGTGCGCGACCTGCGGTCGATCGGCATCCAGCCCGACATCCTGTTGTGCCGCACCGACCGCATCCTGCCCCGCGACATCAAGCAGAAGATCGCGCTCTTCTGCGACGTCAACGAAGAGGCCGTCATCACGGCGCGGGACGTCTCGACGATTTACGAGGTGCCGCTGGCCCTCCGCGACGAGGGTCTCGACCTGGTCATTCTCAAGCTCCTTGGCCTGCCCCTCACCGACTCGAAGATGGAAGCGTGGGAAGAGCTGGTCGAGCGCATCAAGCACCCGATCGACGAAATCACCATCCACGTCGTCGGCAAGTACACCGGCTACGAAGACTCCTACAAGTCGCTCAACGAGGCGCTGTACCACGGCGGCTTCGCCAATCGCGTGAAGATCAACATCCAGTGGGTGGAATCCGAGGCGCTCGAGCAGGAAGGCGGCGGCCGGCTGCTCGACGGCGCCACTGCGATCCTCGTGCCCGGCGGGTTCGGCTCGCGCGGCACGCGCGGCATGATGAAGGCGTCCGAATACGCGCGGACGCATCACATCCCGTTCTTCGGGATCTGTTACGGCTTCCAGTGGGCGACGGTGGAATTCGCCCGGCACGTGTGCGGCCTCGACGGCGCCGACTCGACGGAAGTCGACGAAGCCGCGCCGCACAAGGTGATTTACAAGTTGCGCGACCTGCTGGGCGTGGACGAACTGGGCGGGACCATGCGCCTCGGCAAGTACGAGTGCGACCTCGCCCCCGGGTCGCTGGCCAGGAAGATCTACGGCACCGACCACATCAGCGAGCGCCATCGCCATCGCTTCGAGTTCAATTGCCTCTACGAGCCGGCGCTGGCCGAGAAGGGCATGAAGATCTCCGGCCGCTCGCCAGACGGCAAGTTCGTCGAGATCGCGGAGCTGCCGAGCCACCCGTGGTTCATCGCCGTCCAGTTCCACCCCGAGTTTCACTCGCGCCCGTTGAAGCCGCATCCGCTGTTTGCCAGTTTCGTGGAAGCCGCGGTCCGGCAGAAACAGGCGGCCGAGGGTCACCTGCCCGTCGCCGTGATCAAGAGCGAGGCCTAGGTGCAAGCTGTCGCGCCCGTGACGGTGGGCGCCGTGACGTTCGGTACGGGGCATCCGCTCGCCTTCGTCATGGGGCCGTGCGTGATCGAAAGCGAAGCGCACGCGATGGATACCGCGCTGGCGCTCGCCGAGATCGCGCGGCGCGTCGGCGTGCCGCTGGTCTTCAAGGCGTCGTTCGACAAGGCCAACCGCACGTCGATCGCCTCGTATCGGGGGCCCGGCCTCACCGAGGGCCTGCGCGTGCTGGCGAAGATCAAGGCCCGCACCGGCCTGCCGATCCTCACCGACGTGCATGAGGTCAGCCAGGTGGCACCCGCCGCCGAGGTCGTCGACATCCTGCAGATTCCCGCGTTCCTGTCGCGGCAGACCGACCTGCTGGTGGCCGCGGCGAAGACCGGCCGCGCGGTGAACGTCAAGAAGGGACAGTTCCTCGCCCCTCGCGACATGCGCCACGTGGTGGCGAAGATCACCGGCGCCGGCAACCCCAGGGTCCTCGTCACCGAACGCGGCGCGTCGTTCGGCTACAACAACCTGGTGGTCGATCCGCGCGCGTTTCCGATGCTGCGCGAGCTGGGCTTCCCGGTCATCTTCGACGTCACCCACAGCCTGCAGCTGCCCGGCGCCGGCGACGGCGTGACGGCCGGCCTGGCCGAGTACATCGCCCCGATCGCGCAGGCCGGCGTGGCCGCCGGCGTGGACGGCGTCTTCATGGAAGTGCACGAAGATCCGCCCAAGGCCAGGAGCGACGCCGCCAACGCCCTGAAACTGGACCTCGTGGAGCCGCTGCTGCGGCGCCTGGTCGCTCTTGATACCATCGTGCGGACGAATGCCTGACCTGACGCTCGCGCGCAAAGTCCTCCAAACCGAAGCCGCCGCCATCCTGGCGCTCGTCGACCGCCTCGACGACCGCTTCGCGCGGGCAGTGACCCTCGTCCGCGAATGCCAGGGCCGCGTGATCGTCACCGGCATGGGCAAGTCGGGGATTATCTGCCGCAAGATCGCCGCGACCTTCTCGAGCACGGGCACGCCGGCCTTCTTTCTTCACCCCGCCGAAGCGGTGCACGGCGACCTCGGCGTGATCCAGTCGGACGATGTGGTGATCGCGATGTCGTATAGCGGCGAGACCGAGGAACTGACGCGCGTGCTCGAAACGATCAAGCGCATCGGGTCGAAGTTGATCGCCATCACCGGCGATGTGTCGTCCACCCTGGCCAAGGCCGCCGATGTCGCCATCGACTGCCGGGTGTCCGAAGAGGCATGCCCGATGAATCTCGTGCCGACGGCCAGCACCACCGCCGCGCTGGCCCTCGGCGATGCACTGGCGATGGCCGTGCTCGTCGAGAAAGGCTTCAAGCCCGAGGACTTCGCCAACCTGCATCCCGGCGGCAAGCTGGGCAAGAAGCTGATGCGCGTCGCGCAACTGATGCACTCGGGCGAGGCGCTGCCCGTGGTCAAGCTGCACACGACGATGAAGGACTTGATTTACGAGATGTCGCGCAAGGGCCTTGGCATGACCACCGTGGTTGACGCCGGCGGCCGGCTCGCCGGCATCATCACCGACGGCGACCTGCGGCGCAAGATGTCGTCGAATGTGTATGACCTGACCGCAAGCGATGTCATGACCCCCAACCCGGTGACGATCACGCCGGAGACGCTCGCCGTGGAGGCGCTGGCGGTGATGGAGCAGCGCAAGATCACCTCGATTGTCGTGGCCGACGCCGATCGCCGCGTCGAAGGCGTCGTGCACCTCCACGACTTGTGGCGCACTGAGATGGTCTAGCCTGTGGACTTTGGTTCTTCGCTCGCACTCGTCGCGTCGTTGATGGCGTTGCTCGTCGGGCTGGCCGCGGGCAAGGCGCACGAGCGCTACAAATTGCGGGACGGCAAGTGGATCGATCGACGCCGGGCGCAAGAATCGCATCACTACGTGCTCGGCCTCAATTTCCTGGTCGCCAACCAGCTCGACCTGGCGATCGAGGAGTTGAGCCAGGCCGCGCGCGTCGATGCCGACGCGCTCGAGATTCACCTCATCCTCGGCAACGTGCACCGGGAGCGCGGACAGGTGGCCCGCGCCATCCAGGTCCACCAGTCGCTGCTGCAGCGGCCGAAGCTCACCCGCGTCGAGCACGCCTACGTGCTGCTGTGCCTGGGGCTCGACTTCAAGCGCGGCGGCTTCGTCGATCGCGCGCTCGAGGCGTTCAACGAGGTCCTCAAGATGGACCCCGACAACCAGTACGCCCTGCTTTACCTGCAGAAGCTGCACGA
This sequence comes from Vicinamibacterales bacterium, assembly GCA_039934485.1. Taxonomy (GTDB): domain Bacteria; phylum Acidobacteriota; class Vicinamibacteria; order Vicinamibacterales; family UBA2999; genus 12-FULL-67-14b. The sequence goes on from JBDTMB010000043.1 coordinate 9,952, forward strand.
AGAGCAGCACCAGTGGGCCGACGCGCATCGCATCCGCAAGCGGCTGGTCGAACTGAGCGGCCCCGATACGCAGCCGCGCAACCAGTCCATCCTCGGCTTTCTCGAGAACGAGCTGGGCAACGAAGCGGCCGCGGCGGGCAATCGCGGGCTGGCGGTCCGCCATTTCGAGGCTGCGATCGATCTGGACGCGACGACCACTCCCGCGTACCTGAACCTCGGCGATGTCCTGCTGGCGCAGGGCGACCTGGCGGGCGCCGAGGCGGCGTGGAACCGGTTGATCGCGCGGTCACCGGAACGCGCGTATCTCGCGTTCGATCGGCTCGAACGCCTGTACGAGCAGCAGCACGCGCCGCAGCGGTTCGTGGAGCGCTGCAAGCGGCTGGTGGACAGCAATCCGCAGGACTGGCGGGCGCGGCTGGCGCTTGGCCGGCATTACGCCAAGCGGGACCAGCACGCCGAGGCCTTCGAGTTCCTGCTGGCCGCGCTCGAGCAGAACCCGCACGGCCTCACCGTGCACCAGGCGGTGTGGGGGGTGCTGCTCAAGCTCGACCTCAATCGCACGCTGGTCCAGCGCTACATCGAGTCGGCGCGCTCGTCGGTGTTCTTCCTCGATCCGCACGTCTGCCTCAAGTGCCACTACCGCAGCACGGAACTGCTCTGGCAATGCCCGCACTGCCACGAATGGAATTCGTTCGTCGAGGAGCGCATCGCGCCGGCGAAAGAAGACACCATCGAGATGTAGGGCTGCCCCGCAGCTCACTCGGGTTAACGGTCGCCGCCTCGGCGGCCTCACCAACGCGTGAGGGCGTAGGGCACCATTTCAGGGTGGCTGGGCGTTGGCCCGCCTGTCGGGACGCTCGAAATCGCGTCCTCCGTACGCATCGGATTGCCTGCATCTCTGGACCGCGCGACTTCGGACACGCCGAAGCTCGCGCGGGCAATCCTCGCTCCCTGCGGCGCGATTTCATGCTGTCGCCCGTCGCGTCCCTCTACTCGGCGTCGCCCGTCAACCCGAGTGAGCTGCGGCGACGTCCCCACGGGTTTGAGTAGCGATCTGGTTTAGAGTCCGGCCTGAGCGAAAGGGTCGGACAATGCCTGAACGTTCGCCCTACGGACGCGTGACGAGAGGTATCTCCCGTCGCTCACGATCTCGCTCGGCGGTCAAATGCCGCTTGGTCAATCGACACTCGGCTCCGATGGAACTCGCTCTGCGCCCGCCCCGCATCGGACCACAGACAATCGAACGTGCGCGTCGGCTCGGCCGTTACTGCTTTCCACTTGACGGAGGAGTCCAGATACCGTGTTCGACGGCGCTCACAAACCAACCATCCTGTTCCAGTCGTTAACGTACATCTCCACGCGTTGAGACTCGCCCGCTAGGAGGAAGCGATTGTGTGCGATGAAGTTCCGCGCCTTCTCCAGTTCGTCGAAGCGTTGCTTCAGCCAGTGCTGGCTTGGCACCAGGTCGGCGAAGTCCTCCCAGTTGGCGATGCCGATGTCTGACAGGTGGCCAAATTGCACAAACCCAAGGAGATCTTTGTTGTAACCCTCCAGCCACGAGTTCTCTTGAGCATCCTTCTGTCTGGACTCTGCGAATTCTTGGACCTTCTTCGGCACGCGCTCCGCCCACCACTTGGCGCCGTATTTTTCGCGGAGCCGGTCGCTGACTTGATCGCGCACAGAATTTTCGAAACAGTAGAGCAGGGCGTAGAGCCTCGCCATGCGAAGCGACTCGTTCCGCGCACTTGAGGTTGCTGGCACCGGACGCACGTCCTCGGGCGGCACCCGTTAACCCGAGAGAGCTGGTGGGCAACGGTGACGGGGACGCGAGCCGAGATCGTAAGCGCGTTCGAATCTCAGGCACTACCGACAAGACGCCTATGGCGCGGCGGTTGTGACACGAGTGTGGCAGACGTAAAACCGGCGTCCGCTTTCTGATACGGCGCCGACACCCACAAGCAACACTTCTTCAAGCCACATGCGCGCATGCGCCTGAACGTGCGTGGCAGCGCTCTTGCTTGGTGATCGCCGCGATGATGACCGCGCCACTTCACACCGCGCGAGCCTGTACGTTGGTGCTCGCTGCGCTTGCCGCTTCCTGTTCGAAGAACTCGCCCACCTCTCCCACCGCCACGACGACCACTCCGACTTCCACGGTTGCCGCGGTGCCCGCCTACGACGAACAGTTTGTCGGCAAGGTGGCAGGCGGGGGCTCGAGCTTCTACTCCTTCACCGTCACGCAGTACGGGACCGTGAACATCACCCTGACCAACGTCGATGGCGCGTTTGTCCCCTCCACCGTGACCGTGGGCCTGGGCATCGGCGTGCCGAGCGGCGAGGGCTGCGCCACTTCGACGACCGTGAGCACCAAGGCCGGCGCGACCGCACAGTTGACAGGCACCTACGACGCCGGTGTGTATTGCGCCGAAGTGTTTGACGTCGGCAACCTGTATGCGCCGGCCAACTTCGCGGTCACCATCAGCTACCCGTGATGGCCAGGCGCCTGCTCAGTCTCATCGCCGTGATCGGTTGCGCCGCCTGCAGCGAGCCCGCGAGCACGCCGACCTCGCCGTCGGAGGTGACGGTGGGCACCCAGCTCTTCTCCGGAACCCTGCCGGTCGCTGGTGCGAAGTTCTATTCCTATTCCGTGAACACGGGCGGCACGGTCGCGGCCATGCTCGCCAGCCTCAGCCCTGGCCTGGGCGGCTCGCCATCAACCCGGGTGGAACTCGGCATCGGCATTCCCGCAGGCACCGGTTGCCGCCTCCTGACCTCGTCAGTGGTCGGTCCCGCCCTGGTGCCGCAATTGCAACTCTCGCAGACGCCGGGCGTGTACTGCGTCAGCATCGCCGACACCGGCAGCCTCGTCTCGCCGATGGCCTTCGCCATCCGCATCAGCCATCCCTGACATGCGCATCACACAAGCGTTACTGGTTGGCGGCATCGCGATCGGACTGGCGTCGTGCACCACCACCCCGACGGCGCCCTCGACGGCCTTCACCTCACCCGCCACGGAGACCTTTTCGAGCCTGCTGAACGTCAAGGGCACGGCCTCACGCTCGTTCAACACGCATGGAACCGGCGCGGTCAGCTTGACGCTGACGTCAACGACACCATCTGGCGTCGTGGTGGGAATTGGGGTGGGCATTCCGCGCAGCACCGGCGCGGGGTGCAGCCTCACCGCGTCGGTAAACACCGCGGCGGGGTCGAATTCACAGGTATCGGTCACGGCAGAGACCGGGAACTACTGCGTCCAGGTCTACGACCCCGGCACTATCAGCGAGCCGGTGTCCTTCTCGCTGAGCATCACGCACCCCTGAACCTCAGCCCTTGGCTGGCGGTCTGAGCCTGGCGAGCAGCGCCTTGATCTGCGCGTCGGTGGCCTCGAACCCGGCGTCGGTCTTGATGACGTGGGTCGCGCGCTTGACCTTCTGATCGATCGGCAACTGCGCGGCAAGGCGGCGTTCGGCGTCCTCCTTGGTCAGGCGATCGCGCGACAGCACACGCTCGATTTGCATCTCGCGCGGGCACGCCGCCACGACCACGACGTCGAATTGCGCGTCCCGGCCGGTTTCATAGAGGAGCGGAATATCAGCGACGGCGAACGGCGTCTTCTTGGGCAGCTTTTCAAAGAATGTATCGATGGCCTTTTGCACGGCGGGATGGATGATGCCCTCGAGGTCCTGCCTCGCCCGCTTGTCGCGGAACACCAGGTGACCGATGCGCACGCGGTCCATGGTGCCGTCGGAACGCACCGCGTCGGGGCCAAAGCGCTTGCGAACGGCGGCCAGGCCCGGCGTGCCGGGCAAGACGACCTCGCGCGACAGGGCATCGGCATCGACGACCGGAACACCGGCTTCGCGGAAACGGGTTGCGACGTAGGTCTTGCCGGTGGCAATCCCGCCGGTCAACGCCACGCGTACTGTTCGCGCCATCAGTCGTGTCCCCCTGGTGAAACTTCTCCGCCCGAGCGGAGTTCCGCCGCGACCAGTGTGTTTCGCAACACCATCGCCACGGTCAATGGCCCGACGCCCCCTGGCACCGGCGTGATCGCTCCCGCCACTTCCTCGACGTCCGGATGCACGTCGCCGATCAGCACGCGGCCCTTCTCCGCAAATTGCGCGCGCTTGCGGCTGCCCTCCGGAAAGAAACGAAACACTTCCGCCTCGGTGGTCAACGAGTTAATGCCCACGTCGATGACCGTCGCGCCCGGCTTGACGAAATCCCGCGTCACGAATCCGGGCCGGCCGATCGCCGCAACCAGGATGTCCGCCGACCTGGTGATCGATGGCAGATCGATGGTGCGCGAGTGACAGATGGTGACCGTCGCGTCGTGTTGCAGCAACAGCAACGCCATCGGTTTTCCCACGATGTCGCTGCGTCCGATGACGACGGCACGTTGACCCGCCAGCGCAATGCCTTCCCGATCCAGCAGCTCCATGCAGCCAAGTGGCGTGCACGCCACGAGGGTCGGGCGCTTCTGTACTAGTTTACCGACATTCTCGGGATGAAAACCGTCAACATCCTTGGCCGGATCCACGGCGTCGAAGATCCGCTGCTCCCCGCCGGCGCCCATCCCGCTGGGGAGCGGCGACTGCACCAGGATGCCGTCGACCGCATCGTCGGCGTTGAGCCTGGCGACGACGGCCAGGGCGGCGTCGAGTGAGGCGTCGGCAGCCAGCCGAACCAACTCCGCCCGGCAGCCGGCCTCGGCGGCCGTCCTCAACTTGTTGCGGACATAGATCTCGGAGGCAGGATTCTCGCCGGCCAGCACCACGGCAAGCCCTGGAGGCCTGCCGTGGCGCAGCCGAAACGCTTCGACACGCGGGGCCAATTCCGCCCGAATCTTCGCGGCCCACGCCGCACCATCAAGCCGTCGAGCCGTCACCTGGACCGATTACTTCTCGCCTGATGCCTTGGTCAGACCAAAGCCCACCACCCACACGGCAATCGCCACCGCGAGGAACTTCAGCCCAAAGGTGTCGGCCTGGTCCGCGGTGACCGTGAGACCGAGCGACTGCAACTCGCCCCACTTGGCGGTGGTCTCGTTGGTGATGCCGAATTCCGTCATGTAGCCGAGGATCGCGATGCAACCGGCGTTGAAGATCAGCAGCAGGCCCGCGGTGTAGATGAAGTTGGCCAGCGACTGCATTGGCGTGCGCGCCGAGGCTTCACTCGCGATGACGAGCGGGCTGTGGGTGCGGCCGTAGAACCAATAGATGACCATGCCGATGTCGAGCCACACCAGGAACCGGACCCAGGTGAGGACGGGCAGGCTCAACATCAGGTATGCGCACGACAGGATGCCGAGGACCGGGAAGATCGGGCCGAACGGCACGCGGAATGGCCGCTTGGCTTCCGGCCGCTTGACCCGCAACGTCAGCACCGCGGCGCACACCACCACGAAGGCGAAGAGCGTGCCGATGCTGGTCATTTCGCCAACGACCTGGATCTGCGTCTCGCCGGCAACGATTGCCACCACGACACAGGTGATGATCGTCGTGATGTAGGGCGTGCCGAACCGGGGGTGCACCTTGCTCACGCCCTGGGGCAGCAGGCGGTCGCGGCTCATCGCGAAGAAGATGCGCGGCTGGCTCATCAGCATCACCAGCAGCACCGACGTAATGCCGGCGACCGCTCCGGCCGAGACCAGACCGGCGGCCCGATCCAGGCCGATCACCGACAACGCAAAGGCCACCGGCGCGTTGAGGAATTTCGTCGACTCAACGGCGTCGACCATCGGCACCCCCGGCAGCGCATCGGCCACCGAGCGGTAATGGACGACCGGCACGATGCCGGTCAGCACCGCGCCCACCGCAAGGTAGAGAACCGTGCACACCACCAGCGACGCGATGATGCCGATGGGCAGGTCGCGCTGCGGGTTCTTGGCTTCCTCTGCCGTGGTTGAGACCGCGTCGAAGCCGATGTAGGCGAAAAAGACGACGGCGGCGGCCGCCATGACGCCGGCCCAGTGATAGGGTGCGTAGGGCTGCCAGTTTTCAGGCTTGACGTAGGCAAAGCCGGCGGCCAGGAAGAACAGGACCGCCACCAGCTTGATGGCCACCATCACCGCGTTGAACCGCGCCGACTCGCGGATGCCGACCACCAGCAAGACCATGATGAAGAGCACGATGATCACCGCCGGCAGGTTGACGATGCCAACCGGCGGCGCGGCGCCGAGCGCCTGCGGAATGACGATGCCGAAGCCCGCCAGCAGCCGCTGCATGTAGCCGCTCCAGCCAATTGCGACGGTCATCGAGCCGACGGCATACTCCAGGATCAAGTCCCAGCCGATCATCCAGGCCACCAGCTCGCCGAGCGTCGCGTAGGCGTAGGTATACGCACTGCCGGCAATCGGGATCATCGAGGCAAACTCGGCGTAACACAACGCGGCGAACGCACACGCCAGGCCGGCGGCCAGGTATGACAACGTGATCGCGGGCCCGGCCTGGTTCGCGGCCGCCGTGCCGGTGAGCACGAAGATGCCGGTGCCGATAATGGCACCGATCCCAAGCAGCGTCAGGTCCCACGCCGTGAGGCTTCGCCTCAGGGACTTCCCGCCGCTTTCGACGTCGCCGACGAGTTGCTCGATCGACTTCGTCTTGAACAGATTCGAATCCATTCCGCCTCCAACAAGTTGGTCGGACCCTGCCCCTCTTCGGGCGCAAGGTGGCTGGCAAACCCGCTGATTATATGAGAAAGGCTAGGCCAGCGCCCGTAGAAACGCCCGTGCCCGTGCTTCAGGATCCCCGGCAAGAAGATCGCTGATGACCGCAACGGACGTGGCGCCCGCGGCAATCACCATCGGGGCGCGATCAAGAGTGATGCCGCCGATCGCGACGAGCGGGATGGCTTGGGGCATCACGATCGCCGCCGCTCGCTCCACCGCCTCCAGTCCGATGGCCTCGTACCCGGTCGCCTTGGTGCCGGTGCCGAACACCGGGCCGACGGCAAGGTAGGACACCGGCTCCGCAAGTCCCTCCAGGAGCTGCGCGGCGGTATGAGTGGAGAACCCGAGAATCGACGGCTCGCCGACGATGCGCCGCGCCTCGGCCGGAGGCAGGTCGTCCTGGCCGACGTGCACGCCGTGGGCGCCCGCGATCGCGGCCACGTCGACGCGGTCGTTGATGATCACCACGGCGCCAGCTGCGGCCGCGTCCGCGACCATCGCCTGGGCGAGGTCGAGCATTGCTCCGCTGCCCCACGGCTTGGCGCGGAGCTGCAGGCAGCGTACGCCGGCCGAGAGCAACGCGCGGGTGACGTCGAGCGGGGCCCGCCCGGCGCGCGCGCACGCCTCGACATCGACGATGGCGTAAAGCCTAGGCAGACTCAGCGAGCCTGGCCGTCTTGGGGGCTGGCGCAAAGCGTTCCATGAAGTGCGTGCTGAGGCGGCCGGCGATGAAATCGGGCTCGCTCAGGATCTTCAGGTGCAGCGGAATCGTCGTGCGAATGCCTTCCACCACCGACATTTCCAGCGTGCGCTTCATGCGGGCGATCGCTTCCTGGCGATCGCGCCCGTGCACGATCACCTTCGCGACCATCGAATCGTAGTACGGCGAAATCAGGCACTCGGAGTGCGCCGCGGTATCGACGCGCACGCCGGGCCCGCCCGGCACGCTGAACGCGTGGATCATCCCCGGCGACGGCACGAAGGTGTCGGGGTCCTCCGCATTGATGCGGCATTCCATCGCGTGGCCGGTGAAGGTCACCTCGCTCTGGCGGAAGCCGAGCCGCATGCCCGCCGCAATCCGGATCTGTTCCTTGACGATGTCAATCCCCGTCACCATCTCCGTGACCGGGTGCTCCACCTGCACGCGGGTGTTGACTTCCATGAAGAAGAAGTTGCCCTTCGCGTCCATGAGGAACTCGAAGGTGCCGGCATTGGTGTACTGCACGGCGCGGGCGGCATCAACGACCACCGCGCCCATCTTGCGCCGCACCTTGTCCGAGACCGCCACCGAGGGCGACTCTTCGAGGAGCTTCTGGTGACGGCGCTGGATCGAACACTCCCGCTCGCCGAGGTGCACCACGTTGCCGTGGTGGTCGCCGAGGATCTGGAATTCGATGTGGCGCGGCGAATCCAGGTATTTCTCGATGTAGACATCGCCCACGCCGAACGCCGACTCGGCCTCGCGTTGCGCGGTCTTGAACGCATGCGGCAGCTCGCCTGGGTTCTTGACGATGCGCATGCCGCGCCCGCCACCGCCCGCCACCGCCTTGATGATCACCGGGAAGCCGATGGCCTGCGCGATCTTGATCGCCTTGTCTTCACTCTCGACCGGGCCGTCGCTGCCGGGCAGCATCGGCACGCCCGCTTTCTTCATCGCCCGCCGCGCCTTCGACTTGTCGCCGAGCAGCCGGATCACGCTGGGGTCGGGACCGATGAAACGGATGTGGCAGGCCTCGCACACTTCGGCGAGGTAGGCGCTCTCCGAGAGGAAGCCGTAGCCGGGGTGCAGCGCATCGGCGCCGGTGATTTCCGCCGCGCTGATGATCGCCGGGACGTTCAGGTAGCTGTCCGCGCTGCGGGCCGGCCCGATGCAGATGTCTTCGTCGGCGAACCGCACGTGCAGCGAGTTCTCGTCGGCCTCGGAATAGACGGCCACGGTCTTGATGCCCAGCTCGCGGCACGCGAAGATCACGCGCAGCGCAATTTCTCCACGGTTGGCGACGAGGATTTTCTTAAACATTGGGGCGGATCGCAAAGAGGCGCTCGCCGTACTGCACGGCTTGGCCATTCTCCACATACACGCTGACGACTTCGCCGTCGTACTCCGAGTCGATTTCGTTCATCAGCTTCATCGCTTCGATGATGCACAGCACCTGGCCCTTGCGGACCACGTCACCGACCGAGGCAAACGCCTTGGCGTCCGGTTCGGCCGCCCGGTAGAACGTGCCGACGATGGGCGACTTGACGATCGCCAACTCCGCGCCTTCCACTGGCGCGGGCGGCCCGGCCGCCACGGATGGCGCACCGGCGTTGACCTGGGCCGGCGCCAGCACCGGGGGCGCTGCCGCGGCCACCGGGGCCGCCGCGATGACATGATGGCTCGCCCCGCTCTTGATGCGGACCTTGACGCCATCCTGCTCCAACTCGAACTCGCTCAGATCTTGTTCTTTGATGAACTCGATGAGCTGCTTGATTTCGTCTAGGTTCATTAAATCAGTCTCGGCACGTCGGTGAGCCATTCGGCGCCAGTCGCCGTGACCACCACGTCATCTTCGATTCGCGCCCCACCCCAACCCGGCAGATAGGCGCCCGGCTCGATGGTAAACACCATTCCGGCTTCCAGTAACTCGTCGGCCTGTCCCGCCCGCCACCGTCCGACCCGCGGACGCTCGTGGATCTCGAGGCCTAACCCGTGCCCGGTTCCATGGCTGAACGCCTCGCCCAGCCCCTTGCCTTCCAGTATCTTGCGCGCCGCATCGTCTACCGTCGTTGCCGGCCGCCCCACAGTGACCGCCTTGAACGCCGCCTGTTGGGCCTCTGCGACGTCTTCCAGCAACCGGCGTTCGCGGCTCCCCGGGCGACCGACCGTGATCGTGCGAGACAGGTCCACGGCATACCCATCCAGCATGCCGCCAAAGTCCAAGATCACCAGGTCTCCTGCCTGGAGGACCCGGTCGCCGGCGCGATGATGAGGCATCGCCGAGTTTGGTCCGGCGGCGACGATGGTATCAAAAGCGGGCTTGTCGAAGCCCACCCGGCGAAGTTCCGTTTCGATCATGGCGGCGATTTCGCGCTCTGCCATTC
>JBDTMB010000044.1:0-19565 GCA_039934485.1 Vicinamibacterales bacterium
CGTTCAACCTCGACGGCATCTGGGGCGGCAACATGTATGCGGGCGGCGCCGGCGCCATCCTGCCCAACAAGATCACTTCGAAGCACAACTTCCGCTACGTGCCCAACATGCACGGCCCCGACATCGTCAAGAAGCTGCGCGCGCAGCTCGACAAGAACGGCTACAAGGACGTCGAGATCAAGCTGATCGGCGACGTGCCGTGGGCCAAGATGAACGCCGATTCCGACATCGGCCGCGCCGCCAAGCGGATGTACGAAGTGATGAACATCCCGCACGGCGAGCCGCGCAACGAATGGTCGATCGGCGGCGGCGGCGCCGCGGCCGGCGGCTACTGGCCCGCGTACATGTTCGGTAACGGCGAAGTGGGCGAGAAGATCTCCAACTTCAAGGGCGTGCCGATCGTCGGGTCGGGCGCCGGCAACGGCGGCCGCGCGCATGCCGCCAACGAGTACTACATCATCGAAGGCGCGGGGAAGGTCTACGGCATGGCAGGTGCGGAGAAGGCGGTGGCGACCCTGGCCTACTCCTTCGCCGGCAAGTTGCCGCCGGCGCCCTCGACGCCGGCGAAGACGGACACCAAGTAGCCGTGAGGAAACATATGCGCCGCTTATTCATCCCTCTGTGTGCGTTGGTCTTCGTCGTCGCGTGCAACCAGCCGGCGAAGGCGCCGGCGGCGGCGGCGGCGCCGGCAGCGAAGAAACTCGGCATCCGCCCTGCGGGCGACACCGAGATCCAGCCTGACTTGAGCCAGGTGCCGCCGGAAGTGCAAAAGGTCTACGCCTTCATCGACGAGCACATCGACGAGCACGTCGAGAATCTGCAGAAATGGATCCGGCAGCCGAGCATCTCGAATTCCGGTGAAGGCATTCCCGAATCAGCCGAGATGGTGAAGGGATTCTTCGACGAGTTGGGATGCCAGCAGACGCAGGTCTTCGACGTCGGCGTCACCGAGTACGGCTCGCCCGGCAATCCCGTGGTCTACGCCAAGTGCGACGAGGGCGCCGAGAAGACGGTGTTGATCTACTGGATGTACGACACGATGCCGATCACGCAGCCGGATGCGTGGACGTCGCCGCCCTTCGAGGGCCGGCTCGTGGAGCAGGCGCCGTACAAGAAGGTGATGATCGGCCGCGGTGCGACCAACTCCAAGGGGCCGCAGATGTCGCAGCTGAACGCCTTCCGCGCCATCAAGGCGGTCAACGGGAAGCTCCCGGTCAACCTGATCTTCGTCGCCGAGGGTGACGAAGAGCGCATGGATATCGGCCTTCGAAAGTTCGTCAAGGATCACGCCGACCTGCTCGCCGGCGCCGATGCGATGTTGCTCTTCGGCGGCCAAAGCAACAGCGGCGGCGGCGGCTACGGCGGCGGCTCCGAAGGCTGCGTCTACGTGGAGCTGACGACGAGTGGCAAGTCCTGGGGCCGCGGCCCGACGGTGTCCGACATCCATGGCTCGAACAAGCGCGGCGTCGACAGCCCGGCGTGGCGCCACATGAAGATGCTGGCCTCGCTCGTCTCCGACGATGGCAACACCCCCAAGATCGACGGCTTCTTCGACGAGATGAAGGGGGTCGAGCCCTTCCAGGAAAAGGAACTGCGTGACGCGGCGGCGAAGGTGGACATGAAGGTGGCCGCCGAGAACCTCGGCGTCGCCCGCTTCATGTCCGAGGATCCCTACACGATGCTCAAGACGCAGCGCTACGGGACGTCGTTCAACCTCGACGGCATCTGGGGCGGCAACATGTATGCGGGCGGCGCCGGCGCCATCCTGCCCAACAAGATCACTTCGAAGCACAACTTCCGCTACGTGCCCAACATGCACGGCCCCGACATCGTCAAGAAGCTGCGCGCGCAGCTCGACAAGAACGGCTACAAGGATGTCGAGATCAAGCTGATCGGCGACGTGCCGTGGGCGAAGATGAACGCCGACAACGAAATCGGCCAGGCCCTGAAGCGCACCTACGAGGTGATGAACATCCCTCACGGTGAACCGACCAGGGAATTCGAGATTGGCGGCGCGGGTGCGGCGGCCGGCGGCTACTGGCCGGCCTACATGTTCGGCAACGGCGAAGTGGGGGAGAAGATCTCCAATTTCAAGGGCGTGCCGATCGTGGCCGGTGGCGCGGGCAACGGCGGCCGCGCCCATGCGGCCAACGAGTACTACATCATCGAGGGCGCCGGAAAGATGTATGGAATGGCGGGGGCCGAGAAAGCGGTGGCCACCGTGCTCTACGCCTACGCCGGGAAGATAGCGCCGAAGAAATAACCAATAACCAATAACCAATAACCAATAACCAATAACCAATAACCAATAACGAACGAGAATGCGGAACGAATGATCGCGGTTCACGAGCTTGCCAAGACCTATCACGTCGGCGACCACGTGGTGAACGCCCTCAAGGGCGTCACCATGGCCGTGGCCGCCGCCGAGTTTGTCACCATCGTCGGGCCGTCCGGATCGGGCAAGTCCACGTTCATGCACATCCTCGGGTGCCTCGATCGGCCGAGCACCGGGCGCTACGTGCTGAACAACCGCGACGTCTCGACGCTGCCCACCGACGAACTGGCGCGGGTGCGCAACGAGACGATCGGCTTCGTCTTCCAGGGCTTCAACCTGCTGGCGCGCACCTCGGCGGTGGAAAACGTCGAACTGCCGCTGCTCTATACGCGGAAAGGCGTGGTGAAAGCCTCCGAGCGGCGCGACCGGGCGATGGCGGCGCTCGAAGCCGTCGGGCTCACCGACCGCGCCGACCATCATCCCAACCAGCTCTCCGGCGGCCAGCAGCAGCGCGTGGCCATCGCGCGCGCGCTGGTGACTCAGCCGGCGCTCCTGCTGGCGGACGAGCCGACCGGCAACCTCGACTCGGCCACCAGCCACGAAGTGATGGAGATTTTCGCCAAACTGCGGACCGATCGCGGGATTACCATAGTGGTGATCACCCACGAGCGCGACATCGCCGCTTACGGGACGCGCACCGTGGATTTCAAGGACGGCTTGATCGTCTCCGACAAGATGAATGCGCCGCGCGCGATGGCGCAGCTGGGATAGGCCAGCCGCAGATTACGCAGATTACGCAGATGCAATTGATCGACTCGTGCGGTTTGATATCGGCGTTTTCTGCGCCATCTGCGGCCCTGGATTAAGAAACAGAAAGATGAAGAAACTTCTACGGCATCCCGTCGTCGACACGGCGATTAAAGCGCTCAACCGCAACCGGCTGCAGACCGGCTTGACGATGCTCGGCATCACCGTGGGCGTGGCCACCGTGCTGGCGATGATGGCGGTTGGCGCCGGCGCGCAGCGATCGATCGAGCAACAGGTGCGCGCGGCGGGTCTCAATCAGATCACCATTCGCGCCGGCAACTGGCGGCCGAAGCTCGAGGAGAGCGACGAGGCGATCGCGCACCAGGGCGATGCGCGCGAGTCGCTGCGCCACCCGCTCGACCGGCTCCATGATGACGTCCTGCCGATCGCTTTTCATCCGGAAGACGATCCGATGGAGAAGCACGACCATCCCACCGCCCGGCAGCGGCTGGGCGATCTCGAGGCGGGCCTTGGCTCGGCGGCGACGATGACTTTCGACGACGCGGAAGCCATTCGCGAGATGCCCGGTGTCCAGTACGTGGCCGGTGGCATCCACGAAAACGTCCGCGTCCACTTTGGCGAGAAGCGCTGGTTCACGCGCATGCATGGCACCGACGTGCAGATGCCGTCGATCAAGCGCGCGTGGGCCTTCACGAGCGGCCGCTTCTTCAGCGAGCGCGAGCAGGCGCGCGGCGACGAGGTGCTGGTGCTGGGCCAGGTGGTGGCCGACAAGGTGTTCGGCGCCGGCGCCAACCCGGTTGGCCAGAAGGTCACGCTGTGGAACCAGACCTTCGACGTCGTCGGCGTGATCACCAGCGCCACCTGGGTCGTGCAGCCCGCACCGGGCGACGACCAATTCGACGCCGTCTACATGCCCTATACGACGACCCAGAAATTGCTGAACTTGTCGAAACTGAACGACATCACGGTCACCGCGGCATCGTCCGGCGACGTGGCCCGGCTGTCCCGTGACATCACCAAGTTACTGCGCCAGCGTCACGGCATCGGCGACAACGCCGCCGACGACTTCACCTTGATCACCCAGGCGGCCAAGGCGCTGACCACCGGCGGCCTGCCGCCAAGCGTGGCGCGCGCGGTGGCGTCGAACGTGGCGGAGCTCGAAAAGGTCACGCTCGAACAGCTGGCGCTGACGATGGAGCGGGCCAGCCGAACGATGACGTGGCTGCTGGCGGCGGTGGCGGCGGTGTCGTTGCTGGTCGGCGGCATCGGCATCATGAACATCACGCTGCTGTCGGTGACCGAGCGCACCAAGGAAATCGGCCTGCGGATGGCGGTGGGCGCGCGGGCGCGGGACGTGATGCGGCAGTTCCTCTTCGAGGCGGTCGTGATCAGCGCGGCCGGCGGGCTGCTGGGCATCATCGTCGGGGTGATTGCGTCGGTGGCGATTGCGCGCATGCTGCAGTGGTCCACCGTGGTCTCGCCGATGTCGGTGGTGCTGGCGTTTGGCGTGGCGGCGGCCGTCGGCGTGTTCTTTGGCTGGTACCCGGCGCGCCGCGCCTCGCGGCTCGATCCCATCGTCGCGTTGCGTCGCGAATGATTCGGTTCCTGCTGGTCAGCGCGCAGATTGCCGTGCGCGCCCTCAATCGCAATCGCTTTCGCACCGTGCTCACCATGCTTGGCGTGGTGATCGGCGTGGCCGCGGTGATCGCGATGGTGGCGCTCGGCACCGGCGCGCGCGGGTCGGTGGAAACCTCCCTCAAGTCCGCGGGCACCAACATCATCCAGGTGAGCGCCGGCAACTTCACGCGCAACGGCGAGAGCATGAACATTGCCAGCGGCCTGGGGGCGGCGTCCACCCTCACCGTGGAAGATGCCGAGGCGATGCGACAGATTCCCGGCGTGCAGCACGTGGCGAGCGGCGTGCGCAACCGGGCGTGGGTGGCGTCCGCGCATCGCAAGTTCTTCACGCAGGTGAGGGGCGTGGAGCCCTCGCTGGCCGACATCCACGGCTGGACCTGGCTGCGGGGCGAGTTCGCCGATGCGCCCGACGCCGCGGTGATGGGGCGCGCCGCCAGCCGTGAACTGTTCGGCGAGGGCTTCGATCCGGTCGGCGAGAAGATCACGATCGGCGATCACACTTTCACGGTCAGCGGCTACTTCCGCATCGGCGACAGCGATCAGGATGAGACGGTGTTCGTCCCGCTGGCAGCGGGCCAGGCGATGCTCGCCGGCATCCGTCATCTCCACACCATCACGGTCGCCGTCGGACAGGCCGGTGAGGCGACGCGGGTGGCGATGGCCATCACCGATCTGTTGCGCGAGCGCCACAGCCGGGGCCGGCAGGCGACGAGCGCCGGCGGCCTCGGCGGCAACCAGCAGCCGGGCGGGGGCATGGCCGCCGCCGACGACTTCACCGTCAAGACCCAGGCCGCGGCCAACGTCACGAAGGGCCTCTACACGTCGGTGGCGGCCTTCGCGCTGGCCAACATGCCCAAGCTCGACGAGGTCACGCTCCAGGAGATGTCGAGCACGCTCAGCCGCGCCGGCTCGACGATGACGGCGCTGCTCGGCAGCATCGCGGCGATTTCCCTCATCGTTGGCGGCATCGGCATCATGAACATCATGCTGGTGTCGGTGACCGAGCGCACGAAGGAGATCGGGATCCGTCTCGCCGTGGGCGCCAGACGGCGCGATGTGCTGTTGCAGTTCCTGGTCGAAGCGATGGTGATGAGCCTGATCGGTGGGGTGCTGGGCGTCGTCATCGGGCTGGCCACGGCCGAGGGGCTCACCGCGGTCCTGGACTGGCCGACGGAAGTGTCGTTCTACACGGTGGCGTCGGCGTTTGCGATCGCCGCGCTGGTGGGCATCGTGTTTGGTTATTATCCCGCTCGGCGGGCGTCACGGCTGGATCCGATCGACTCCCTGCGTTATGAGTAAGCGGCATCCGACGCCCCAAGAACTGACCATTCGTTTCAGGTCGAACCTGGCAAGGGCGGGGGCCTTCGCAGCCGCCTTGATCCTGGTGTCGCTGGCGATCGGCATGGTCGGCTATCACGGGCTGGCGCCGATGTCGTGGATTGACGCGTTCGTGAACGCGGCGATGATCCTGGGCGGCATGGGGCCAGTCGATCCCCTCACCAACGATGCCGCGAAGCTGTTTGCCGGAATCTACGCCATGTATTGCGGGGTGGTGTTTATCGCCACTACCGGCCTGATGGTCGTGCCCGTCGCCAACCACGTCCTGCACAAATTTCACCTCGATCAGAGGACGGACTGACGGTATTTGGCGATCTGGT
Organism: Vicinamibacterales bacterium; assembly: GCA_039934485.1. Taxonomy (GTDB): domain Bacteria; phylum Acidobacteriota; class Vicinamibacteria; order Vicinamibacterales; family UBA2999; genus 12-FULL-67-14b. Next base: position 6,340 of record JBDTMB010000044.1, read on the forward strand.
GATTTGGCGATCTGGTGAGTTGGGGGATTTAGCGCGGCGCGACGAACGGAATCTCCACCTCGAATGGGGCCCCGCGCAGTTCGTAACTGACCTTCACCATCACATCGTCGCCGATCACCGGTTGCCCGGCGGCGACCCAGCTCTCCCCGCTGTCGTCGATCGCCAGCGCCAGGGATTCGGGCGCGCCGGTCTTGCGGGTCACCACCATCATCACCTTGCTGGCGAGTGACGCCGGCAGCTCCTCGCGCACCGCGTCGCTGAACCAGATGTGGTGCCTGCCACCGCGATCGAAGACCACTTCGTAGTGGTAGTCGCCGTTCATCAGCACCATGCCGTTATGGTGAGGCGTGTGATCGCCGTGCGGCGTGGTGATGCCGGCATGCTGCGGGTCGGCGGGCGGCTTTGCGGGTTCGGCCGGCGGCGGCGCGGGCTTCGAACAGCCGGCCGCGACAACGATCGCGAGAACGATCGCGGGACCGATCGTGGTGAACGACCGCGCTGACCCCCCGTGTTGAACCATCGTCACCAACCTACTTGAAGATGCTCTTCGGCAGTTTCACGTGCACGCCCATCGTGTTGTCCACGAGTTGGGTCACGGCGACATCGGCGGCCAGGCTCACCAACTGGTAGGCCGTGTGCTGGTCCATCTTCCTCGTCACCGCGATGAAGTCCACCATCTCCTGGATCGCCACGCGCGTCGCCTTGGTGAGGTCGACGTCGGTGCCCATGCTGATGTAGTGGGTCGGGGTTTCGGCGCGGGGCCAGGCCAGTGTCATCCCCTTGCGGACGGTCAGCTGGACCCGTCCGCGCAGCGAGGTTTCGATCGCGGTCTGATCGACTTCGCCGTCGCCCTGCGCCGCGTGGCCGTCGCCAATCTCGAAGAGCGCGCCCGGCACGTGCACGGGGATGAAGAGCGTGGTGCCGGCGACCAGTTCCTTGTTGTCCAGGTTACCGGCGTGGATGCCCGGCGGGGCGCTGCTGACGCGCCCATACGAGGGCGGCGGCGCCACGCCCATGCTGCCGAAGAAGGGCTTGAGCGGGATGACGATGCCCGGCGCAAACGTCGCCGTCATGTTCCTGCGATCCATCCTGATGATCATCATCGGCCGGCCCGGCTCGCAGTTCTCGCGCAGGAAGCCGGCGCAGCCGTTGTAGCCGTAGGCGATCGGCAGCTCGATCGACAGGATCTTCACCTCCAGCGCGTCGCCGGGCACCGCGCCCGAGACGTAGACCGGCCCGGTGAGGATGTGGCCGCCAGGGCCGCGGTCCTTCACCTGGTCGACGATCGCGCGCAGCGAGGCCTGGACTTCCGCCGCGGGCACGCCCGCTTTCTCCAGCCGATCGGGGACCGACGTCAGCAGCGTGTCGACGTCGATGATGTCGCCGGAGGCGATCGTCAGGACCGGTTTCTGCTCGGACCAGTAGTGGCCGTACGCCACCGTGGCGGGCGTGGCTTCGAGCCGATGCGTCTTCGGCGCCTGCGCCTGAATCCCGAGCGTCAGCGAGCACAGCAGGATCGTGCTCAACGATCGTGAGGAACGGACGTGTTGAACCATCGTGGGAACCTCCATTACCGCAGCGCCGTCCAGACTTCCTGCCGCACGAAGTCGCGGAGCCCCGCCGACCGATCGCTGTTGGCCTTGCGTTGGGCCTCGTCGGGCACGACGCGGAGCGTGGCCGCGTCCAGCCCCTTGCCGAGGGCCTCGGCGGCGGCGCGGTTCTTCAGCTTGAAGATCCGCAGGTGCGTCCAGTCCACGATCGCGGCCGACGTGCCCATCTGCGACGGTGTGAGCGTGACGACCTCTTCAAACACGCCGGCCTGGCGGGCGCTCTCGTCGATCTTTTCCGCGGTGCCCTTGATGTAGGCGTTGTAGGCGTCCACTTGCCCTGGCTTGGCGCGCCAGAAGTAGGCGACGTACACCGGCCCATCGTTCGACGGCGCCTGGGCGGCGATCGAAATGGTGAGCGTGGCCAAGGCCACGGCGACGACGAGTAGTGAGCGGAACTTCATCACGGCATTCTAATTTGAAACCATAATGATGCGCATGACGGAACCGTGGTACCGCGAGGTGAGCAAGCAGCAGTGGAAGACCTTTCTCACCACTTTCGCCGCCTGGACGCTTGATTCCTTTGATTTCACCATCCTGACGTTCGTCCTGATCGACATCCAGCGCAGTTTTACCGTCAACAAGGCGCTGGCCGGCGCGCTGGGCACGGTGACGCTCTTCTTTCGCGTGTTCGGCGGCATCGGCGCGGGGACGCTGGCGGATCGCTTCGGCCGCAAGGGGCCGATCCTGTTTTCGATCGCCTGGTACACCGTATTTGCGGCGCTCAGCGGCATGTCGACGTCGTACGTGATGCTGTTTGCGATGCGCGGCCTCTTCGGCATCGGCATGGGCGGGATGTGGGCGGCGGGGATGCCGCTGGCGCTCGAGCAGTGGCCGGCAAAGCATCGCGGGATCGCCTCGGGCATCCTGCAGGGCGGCTACTCAACCGGGTTCCTGCTGTCGTCGATCGTTTATCAGCTTGGCTACCCGTTCATCAGCGATCGGCCCGAGTGGGCCTGGCGCATCATGCTGTGGGCCGGCGTCGTGCCGGCGATGATCGTGTTCGGCTTGATGTGGCGCGTCCCCGAGAGCCCCATTTGGCTGGAAGGACACCGCAAGCTCGCCGCATCCGGGGGCGCGCGGCGATTGTCGCTCGGGCGCTTGTTCGACAAGGACCTGCGCTGGGTGACGCTGCACACGTCGCTCCTGATGGGCGCGTTCGTGTTCATGTACCAGTCGTCCACCTTCTGGTATCCAACGCTGCTCGGGCAGCTGAAGCAGAAACCCCTCGCGTTCCTGATCTTGCTCAACATCGGCGGTTCCGCGGGTTCCGGGGCATTCGGATGGCTGTCAGAAAAAATCGGCCGACGCGGCTCAGCCACGGTCGGTGTGGTTGGGGGATTGCTGTCGGTGTACATGTTCCTGTACTCGACGAGCACCGCGGGACTCCTCGCCGGAGCGGCGATCTTCGGAACGGCGTCGATCGGCGGCTGGGGTATGGTGCCTGGGTACCTCGCCGAACGGTTTCCCACCGACGCACGCGGCGTGGGCACCGGCTTCGCCTATCACCTCGGCGTCGGCATCGCGGCCTCGTCCCCCTATATCGTGGGCGCATTGCAGGACGGCGGCATGGACCTGCGCCAGGCCATGCTGCTGTGCATCGTCGGCGGTGGATCGATGATCTTGTTGCTGCTGTGGATGGGACCGGAAACGAAGGGGACAAGGCTGGAAGGTGCCTAGGGTGCCAAAGGTGCCAAGGGGTTGGTGCGCTGCGGCGCTGGCCGTTGGCCTGATGCTTTTGGCCAACGCCGGCCCGCCGGGGGCTGGGCTCGGCGCTCAGAGTGGCACTCCGGGCGACGGCGCGTACGCGGTCTTTCCCGACGCCAAGCTGTGGTACACGGACACTGGCGGACCGGGCGTCCCGATCATCCTGCTTCACGCGGGCACCGGAAGCAGCCGCGTATGGGAGTATCAAATCCCCGTGCTGACGAAGGCGGGGTTTCGCGTCATTGCGTTCGATCGTCGTGGATGGGGCAGGACGGTCAGCACCGTCACCACGACGCCGGGCGCCGACGATCTGATCCGGCTCGCGGATTATCTGAAGATCGATCGCTTCCATCTTCTCGGCACCGCCGCCGGCGGTTTTGTGGCGTTCGACGCCGCGCTGTCCTACCCGAGTCGTCTGCGTTCGTTGACGATCGCCAACAGCATCGGCGGCATCGAGGACGAAGAGGCACGAGCCATCGGCCGGCGGATTCGCACGCCCGAATTCGAGGCGCTCACCGAGGATGTGAAGGAGCTTGGCCCGGAATATCGGGCGGCGAATCCCGACGGCCTGCGGCGCTGGCTGGAGTTGGAGAAACTGAGCCGACCAGAGGGCCCGCTTCAGCCCGCGCAACCGTTCAAGGGCCACATCACGCTGGCCGCGATTGAGAAACTGACGATGCCGGTCCTCGTCATCGCCGGTGGTGCGGACATGTATGCGCCGCCGACCGTGATGCGGCAGTTTGCCACCCGCATCAAGGGCGCCTCGTTCGTCGTCATCCCCGACGTGGGGCACTCGGCATATTGGGAGAGCCCGGAACTGTTTAACAAGATACTCGTGGGTTTCCTGGTCGGTCACAAAGAGTTGTTCTAATGCAGGGCCCGCATCTATTGATCGCGTGAGCGGGTGATCTCTTGATCTATCCTATGGTCGCGTGATCTCTTGATTAGCCGATCGCGGGAATTGGCGATCAAGCCACAGCTCGCCAGATCGACCGATCAACATATCCACAGATTAGGAACCGGCCGTCGCGCGACACTGCGTAGCCCTGTCGCAGCGGCGTGCCTTCCGACGTTAGGGCGAACAGTCTGACCGGTGCCGCCGAGGCGAATGAATCACCGGCCGCCCGGACTGCGCTGGCCATCAGCGTGCCGGAAAACCCTGCACGACCACTTCGCTACGCCCGGATTCGGTGGTCTGGTAGGCGACCCATCGACTGTCGTGCGAGATCGCGCCAAGGTTCTCGGCCGCCTGTGTCGCTGCCACGGCGATTGCATGGCGGTCGGTTCCGGTTAGAGGCAGGGCCCACACCTTGATCGCGACGTCACGGTTGAGCTTCTTGTCGCGGGCGCGATCGACCTCGCCCATCCCGCCTTGGCCCAACTTGGCGACGACCTGATAGGTCCAAGGGACTTGCCGATCATTGGGGCCTCAGGCCCTGCAGCGTGATTGGCCGCTTGTCCACCAGCAACTGCGGCCACTCCGCCACGTAGACCACTCGCGCATCTTCCACGGGATCGGCGACCGCGCGAAGCATCAGAAACCGCTTGCCGTCGGGCGACACGTCGTAGTTGGGCCGCGCACCGCCGTACGGTTCGAATCGCCCTTCGAAGAGCACCGTCGGCTTGCCCACGACGAGTGAAGGCGTCGTCCTGACCTGGACGCTCAACATCTTGTCGTCGAGTCGGTAGAAGAGTTCTTTGCCCGACCGCGACCAAACCGGCTCGGCCCCACCGTCGGCAGAGACCTGCACCTTTCCGGTACCAGCGGGATAGGTCTGAAGGTAGACCTGGTTGGAACCGGTCTCCTGCGACACCCACGCGACCAGCGTGCCGTCTGGTGAAAACGTGCCGGCACCCTCGAAGAAACGCGACTGAACGATGGGGGTCGCCTTCCGGTCGCCGTCAAGCGACACCGTCCAGAGATCGCGATCGGTGGTCGATCCGGACACTTGGTAGAGGAGGCTCCGCCCATCGCTCGACCACGACTGCAGCGCCGGATTCGCCCCGGGAGCGTCGACTGCCACCGTCGGACCCGAGTCATCCGCAGACTTGATGAAGAACGCATTGCCCTTACTCAAGTCCTCAAAGGCGATCCGCGTGCCGTCAGGCGACCAGATAGGTAACTGACCAGCCAAATCACCCGAGAGCCTGCCGAACGTGCGTCGTTCGACGTCGTAAAGCCAGGTCGATCGATCGTCATTGCCCTGAACGGTCAACACCACCCGCGTTCCAGACGGCGAGAGACGGGGCAGCACGAACGGTCGCACAGGTGCACCGACTGGCTGCGCACGCCCGAATCGATCCACCCACACGAGTTCGCGCTGCACCGAACCAGCGGGTGGCAGATAGACGAGCGAGTTCACCGACGACACGCTGAACCCGCCGCCAAGCCGGCCAGCTCTAAGGCCTTCTGCGAGCGGGACGGGCGAACCTGTCGCCAACAAGCGCAAGTCAAGCGGTGCGGCGAACAACGTGCCTGATTGCGAATAGATCAAGTGCCCCGTCTGGCTATATTCCGCCTCTTCGGGTCCTTTGACCAGGGTGTGAGGGGCGGTCCGGTCGAGACCGAGCACGGCGATCTCCTGACGGTTCGCATCAGACGGCTCGAAGAACGACGGTGCAGATGTCGACAGCGCCCACTTGGAGTACAGGAACGTTGTGGCGGTGAGGAACCGCGGTAACGCGTGCCACTCGCGGTCCGCTGTCGTGACCACCTCCGGTGAGCCGCCGCTCGCGCCGACCCTTGAGATGCCCTTGCCGGTACTAAACAAGATGGTCTGGTCCGTTCCCCAGGTCCCGCCGAGCGAGTTGGGACTTGTCGAGAACGAGGCCAACCCGGCCAGCACGATGGGCGTTCCGCCGTCGATCGACACCTTCTTCAGCTCACGTGGCGTGAAGAAGGCGATCCACCGCCCGTCGGGCGAAAAGAACGGCAGGCCCGCCTGTTCCGTGCCGACGATCTCGCGGAAGTCCTGCTGGTTTAGTTCCCGAACATACAGCCGGGCCGCTCCCGCGGCAACGGCCCGGTGTCCCGCGATCACGATGCGCACGCCGTCGGGCGAGATGGCCACGGCATTCACCTGGCTCAATCCGGGGAAGGTGAGCGTGACGACGGCTGCGGGCCTGGGACTGGGTAGGGCGAACTGGCCCGGCCGACGGTTGTAGACGATCAGCGCCGACAACAGGAGTGTGGTCAGCGCGAGGAGCACAGTGGCCATCACCCACCGCCGGGATGCGGATGGTACCGGCGTCGTGGTCGCATCCCCGGTTGGTGGGGCAAGTACCTCGTCGATCTCGAGCCGCGCATCCGCCGCATCGGCGAGCCGCTTCTTCGCATCTTTCTGCAGGCAACGTCGCAGCATCGTACGAATCGGCGCGGGCGTGTCGACCGGGAGCCGCGTCCATTCGGGCTCGGCGCGCAACACCGCCGCGAGGACGTCCGAGGTCTCCGCACCGGCGAATGCGCGATGGCCGGTGATCATTTCGAAGAGCACGACGCCAAACGCCCAGATGTCCGCGCGACGATCGACCGCCTTCCCGCGCGCCTGCTCGGGCGACATGTAGGCGGCCGTGCCGAGGATCATGCCGGCCTGCGTGGCGTGGAGCGACAACGTGGGTGAGTTCATCGCCTCCGCGCTCGATGCGGCGGCCGGATCCAGCGCCTTGGCTAAACCGAAATCCAATACCTTTACTGTGCCGTCGGCGCGCACCTTGATGTTGGCGGGCTTGAGGTCGCGATGAACGATGCCCTGTTCGTGGGCCGCTTCAAGCGCCTCGGCGATCTGCTTCGCAATCGGCAGCGCCTCGTCGAGCGGAATGGCGCCTCGCGCGATGCGCTGCGACAGTTCCTCACCTCCGACCAGCTCCAACACCAGGGCGGTCACGCCGGCACTCTCTTCGAGCCCGTAGATGGCGGCGATGTTGGGATGATTGAGCGAGGCCAGCACTTCCGCTTCGCGCTGGAACCGAGCGAGCCGATCGGCGTCCGCTGCGAGCGTCGGCGGCAGAATCTTGATCGCGACCTGGCGTTTCAGCTTGGTGTCGGTGGCCCGATACACCTGCCCCATTCCGCCTTCGCCGATTTGAGCGGTGATGTCGTAGACGCCAAGCCGGGTTCCGGGAGTCAGTATCACGCGGGTGCGTGGATTATAAGGGGAGAGCAGTGGCGGGCCGCTGGTATCATCATCCCGTGGAAAAGACGGTTGGCCATCGGCGGACCGACGGGCACGACCCCGCCGCGCTGCAGCGCACGTTGGCCGCTGTGCGCCGGACCGGGTCACTCGTGCCTCGCGGCGTCTATCGGTTCAGCAGTTTCGAGGAGGCTGACGCGTGGATGACACGCATGATGGCTCGTACGCACGTGAGCCGCAGCTTGAGGACCTCGTCCGGCTGGCCGGCGCGCTGAACCTGCATCAGGTTCGCCACGTGCTGATCGGCGGGTTCGCCGTGATCGCGCACGGCGGCGCGCGCACCACCAAGAACATCGACCTGCTCATCGACGCGGCTCCGGCGAACGTCGCCCGCGTGCGCCAGGCCCTCCAGATTCTCGAGGACAAGGCCGTCAATGACGTCGCTGACGAGGACGTTGCCAGGTATTCGGTCGTGTGGGTTGCCGACGAGATCGTCGTGGACCTGATGGCGAAAGCCTGCGGTGTGGACTATGCCGACGCCAGCCGCGATGCGGTAGAAATGGTGTTTGGCGGTGTCCCGATTCCGGTGGCCAGCCCTCAGGCGCTGATCCGGACCAAGAACACGATCCGTCCATCTGACGCGGCAGATCGTCACTCCCTGCAAGTGCTCATCGGCGAAGCCGCGCGCCAACGGTGGCCATCCGATGTATAACACCCACGCCACGTGTGTGGCCCCAGGAGGTGCGTATGAAACAGAAGATGCTCAGTGCCCTGATAGCGCTCGTGGCGGTCGTGATCTATGGCGCGGTCACCGGTGCGCAGGCACCGGCCCCGAATCCGGTGCCCCCGCCGGCGGCGAAGATCCAGCCCGGCGATGCGCCGGGCTACGCCTTCGACATCACGAAGGCGGAAATCGACTACGTCCTGAAGAACGCGCCACCCAGCCCGCCAGACCGCCAGTTGCGCGTCGTCGACATGGGCAAGTACAACCTCGGGGTCGGCATCGTCCGTCGCGGTCCCACCAATGAGAAGCCGGGCGACCCGGTGCCCGTGCTGTGGCACGACTACACGCCGGAGATCTACTACATCACGTCGGGTTCGGGAGTGCTGACGACGGGCGGGGTGATCGTGAATCAACGTCCGGGCCAGGGCGTGCCGAACACCATGAATGGCCCAAGCGGCACCGGCGTCGCGGGCCCGGGCGCGTTCAGCCGGCGCGTTGGTCCCGGCGACATCATCATCATCCCGAACAAGGTCGCGCACGGCTGGAGCGGCGTCACCGATCACATCGAGTACCTGAGCTATCGCCCCGACCCGGACCGCGTGCTGCCCGCCGGCTGGGTCTACCCACTGCTGCTCAAGACGACGCCAGCCGAGGTGCCGACGCCAGGTGTGGCGCGGCCCAATGCCCCGCCGCCGCCGGTGAAGCCGGGACAGCAGTGACTCGAGTTCCCGCATTTGGTGATCTTGTGAGCTGGTGATCTCGTGATCCGTCTCGTGATTTCTTGATTTCTCGATCTGGTGATCGGGCAACCGGGCGATCCGGAAACAGATCCCAGATCACCAGTGCGCCAGATCACAAGATGAGATCAAGAGATCACGAGCTCAACACATCACGAGATGCGTGTTTCACCGACCGTCACGTTGATTTCGTGATCGTCGGTGGAGTGGCCGCCGCACTCCACGGTGGGACACGGGTCACCTTCGCTCTCGACATCGTGCCGAGCCTGGCGCCACTGTCCTGGGAGGCGGCCGTCGACTTGTTATGGTCGCTCGGCGCGCGGCCGCGCATTCCTGAAACACTCGATCGCGTCCGCGATGTGGAGCGGACATCCAGAAGCGCCTCCGTTATCGGCCGCCGTTGCGTTTCAGGAAATCAACCAGCATCGGGCCCAGCACCGCCGCCTGCTCCTGTTGGACCCAGTGTCCGGCACCATCCACCAGCTGCGTGCCCTGGTACCTCGTCGTCAGGTTCTTTTCGAGCCGCTCGAGGGCGCCGGGGTTCTGATAGGTGCCCCAGTCCTGCTTCCCGCTGATGAACGTTGACGGCACGTCGATCGTCTTGCCGGCAAAGAGTTGCAGGTCCACATCGCCTGGGCTGCCACGATAGCCGTTGAGGCCGCCCTGGAAACCGGTGCGTCCGTACTCTTCGGCGTAGACGCGCAACTCCGAGTCCGGCAGCCACTTATTCGCGGCAATCTCAGCAGCCGACGGCATGTCTGACGCCACCTGTTCCGCCATGCCCTTGTCGAGATCCATGACGTAATAGCGCGGCAGCTTGGCCCACTCCGCGGCCGTCCGTGCAGCGAGCGGGTGCGGGTCGTTCTGTTTCCAGTCCGCGCTTTTCACGTGGTAGTACGCGCGCAGAAAGGCCTGGATGCCCTGCGGCGGATGCCAGCTGTTCTCGTTCGCTTCGCGCGTCTGGTAGTAGCGCTGATAGTGCTTGCGCGGTGGCGTGAGCCTGGCGAGCTCGTCGTAGATCGGGTCTGGCGGCGGCGCGGAACCGCGAGGCGCATTCGCGGTGTTGAAGGGCAGGGTGGGCGCGCCGCCGAACGGGGCGCTCATCATCGCCACGGAACGGAAGACGTCCGGCCGCGCACACGCGCACCAGCCGGCGAGGGGCGAGCCGGCATCGTGCCCGATGACGGCCGCCACAGAACGATAGCCCATCGCGGACACCAGAGCCAGCAGGTCCTTGATCTTGTTGAGCGTGCCGAAGGGCCGGAGGTCGTCGGTGTAATTGATCGGCGCCGGCGATGTGCGGCCATAGCCACGGACATCCGGCGCGAACACGTGATACCCGGCCGCAGCAAGTGCGCCCATCACCTTGCGCCAGCTGTAGGCGAGTTCAGGGTAGCCGTGTACGAGCAGCAGCGCGGGACGGCCCGGAGTCTCGTAGCCGGCCTCGAGGACGTGCATTCGCAGACCGTTGACGCCGTCGACGAAGCGCGACCTGATGCCGGGTGGCAGCACCGCCGCATCCAGCGGCCCGATGGCGGCACCCGTCGTCTGCGCGGCTTGAGCCGCCCGCGCTCGGACGCCTAACGCCAGCGGCGCGACCGCCGCGAGCAATCCCTGCAGAACGGTCCGGCGACTTGGTGCTAGGCCAGGGCCTTGATGATGTCCCATCGCGTGATGATATACGTGGCGTCAAGCTTGAAGTCACGAACCAAGACGGCGGGACTGTCGTTGGTCAACATCCCTGCCAGCGCATCGACGCTGGTCGAAATGTCCGCGAACGGGAACGCATGCTGCATGATGGCCTCGACGGGCCCGTGCAGGATCTCCGGGTTCTTGACGATCTCGGAATACAGGTAGCCCTCGTTCACCGAGCCGACGAGGCGGCCGTCGGCGGTCACCGGGATCTGCGAGTAGGCGTTCTCGGTCAGGATGTGCGCGGCCTTCTCCACCGTAGCGTTGCGATCGATCGTCACCAGCGCCGCCTTCTTGCGGTCGGCCACGAGGTCCCTCGCCGTCAGGCCCTTCTTGTCGACGAACCCCTTTTCGCGCATCCAGTCGGGGTTGTACATCTTGCCGAGATAGCGCGTGCCGTGGTCGTGGAAGATCACGACGACGGTTTCGCCCGCCTTGAAGTGGTCGGCCAGTTGCAGCAGCCCCGCCACCGCCGATCCAGCGGAGTTGCCGGCGAAGATACCCTCTTCGCGCGCGATGCGTCCGGTCATGATCGCCGCGTCGCGGTCGGTCACCTTCTCGAAATGATCGATCAGGCTGAAGTCCACGTTCTGCGGCAGGAAGTCCTCGCCGATGCCCTCGGTGATGTACGGATAAATCTCGTTCTTGTCGAAGACGCCGGTCTCCTTGTATTTCTTGAACACCGATCCGTAGGTGTCGATGCCCCAGGCCTTGACGGCCGGCTTCTTCTCTTTCAGGTACCTGGAGACGCCGCAGATCGTGCCGCCGGTGCCGACGCCGGCCACGAGGTGATCGATGCGTCCGCCGGTCTGGTCCCAGATCTCCGGCGCGGTCTGCTCGTAGTGGGCCTCGGCGTTGGACGGGTTGTCGTACTGGTTGGCCTTCCAGGAATTCGGCGTCTCCCGCTCGAGGCGTGAGGACACGGCGTAGTACGACCGCGGATCCTCGGGGTCCACGTCAGTGGGGCAGACGATCACTTCGGCGCCAAACGCCCGGAGCGCGTCCACCTTTTCCTTCGACTGCTTGTCGGTGGTGGTGAAGACGCACTTGTAGCCCTTGACCACCGCCGCAATCGCCAGGCCCATGCCGGTGTTGCCCGAGGTGCCTTCGATGATCGTGCCGCCCGGCTTCAACTTGCCGGCTTTCTCGGCGTCCTCGATCATCTTCACCGCCATGCGGTCCTTGATCGAGTTGCCGGGGTTGGTGGTCTCGATTTTGACCAGCACGTCCGCCTTGACGATGCCCCTGGGAATGCGGTTGAGGCGGACCATCGGCGTGTCGCCGATGGTCTCGAGGATGTTGTCGTAGATCGGCTTTTTCATGAGCGGCGGAGTACATGATACCCCGCCGCTTCGATCTACTCCCAGCCGGCCAGCTGGCCCGCCGTGTAATAAAACGTCGGCAGCACGTTCGATTGCAGCTGGTCGGCCGGCCCGTAGCGCCGCCGATTGGGGCTGCCCATGTTGGTGAGCTCGATGATCTCGATTTCCTTCAGCAGTTGATGCACGACCCAGCATTCGCGCACGCCGTAGTGGCCGAAGATCTCAATCCGCTCCTCGAGCTTGCCGACGCGAGGGTGAGGCGACACCACTTCGAGGGCCATGTCCGGCGCTCCCCAAATGTGATCGCTGATGATGTGCGCGCGCATCTTCGAGACGAAAAACAGATCGGGCTGGACGACGACCGCCCGCGGGGCGTCGAGGATGACATCGAGCGGGGCGATCCAGATGCTCCCGCTCCCGTAGTCGCGAACGTGGCCGTCGAGAATCATCGCCAGCCGCAGCAACAGCGCCTGGTGCATCGGTGTCGGCGAGTCTGCGACGCGAAGCTTGCCGTAGATCAGCTCCTGAACCCGCACCGACTCCGCGGTCTTCAGGTATTCAGTGGTGGTGAGCGTGGTGCCATCTCCCGGCAATGTGCCCCACGTCGAAGGTCGTTCGCTCATGACGATTCCTCCCATAACACGACGACGATGCCATCGTCCTTGGGCGAAAACAAGAGAGCAAAAAATGCGTACTTCGACGCGGCCCTTTGGGCCGCGTGGGACTCGGGCCTTCGGCCCTCGTGGGACTCGCTCGCTACGCTCGCTGGTGGGAGGTTAGGGCTCGGCGCTGCGCGCCTCGTGGGATTCGCATTTCGCATTGCTATAACCGGAGCGAAATGGCGTCACGATGCCGTTGGCCGGATCGAAACGGTGGCGCGTGACGCACGCCGTGTCGTTGGCGAGGAGGTGGATGGAGATCGACGGCTCCGTCGACACGGTCTTCACGTAGTGGATGTCGTCGCGTGGAGGAAGCAGCGTGTAGAACTCGCCGTGCTTCACGGTTTGCCGGCGCGACACTTCAAGTTGCGCGCGGGACTCATCTTGGCCGTCGTCGAGGCGGCGATAGACGGTTTCGTCCTGTTGCCCGCGGTAGACGCCAATGAGTCCCCAGGCGAGATGGTCGTGGACCGGTGTCTCGGATCCTGCCGGGATCACGAGCGAGAAAAGACAGAGTGATCCGTCCTTGGCGCGGTAGAGGGCGTACTGCCCGATGCCGCCGCCCATGCCGCTCTTGGTGTCCGGGCTCGCGTATTGATCTGGTAGCCAACCGTCGGCGGCCAGCAGCTTTCCAAAGGCGGGCCGCAG
>JBDTMB010000045.1:0-19523 GCA_039934485.1 Vicinamibacterales bacterium
GAAGAATAACATCCGTGGCACTCGCGTCCTCGCGGAAGCGGCGGCGCGCTGGGGCGTGAGCCGCTTCGTCCTGATCTCCACCGACAAGGCCGTGAATCCCACCAGCGTCATGGGCTCGACGAAGAGAGTCGCCGAACTGATCGTCGAACAGTTCGGAACTTCGCAATCCTCGCGGTTCGCCGCCGTCCGCTTCGGCAACGTCCTCGGAAGCAACGGCAGCGTCGTCCCCACCTTCATGAGCCAGATCGCCAGGGGCGGGCCCGTCACCGTGACCCATCCCGAGATGCGAAGGTTCTTCATGCTGATCCCCGAGGCTGTGCAGCTCGTGCTGCACGCGGGCGCGCTGCCAGACGCGGCGGCCCTCTTCGTGCTGGACATGGGCGAGCAGGTGAAGGTCGTGGACATGGCGCGTGACCTGATTCGCCTCGCCGGCTACGTGCCGGACAAGGACATCGCCATCCAGTTCACCGGGATGCGGCCGGGCGAAAAGCTGTTCGAGGAAATCGTGGGCGAAGGCGAGCGCGTTGAGCCGTCCTCGGTGGACAAGGTGCTGCGTGTAGCGCGATCGCCTCGGGACTTCAGCGGCCTGGCCGACGCCATCGCGAGCCTCGAAACCCACGCGCAGGAGGGCCGCTCGGAAGATGTCCTGCGAGAACTGCGCACCCTCCTGCAGAACTTCACCGACGCCCGGCCCCAGAACACCCCGGCCTGATGTCCGCCATCTGCGAACAGTGCGGCTCCGTCCGCCTCGCCCGTGCCCGCACCGACGTGATAGGAGTCGTCGCCCGTCTCACGATCTTCGCCGTTGTATCGGAGCCAACGGGCCATCTACGCCACCTCCCGGGTCGTTGGTGGTCAACGTCCCGATAGCGCCGAGCGCCGCGAGCTCGAGATCGCGCTCAAGTGCCGCGGGCCAGACCGGAGCCTCTTGCACCAGTCCGATCAAGGGTGCACGTACGCCAGCGATGACTATCAGGCCCTGTTTGATGCTCGCCGGATTGTCTGCGGGATGAACCGCCGTGGCAACTGCCACGATCACGCCGTGATGGAAAGCTCCTTCTCGACGGTGAAGAGTGAACTCGCCGACCTGATCGCTAGCAATGACGACGCGAAGATCGAGTTGTTCGACTACATCGAAGTGTTCCATTACGAGCAGCGTCGGCACTTAACGCTGGGGAAGGTCAGCCCGGCCGTGTTCGAACGGCGGGCGGCTCACGCGGCGTAGCTAAACCGTCCATCAAAATGGGTCAAGCTGATGCCTAATTGGAAGTCCAAGGTCGCGATTCAGGCAGTCCTCGCACGAGTCCCCTTTGGTGAGAAGGTGAACCACGCGCTGCAACGCCTCAACAAACGTGCGCCCGTGAGAAAACAGGAGATTCTTGGCATTCTCCCAACCCTGAGTTCAGGGATCGCGCTTATAAAGAAGCACGTGGCGGTGGAGGGGGCGTCGGTTGTCGAGGTTGGAACCGGTTGGCTGCCCCTTCCCACAACACTGCTGCATCTCTGCGGAGCGAAAAGGATCGTGTCTTTCGACCATGAGCGGCATGTCCGCTATTCACTGATCAGGGAGATGCTCGACGTCTTCTCGGCCAACCGCGACACCCTCGCGAACGCCCTTAGTCTTTCAGTTGCCACTTTGGACGAGCGACTAGATCGGCTCCACGGCGCGACTGACCTAGTCGAGTTCCTGGCACTCGCCGGTATCACTTATGTCGCGCCAGGTGACGCCACGACGACGGACTTGCTTGATGGAGAAGCGGACTTGTTCTACAGCTACGCAGTTCTAGAACACGTTCCCGAAGACGTCCTGAATCAACTCGTGGTCGAAAGCAAGCGAATTCTCCGATCAGGTGGTTGCTTCTACGCCTTCATTGGCCTTCACGATCACTACGCCTGTTTTGACAAACGCATTAGTAGAGTCCATTTCCTGCAGCACCCAGAGTGGGCGTGGCGTCTCTTCGTTAAGAACCGCATCAGCTACCACAACCGGCTCCGCGAGAGAGACTTCATCGAGACGGTCGAGCGTCAGGGCGCGAGAATCATGGAGATCAACAGCGTGACCGACCCAGAGGACGTTACGCGAGTCAAATCGATGCGTCTCGACGAACGTTTCTTGAAATTTACGCCTGAGGAATGCGCGGTCACTTCGACCGAGTTCGTGGCTAAATTCCCGTGAATACCGTCACCTTTGCGGTCGTCGGCAGCGGAAATATAGGATCCCGCCTCTGGCAGTTCTCGAAGCCAAGAAGGAGCGCGAATCGTCGGAATCTGTGACGTAGATCCGATAAAACCGGTCGAAACACATGCAGATGTATGGCGATACGCCCGCCTTCGCGTCAATCGACTGTTCGTCTTGGAGATGGGCGAGCAGGTGAAAGTGGTGGACATGGCGCGCGACCTGATCCGGTTGTCCGGCTACGTGCCAGACAAGGACATCGCGATCGAATTCACCGGCATCCGCTCGGGCGAGAAACTGTTCGAGGAGCTGGTCGGCGAAGGCGAGTTTGCCGAGCCATCGGCGCTCGAAAAGATAATGCGAGTCCAGAGACGCGAGCCGGACAAACAGAACGGATTGGCCGAAGCCGTCGCCCGCCTCGAAGCTTTGGCTCTTGACGGTCGAAGTGACGAAGTCATCCGTGAGTTGCGCGCGCTGCTCTCGGATTTCACTCCCACCAGCAACGAGTCTTCGCCGGTGTGAGCCGGCATTCCCTCCAGTTGATGTGGCTCTATGGCCTGCTCGTCACCCTGGCCTGGGGTGCCGGCGCGTTTGGCTCGGCCTACCGTTGGGCGTACACACCCCTCCTCATCTCGAGCGCGGTGCTTGGCCTCGCCGGGCTGTGGCTGGGGCAGCGAAGCTCTCGCAGTTCGTGGCTTCTCGCCCTTTGTCTGGCCTCCATAGCTGTGGCGGTAGTGGCGCAGATGGTGCCGCTGCCCTTGAACCAGCTAATGGCTCTCAGTCCTCACGCCGCCCAAGTGATAGGGGAACTTAGCCTGCCCTTTGAACTCAATTCCACGTCCCACTCGCTCTCGATCGACCCATCGCGCACGCGGCTTGGTCTGGTGTTTCTCGGAGCCTTCGGCCTGTTCATGCTTGGGACCGCACGGGTACTTACACGCGCGATGGCGAATCATCTGGCTGGAGCGTTGGTGATTCTCGGCGTAGCGCTCGCCACCGTGGGGATCGTGCAGCACGCCACGTTCACGGGGAAGATTTACGGATTCTGGGAACTGGACCAGGGGGGAGCACCCTTTGGACCTTTCGTGAACAAGAACCACTTTGCCGGTTGGATGCTGATGGCGTTGCCGGTGACCCTGGGTTATTTCCTCGCGCTCGTGTCGCGCGGTATGGAGGGCCGAAAGCCCGGGTTTCGGAATCTTGTGTTGTGGTTTTCCACCGAGCAGGCCAGCCGCGCAACACTCACGGCGTTTGCCATTCTCGTGATGGCTCTCTCGCTGGTGCTTACGGTTTCCCGTTCAGGCATCATGGGTTTCGTCGTGGCGCTCCTGCTGGTGGGCACCGTGATGGCGAGGCGACAATCCTCTATTTCCCGCCGCGCGCTTGTCATCGCCTACCTGACATTTCTCCTGGTCGCCGTAGTCTCGTGGGTTGGGCTTGATTTGATCGCTGCGCGGTTCGCTCAAATGGATCCCGGCAGCATCAACGAACGGCCCGCGATCTGGGCCGATACACTTCGCATCGCGCGCGATTTCTGGCTCACCGGCACGGGACTCAATACCTACGGCGTGAGCACCCTCTTCTATCAAACGTCGGTGCCTGGGCTGCACTTGAACGAAGCGCACAACGATTACTTACAGCTGGCCGCGGAGGGTGGAGTCCTATTATGTTTGCCAATCGCATGCACCATTGGCGCATTCGCGTGGAGTGTCCGTAAGCGGTTGCAGGACGATGTGGGATCAATTTGGTGGATCAGAATGGGCGCTGTCACGGGGTTGATCGCGATTGCCTTACAGTCGCTGGTGGAGTTCAGTCTCCAGAAGCCAGGGAATGCGGCCCTGTTTTGCGTGTTGTGCGGTCTGGCCCTTCATGACAGCCGGCGACTGTGATAAAAGGCTGGTGCTCCCTGGATTGTGTTGTGACACATGGCGTTATGCGAACGGTGCGGCTCGATTGAGATCGTCCGCGCACATAGCTCAACCGTAGGCAACCTGGTTGCGCTTGTGACCAGGCGCAAGCTCTTCCTTTGCCGCCGTTGCGGTTGGAGGGCGCGGCGCGCATGGGATGAGAACGACAGGGTAGATCGAAGCTCGTTAGCTCTTGACTCGACAGCCGCCTACGACCCGGACCTGGCCGCGCTGGACGAATCGCCAAAAGCTCGGGCGAAGGTCCAAGACACCAAGTTTGATCTCGGGCCCCTCGACCAGAAGGTCGCGGTCCTGCCTGTCCCTGGCCAGGGTGCCGAGCACACGCCTCGCACGCACGCCAGGCGGAGAACACACGGCCGCCGCAAACGCAGCCGCCAACGCGAGATCATCGGTGCCGTCGCCATTACCGGCACCGTGATGTTCATCGTGGTCATGCTCGGCCTTTCGGGCAGCTGCAGCGGCGCCAGCTCCGCCCTCTAAATCCCCCCAGGCGATGCAGGGTATCGGGCATCCAGCCGATACACTGGTAGCCAATGCTGACCTTGTTCGGCCGGGATCTCCTGACCCCCGCCGGCATCCTGCCGTCGTCTCCGCAATCGACATCCTTTCTCGCGATGCCGGACGCTAAACCCGTGCGCAATCCGCACCGGCGGAGCGTGCCCTCAGGGCTGGCCGTCAGCATCACCCTGCACCTCCTGGCAGCCGCAAGCGTGCTTTACCTGCAGCAGGCTGGAACCCTGTTCCCGAAGCGCCCCGTGGCCCGCGTGCCGCCGCGCCTGGTCAGCCTTGTTTACGTGCCCGACACCCCGCTCGAGCTGCCGGTGCTTCCGCTACCCACACCGTTGCCGCCAGCTCAACTGGAAGTGCGAACCGAAGAACCGCGGCCGGAGCTTCCTGCGCCGCTTCCACCGCGAACAGTCGAAGTAGCGCCAAAGTCGGAAATCGGCACCGCTAACCCATCCATCGGCACCCCTAAAGGGGTGCCCTACGTACCCGCACCGCCCAAGCCGGCTCCAGAAGTCGTCGTCGGCACGTTTGGCAACAACGCCGTGGCCCGCACGCCGCAACCAAACCGCGAAGTGGAAAAGGTCGCGTTCGATAACCCATCCGCACGAGCGGCCGTCCCGAAAGCGGAGACGACCACCCTGGGTGGATTCGATCGCCCGCCCGCGCGCGAGGCGCCGCCCAACCGGGTGGACCCGGTCGTGACACAAACCGGATTCGGCAGCACGCCTGCCGCCGCTCCCGCTGCTCCCGAGTCTCGCGTCGTCCGCGACGCCGGATTCGGCAACAGCAATAGCCGCGAGCGGCCTCGACCAGCGGAGCCGGCCGTGGTCACGCCAAGCGGCTTCGCGGATGCGCGCGATACGCAAGCGGTGGCGAAGGTCGCACCGCCACCCAAGCCCACGGTCACTCCCGTTGAAGTGCTGTCGAAACCGACGCCCGTCTACACCGACGAAGCGCGGCGGCTGAAGATCGAGGGCGACGTCATGCTCGAAGTGGAATTCTCCGCCACTGGAAGCGTTCGCGTGCTTCGCGTGATTCGCGGACTAGGACACGGGCTCGACGAATCCGCGGCGCGCGCCGCCGAACAGATCAAGTTCAAGCCCGCGCAAGACAGCGGACGCGCCGTTGATTATCGGGCCACCGTTCACATCGTGTTTCGGTTGGCGTAGGCCTTACTTCATCGAGTGCAGCTCGGTCGCGAGCGCCACAAGGCCGACGGCCTCTGTCCCTTGACCGAGAGAAAATCGCTCGGTTCCCGAATAGACGACAAACCGTCGCTGCGGTTTCACGTCCTCACACGCCAGGTGAAAGCCCTTCTCCACTTTCGGAGCGGAGCTGCGCTTGATTTCGATCGCCCAGGACCGATGATGCGGCAGCGCGAGCACCAGGTCGATCTCCGCACCGGCCGCGGTGCGATAGAAGCTCGCCTCCGTCCCATCTGGAGCCGCCGCCAGCAGCGTTTCCACCACCAGCGTTTCCCACGTCTGGCCGGACACCGAATGGCCAAGGACGTCTTCCTTGTTTCGCAACCCAAGAAGCGCGTGTACCAGCCCCGTGTCGCGGACATAGACCTTCGGCGATTTCACCAGCCGCTTACCGGCATTCCTGTGCCACGCGGGTAAGCGTCGCACCAGGAGCAGATCGACCAGCAGATCCAGGTAGCGCGCCACTGTCTTGCCATCCACGCCAAGTCCCCGCGCCAGGTTGGCCGCATTCAACAGCTGCGCCTGGTTGTGCGCCAGCATCGTCCAGAAGCGGCGAAGGGTTTCTGCCGGGATGCGCGGCCCCAGCTGGGGAATGTCCCGTTCGAGATAGGTGCGAATGAAATCGCGACGCCACTGGAGGCTGAGGGCGTCATCACCGGCAAGGAAACTCGACGGAAACCCACCCCGCACCCAGAGCGAGTCCAGGCGATCGGCCGGCACTTCGAGCGCATCAAAGGGCCCAAGCTCCAGATAAGAGATCCGCCCCGCCAATGATTCACCAGACTGCTTGAGCAGCTCGACCGACGCAGAACCCAGCAGGAGAAACCGCGCGGCATGAGGTCCACCTCGACGCCCACGGTCAATCACGCCACGCAACGCCTGGAAGAGCGCCGGCATACGGTGGATCTCATCGAGCACCACCAGCTCACCCTCGTGGTCCGCAAGATACGCCTCGGGATCCGTCAGCCGGGCACGGTCGCTCACCGTCTCAAGGTCCAGGTAGACGGACGGTCGCCCCGCCGCGATGTCCAGGGCCAATGTGGTCTTCCCGGCCTGTCGCGGCCCGACGAGGCCAACGGCCGGGTGGTGATCCAACAGGAAAACCAGCCGATCCCTGAGCCCCCTGGTAATCATCCTTGTAATTATGGAATACCATGCCTTAATTACAAGGTAAACTTCATCGAGGGCTGCCAGCCGTGTGAATGAACCTAAGGCCTTCAACCGATAACCTACTAAGACAATGCCCACCTTGTCCGGCCGACAACTCATCGCGCGCGTCGCGGCAACGATCGCGTTGCCTCTGCTTGCCGGCGTCGTGTCCATCACCACCACGAGCGCGCAGCAGGCGCCGGCCGGCAACACGATCACGATCGAAGAGCTGGCCACCCGGATCATGCGATCGGAATCCGGATTGATCGCCCGCATGCGGACTTTCCGGCCCATCGTCGAGGTCTACGCGCAGAACGTCGTGCCGCACGCCACGCTCGGCACCGTGCCGGTGAAGGACGAATACTTCCTGGGTCAATTCGAATGGGACGACCGGGTCGGCCCCACCATCAAGAGACTCACACCCGACAAGGGCACGCGCCAACAGATGGCGGATTGGCTCTCGCATCCTTTCGGCATGCAATTGCGACCCGACGGCTTCGCCGCCATGGCCGTGCCCGATTGGCGTTTCCTGGACAACAAGCGATACGTGTACAAGTTTCTTCGCCGTGAGTTCCTCGGCGAAGTGCGCTGCCTGGTGCTCGACGCGCAACCTCGCGGCGACCCCCAGGATGGCTTTACCGGACGCATCTGGGTGGAAGACAAAGACTTCAACATCGTCCGCTTCAACGGCATCACGCGGAGCCTTCCCGGCAGCAGCATGTTGGGAAAGAAGTACTGGTTCAACGTTGACAGCTGGCGCGTCAACGTGCTCCCGGCCTTGTGGCTGCCGGCGTATGTGTATGCCGAACAGCAGAGCGACGACCCCAGCGAAGGCCCGAAGATCAAGAGCCAGGTGCGGTTCTGGGGCTACGACCTCAAGAGCGCGCGGCCGTTGCAAGAGTTCTCCACGATTCAACTCGATGAGCCGTCGGTGGTGGACAGCTCCGCTCCGCCGCAGCAACTCTCACCGACCCTCAGCCAGCGGATGTGGGAGCAACAGGCCGAAGACAACGTCCTCGAACGGTTGTCGAAGGCGGGCCTGCTGGCGCCGCCAGGTGAAGTGGACAGGGTGCTCGAGACCGTGGCCAAGAACCTGCAAATCACCAACAACCTCAACGTCGAACCCGCCGTCCACGCTCGCGTGCTCCTGACCTCTCCACTCGAGTCGTTCACGGTGGGTCACACCATCGTGCTCAGCCGCGGCCTGATTGACGTGTTGCCCGACGAAGCCAGCCTGGCCATGATGCTGGCGCACGAACTCGCCCACATGGCCCTCGGCCACCGCGTGATCGATTCAAAGTTCGCGTTTGCCGACAAGCTGATGGTGCCGGACGATGAACTGCTGGCGACGGTGCGGTATGAACACTCGGCAGCGGAGGAAGACGCAGCGGACGCGCGGGTGATTGGACTGCTGCAGAATTCTCCCTACAAGGACAAGCTGGCGGATGCGGGATTGTTCCTTCGCGCGGTGTCGGAGAATTCAAAGAAGCTCAAGAACCTGATCCGGCCGCACATCGGCGAACATGGCGGCGGAGACGGGCAGGTTGGCAGAATGAACGACCTGGTTCAGAAATCTCAAACGCTCAGCCCCGAACGCATCGATCAGATCGCCGCGCTGCCCCTGGGCGGGAGAATCGTGGTCAATCCCTGGAGTGGCAGCGTGGAGTTGCTGCGAGGTCCCACCGTGCCTCTGGCCTCCGCGCGGGAAAAGGCATCTCTCGCGGTCATCCCCCTGGTGCTGTATCTCCGCTACGCTGAGCCAAAGCCTTAGCGCTCTCGTTGCGCTGATCCTCATCTGGCAGCCGGGGCCGGCTTCCCCGACGATGACGATCGAGGAGCTCGCCGATCGGATCATGCAATCGGAGTCGGGTGTGACCGCCCGCATGCGGGCCTTTCGTCCGATTGTCGAAATCTACGTCCAGCATGTCGAAGCGCACGAGACACTGGGATCCGTTCCGCTACGGGACGACTACTTCCTCGGCCAATTCGAGTGGACCGATGAGGAAGGACCAAGGCTCAGGACGCTGACTCCCGAGAAGGGAACCGGGCAACAATTGGCCGAACGGCTCGCCCATCCACTCAGCCTGCAGCTCAGGCCGGGCGGCTTCGCGGCGATGGTCGTGCCCGATTGGCGCCTCCTCAACTCCAAAGGGTATGCGTTCAAGTTCTTGCGGCGCGAGGTCCTGGGAGAGGTTCGTTGCCTCGTGCTGGACGTGCAGCCGAGTGTCGACAGCCAGGATGGTTTCACCGGGCGAATCTGGGTCGAGGACCAGGATTTCAACATCGTCAGGTTCAACGGGATTTCACGCTTCCGTCCACGCTCGACGCTGATGAGCAAGCCCTATTGGTTCAGCGTGGATAGCTGGCGCGTCAACGTGCTGCCGGCGTTCTGGCTGCCGGCTTATGTCTATGCCGAGCAGGAGAGCGACGAGGGCGCAAAGATCAAGAGCCAGGTCAGGCTCTGGGGCTACGATCTCACGACCATTCACGCGCCAGCGGAATCGCCGACGAATCAGATTGTCAGATTCGCAACCGTCGAGGAACATGCCGAAGCCAGCGTGCTGGATCGCCTCTCGAAAGCGGGCTTGCTCGCGCCACCAGGGGAGGTCGAGAAGATTCTCGAGACGGTGGCGATGAACCTCCAGATCACGAACCACCTGACGATCGAGCCACCAGTTCGTACCCGGGTGCTGCTGACCTCACCCATCGAGTCGTTCACCGTTGGCCACACGATCGTGATGAGCCGCGGGCTGATCGACGTCCTGCCCGACGAGGCGAGCCTGGCGACGATGCTGGCCCACGAACTGGCGCACATCACGCTGGGCCACCGCGCCACCGATCCGAAGGCTGCGGTAGCGGACAAGTTGACGGTGCCCGACGATGAATTGCTGGCAAAGGTTCGCGCCGGTCACGAACCGCGTGAAGAAGAAGCGGCGGACGCGAAGGCGATCGACCTGCTGAAGAATTCGCCGTACAAGGACAAACTTACGGACACGGGACTTTTTCCTCGCGTGGTTTCTGGGAATTCCAGGAAGCTCAAGAACCTGATTCAGCCGCACATCGGCGCGCGCATGGACCAAATCGCCACGCTGCCGCTGGGGTCGCGAATCGTGGTGGACCCCTGGACCGGCAAAGTTGAACTGTTGAGAACTCCTGCCGTGCCGCTGACCTCGGCGCGGGAAAAGGCCTCCCTCTCGGTGACCCCGCTGGTGCCCTACCTGCGCTACGCGGTCGCCAAACCCTGACAGCTTGCCGTCCGACTCAGCATCACTATTGCTGATTAGCCGGATATTCGGCGATACTATCGCTTGTGCCCGATCTGAAGCGAAAGCTCGACCTCCCGGCGCTTCTGTCGCAGAAGTCCTTTTTTCTGTTCGGACCACGCGCGACCGGCAAGTCGTCCCTGGTGCGACAGCAATTGCACGGTCGAGCCCTGGTCATCGATCTGCTTCGTTCGGATCTCCTTCTCCGTCTATCGGCGCACCCCGAGGACCTGGAGAGCCTCATCGACACGTCGCCAGAATCGCCGTGGGTTGTCATCGACGAGATTCAGCGCGTGCCCGCCTTGCTGGCCGAAGTGCACCGGCTGATCGAGAAGAAGCGGTATCGATTTCTGCTGACCGGTAGCAGCGCGCGGAAGCTGCGCCGGGGTTCGGTGGACCTGCTCGCCGGGCGCGCGTGGGTGGCCAACCTCTATCCACTGTCGTGGTCCGAGATCCCGAAATTCAACCTCGCGCGATACCTCCGGTTTGGGGGGCTTCCGCCCGTCTACTTGAGTCCTTCACCGGAGGAGGAGCTGCGAGCGTATGTGTCGGTGTACCTCCAGGAGGAGATTCGAGCCGAAGGGATCATCCGGCGCCTCCCGCCGTTCACGCGCTTCCTTCGGGTGGCCGCGTTATCGAGCGGCCAGCTGCTCAATTACGCGCAGATGGGGAGCGACGCGGAGGTGCCAGCGTCCACGGTCCGCGAGTACTTCTCCGTGCTCGAGGACACGCTGGTCGGCTGGACGCTGGAGCCGTGGCGCGAGTCGCGGAAGCGCAAGGCCATCCAGACGGCGAAGTTCTACTTCTTCGATCCTGGGGTCATGCACGCGTTGGCAGGGACCGCGGCACTCGAGCGCAACTCCGATCTCTACGGCCGCAGTTTCGAGCACTTTATCGGAATGGAACTCCGAGCCTACGTCAGTTACGCCCGAACGGGTGACACGCTGAACTTCTGGCGCTCAAAGCACGGGCACGAGGTGGATTTCTTCGTCGGGGGCCGTGTTGCCGTCGAAGTGAAGGCCACCCGAAAAGCGTCGCTGCGCGATGCGCGAGGACTGCTGAGCCTGGCGGACGAGCAGGTCGCCAAGCGCCTGGTGCTCGTGTCTGAAGATCCCGTCGCCGCGCGACGCGATGGCATCGAGTTCCTCCCGTGGGCAACGTTTCTCGCCCGCCTCTGGGCGGGCGACATCGTCTAACCGCGCGGCCCAGGTGTGCGGACCGCGGAATCACGCCCGAGATCTTTACCTGAATATTGAGCACCTACCGCTCAATATTACGTGATTGGGTACTCTGTACAAAATCTTGCTTTCTTGTACATAACTGGTAACATCACCACATGACCAAGCCTATCGGCGACCACCTGAACCTTGATGACATTACCTCGGCCGATTTGGATCCTTCGGTTCGCCGCCAGCTCGACGAGGCGTGCCGGGCGCTGCCGTTTGATGCCCGCGTGATGCCGGTGAAGGCCTTCCGCGACGACATCAGGGTGGTTCGCCAGAAAACTTCCAACGGCGCCATCGTCGTCGTTTCCGATCGGGCCGGCGTGCGAGACGCCGCTGACACCACCGTGGTGCTGTCGCTCAAGACCCTGCACGAGACCCTGGTGGATGTCATCCAGAAAGCCTTTGAGGCGGCGAAACGACGCGGCCGCCCGGCCGACTTGCTGATGGGCCTGCAGTCGCCCGCTCTTTCGACGTCGGCGGTGAGCCTCGACTTCGATGGGCTCGCGAAGGCCGAAGCGGCAGAAGGCGTGGAACTGCGGTTTGTGAGAGATGCCCCAGTACCTGCTGTCAACCCAGTCGCTCGTTGACATCGCGATGCGCGACGGCAGCGCATCCGAACAATGGCTCACGCACGCCGATACGCGTGAGCCGGCGATCTACGACACCGACATCTTCATCAGCGCCGTCTCTCCCGCGCTTGTTGCGCAGCTGCTGGAACGCATGCCGCACGACGCCGACCGCGAGGCGTTGCGCCAGGCCACCGACGCCTTGATCGAACGCTTCGTCGGGCGCGGGCAAGTGGTCGATGTCACCAAGGCGATCGCCGACACCTGGGGTGCGCTGATCGGGATGACCCTCACCTACACCAAAGACGACCGCACCGAAGGCGATTACCCCTCTGGCGAAAAACTGGTGATGGCCACCGCCATCAAGGGCACCGAGGGACGACCTTACATCCTCGTCGCCGCTCGACAGCCGGCCCACACCGCGCTTGAACCCCTGGGCCTGGCGCTCGAGGATCCACACGAGATGTATCCCGGATGAGCGAAGGCGGGACTCTACACCGCGACCTTTCTCGCCAACGCCGAACAACATTTCAAGGTGCGCTGCGCCGGCAAATTCAACCTGGTGATCGGCACCTCGATCGGCGGGCTGATCGCCGCGGCCCTGGCGCTCGAGATCCCCGCCGCCACGATTGTCCAGAAAATTGTCGACCACGGGCCACGGATCTTCGACGGCAGCCGCAGCAAGATCGCCCAGGCCAGGCGCCATGCCTGGAAGGCGCCGTATGCGACCGAACCGCTTCGTGCGGCGATCGTCGACACGCTCGGTGCATCGAACAGCAAATTGAAGATGTCCGACATCACGACGCCG
Source organism: Vicinamibacterales bacterium (assembly GCA_039934485.1). Taxonomy (GTDB): domain Bacteria; phylum Acidobacteriota; class Vicinamibacteria; order Vicinamibacterales; family UBA2999; genus 12-FULL-67-14b. The sequence goes on from JBDTMB010000045.1 coordinate 12,829, forward strand.
CTGGCGATCTGTGCCGTCAACTTCACCCACGGCCGGCCTGAAGTATTCCGCTCGAAGGGCCTCGCGAAGAGAGACGCGAGCCACACGGGCGTGGTGGATGCCGTGCTCGCGAGCGCGGCGGCGCCCACCTATTTCCCGGCGCACCTGATCGGTGCCGAGACGTTCATCGATGGCGGGATCATTGCGAATGCGCCCGAGGTGCAAGGCATCACCGAGGCCCAGACCTACGTCGGCCGCCATCTCCCTGATCTCTACGTGTTGTCGGTGGGGACGGCCGCGCGCCGGAAAGGCGCGCCGTTGACGACCATTGGCGCCGCATCCACCCGGGAGTGGATGCTGACGCACGATCTCTTCGACGCGACGCTGGCCGCGCAGGTTGAACTGTCGCGCGCGCAGGCCTCTGCCATTCTCGGTGACCGCTACTATCTCGTGGACCGCGAGCCGCTCGAGAAACAGGCCGCCGCGATCAGCGGTCTCGACCTGGTGAGCGCCGAGTCGACGAAAACGCTGATCAGCCTGGCCGACGAGTCGTGGGCCGAACATAAAACCAGGCCGCGACTGCGGCGCTTCTTCGACGCATAGGCCACCGCTGAGCCCCCGACGCCAGTTCCCGACTCGAAATTGACAACACGCAATTGAATTACTGATAATCAGTAATATGATTGCGCGACGTCATAAGTTGTTACTAGAGAATGCCTTAGCGCAGTTTCCTTGACGAGATCCAATACGCGCCCGAGATCTTCCGCCATCTCAAACGCGCCATCGACCAGGATCGTCGCCCCGGCCGCTTCCTCGTCACCGGCTCGCAGGCATTCGCGTTGATGCACGGCGTCAGCGAGTCGCTGGCAGGCCGTGCCGCCATCCTGACGCTGCCAACGCTCAGCCTCGAGGAAGTCTTTCCCACACCCACCATCGAACAGACCGATCAATTCCTGTGGCGAAGCGGCTACCCCGAGCTGTGGCAACGGCCAGACCTGAACCGCGAGCTCTGGATGGGAAGCTATCTGGCGACCTACCTGGAACGCGACGTTCGCCAGGCCCTCAACGTCGGTGACCTGCGCGACTTCGATCGACTGCTTCGAGCCGCAGCCCTGCGCGCCGGCCAACTGCTCTCGTATGCCGACATCGCCCGGGACGTGGGCATCGCCCCCAACACCGCCAAGCGCTGGCTCTCGGTGCTGGCCGCCAGCCAGCAGATCTTCCTGTTGGAGCCCTATCACCGCCAACGACGAAAGCGCCTGATCAAGGCGCCGAAGCTGTACTTCAACGACACCGGGCTGCTTTGCTTCCTGCTCGGCTTCCACAACCCGACCGATCTCAAGGCACACGCCATGTGGGGCGCCGTGTGGGAAAATCTTGTGATCGCCGAGATCCGAAAACGCTCACAGGCCATGCCGAGCCCGCCGTCCTTCTGGTTCTGGCGCACCGCGCAGGGCGACGAAGTGGACCTGCTGATCGAAACCGCGCCGGACACCTTTGCCGCCATCGAGTGCAAGACCGCCGAACGTGTGACCGCCGCCGACTTGAAGGGCGTCCGCCGGCTGGCCGATGAGTACGGCGACGCGGCGATCGCATCGGCGCGAGTGGTGTGCCGAACCGCGATACCGTATCCGCTTGATGCCGATGATGGCGCCACCGCGGTCCCGCTCAGTCACGTCCTGGACACCGCCAGCTGGACCTGAGCTAGCCTTGCCGTCCGACACGGCATCACTATTGCTGAATCGCCGGATATTCGGCGATCGTGCCCGCGATTAGGCCTGAGTATTGAGCACCTACCGCTTCGGCCCGCCTGCTACAATCACCGCCGGGATGCACCCGTTTTACGACGTTCTCGTTGAGGCTGCCAGCAAAGCTTGCCAGCGCCACTATGGAGCGCGCCTCGTCAGCGTAGCTGTCTTCGGCTCGGTCGGCCGCCGCACGCCAGGGCCCGATTCCGATATCGATCTGCTTGTGGTTGCCGAGCAACTGCCGCGGGGCCGTCTCGCGCGCTCCGACGATTTCGCGGCCGTCGAACGCTCGCTGAATCCCCAGTTGACCAGCGCGCACGCGCACGGTCTGCACCCCACACTCTCACCTATCTTCAAGACGCCAGAGGAAGTGGCTGCCGGAAGCCCACTGTTTCTCGACATGCTCGATGACGGACGGATCCTGTACGACCGCGACGGATTCCTCCAACAAGCCTTCGAGGCCTTCGCCGACCGCCTGGCCCGGCTCGGCGCCAGACGGATCTGGCGGGAGGACAGCTGGTATTGGGACCTCAAGCCCGACTACAAACCGGGCGAAGTGTTTGAAATATGACCAACCGGTCGCTGGCCACGAGCTATCTGCTGAAGGCCCGCAAGCGATTGCTCGTGCTGGAATTGCTGCAGAGGGAAGAAGCCTATTCGGACGTCGTGCGAGAAGCCCAGGAATTGGTGGAACTCGCCCTCAAGGCCATGCTCAGGCAAGCCGGGATAGAGCCGCCGAAATGGCACGATGTGAGCGGTACGGTGCGTGACTACCATAGCCGGTTTCCAACGCTGACCGGCGAAGAACTGGAGCGGCTTATCGCTGCGTCGATCTGGCTGCGCAAGGAACGGGAGTCGTCTCTCTACGGAGACATCGACTTCATTCCCACCGAGCAGTACGGCCCCGATGCCGGCGTCCGCGCCATCGACGACGCCACATTTGTGCTGCAGGTGGCGACGCGGATTCTCGGCACACCATAGATCACCGCGCGATCCCTTCCACCATGACCACAGTCGCGCACGTCGTCGGCGCCCGTCCAAATTTCATGAAAGCGGCGCCGGTCATTCGCGCGCTGAATGCGCTGCCGGTTCGACAACTCCTCATCCACACCGGCCAGCACTACGACGCGTCGATGTCGGACGCGTTTTTTCGGCAGCTCTCTCTCCCCACTCCAGACATCAATCTCGGCGTCGGCTCCGGCTCGCACGCGCAACAGACCGCCGATGTGATGATCGGCTTCGAGAAGTTCATCGGCGCCAACCGGCCGGACCTCCTCGTGGTCTACGGCGACGTGAACTCCACCATGGCGGCGTCGCTGGTGGCGGCCAAGGCCGGCATTCCGATCGCGCACGTCGAAGCCGGGCTGCGCTCGTTCGATCGGACGATGCCCGAAGAGATCAACCGGATCGTGACGGACTGCCTGGCGACCCTGTTCTTCACGCCGTCGGCCGACGCGGACGCGAACCTGAAGCGCGAAGGCATCGACGCCGCGCGGATTCATCTGGTCGGCAACGTGATGATCGACACCTTGATCAAATGCTTGCCGATGGCGAACGCCAACGCGATCCTGGCGCCGCTTGGGATCGGCGAGCGGCAGCCGTACATCCTGGTCACGCTGCATCGGCCGTCGAGCGTGGACGATCCGGCGCTGCTGGCCGCGCTGATCGAGGTGCTCAACGATTTGGCGAAGGAGTACCCGGTGATCTTCCCGGTGCATCCGCGAACCCAGGCGAAGCTGGCGGCGGCGACGCGCGCGGCGACGCTGCACCTGCTCGATCCGGTGGGCTACCTGGAGTTTGTCGGCCTGGAAAAGAACGCCCGGCTGGTGATCACCGACTCGGGCGGCGTCCAGGAAGAAACCACTTACCTCGGCGTTCCCTGCCTCACGGTGCGCGACAACACCGAGCGGCCCGTCACCATCAGCGACGGCACCAACCGGCTCGCCGGACGCGACCCGCACACGCTGCGGAGGCTGGCGAAAGAAAGCCTCGAGGGCCCCGTCCCGAAGAAGCGCATCCCGGCGCTCTGGGACGGACACGCTTCCGAGCGCATCGCCGCGGTGATCGCCAAAGAACTTCGCTAGCCCCGCCTCCCCAGCCAGCTCAGCATTAATCGGGTCGGCTTCACTATATTTTTAATGGCCACCTCGATTTCTTAAGGCCATTTCACATGCCAATAAAGAACTTGATACGACAATACAGCCACGATAGAGTCCTTCCCAAGGCATCTCCGCCGGATCACCAGACCTAGCAGCGAGGGAGACGCAGCTGGGAATGGCCCGGTGGGGGTGCCCCCTAACGTAGAAGGCAAAAGGCAAAAGGCAGAAGGCAAAAGGCAAAAGGCAAAAGGCAGAAGGCAGAAGGCAGAAGGCAGACCCGCACTAAGATTGACTTCGATGTCGGAGATGACGCCCAACTCACGAATCTTCGTTGCCGGCCACCGCGGCCTCGTGGGCTCCGCCGTTCTTCGCCGGCTCGATCAACTCGGCTATACCAACGTCCTCACCGCCACCCGCGATCAACTCGACCTTCGCGACCAGGCGGCGGTGAACTACTGGTTCCGCGCCAACCGGCCCGAGTTCGTGTTCCTCGTCGCCGGCACCGTCGGCGGCATCATGGCCAACGCCACGCGGCCGGCGGAGTTCATCTACGACAACATGATGATCCACGCCACGGTGGTGCATTCGGCGCACCTCTTTGTCGCGAAGAAGCTCCTCTACCTCGGCAGCTCGTGCATCTATCCGCGCGACGCCAGGCAGCCGATGGCCGAAGACGCGCTGCTCACCGGCGTGCTCGAGCCCACCAACGAGGCCTACGCCATCGCGAAGATCGCCGGCATCAAGTTATGCCAGTCCTACCGCACGCAGTACGGCAGCGACTTCATCTCCGCGATGCCGACCAACCTCTACGGACCCAACGACAACTTCGATCTCGCCAGCTCACACGTGGTTCCCGCGTTGATTCACAAGTTCCACGACGCGCGCGTCGAAGGCCGCAACGAGGTGACGATCTGGGGAAGCGGCGCGCCGCGGCGCGAGTTCCTCCACGTTGACGACCTCGCCGACGCGTGCGTGTTCCTGATGCAACGCTACAGCGACTCGCTGCACATCAACGTCGGCACCGGCGTTGACATTTCGATCAGCCAGCTCGCCGAGATGGTCAAGCGCATCGTCCATCCTTCCGCCACCATTGCCTACGACACCTCGAAGCCGGACGGCGCGCCGAGAAAGCTGCTCGACGTCACGCGCCTGCATCAGCTCGGCTGGCGCCATCGCACCGAGCTTGGCGAGGGCCTCGAGAGCACCTACGCCTGGTTCCTGGAGAACAAGGCGCTGGCCAGGGGAGCCGCCTAGTGCCGCTTCGCGTCGCCTTCGATCTGGACGGCACCGTGGCCGACATGTACTCAGCCCTGCACGTCGAGGCCGAGAAGCTGTTCGGCGAAGAGCTGCTGGCCAAGGCCGCCTATCGGCAGCCGACGGCGCCGCTGGAGCCGGGCGCAGCGGCCGTGCCCGAGGACGCCACCACCAACCTGGCGATGGACGAACTGCACCTCACGGCGCGCCAGCAGATGCAGCTCTGGGACCACGTCAAGAAGATCGAGAACTTCTGGACGACGCTGCCGGAACTGGAGCCGGGCATCATCGCGCGCATCGCGAAGAACGCCACCGATCGCCGCTGGGAAGTGATCTTCCTGACCACGAGACCGTCCACCGCGGGCGAGCTCACGCAGATGCAATCGCAGCGGTGGCTCGACGCGCACGGCTTCCGCTACCCCAGCGTCTACGTGGTGCAACGCTCGCGCGGCAAGATCGCCGACGCGCTGCAGATCGACATCTTCGTGGACGATCGCCCGGAGAACTGCCTCGACATCGCGGTGGAATCCAAGGCCAAGGTGGTCCTGGTGTGGCACGGCAACATGAAGGACGTGCCGCCGGGCGCCAAGCGCATGGGCGTGCGCGCGGTGGCGTCGATCTCCGAGGCGCTCTCGGTGGTCGAGCAGTATGACGATCAGAAGAACGCGCCAGGCCTGATGCGGTCGATCAAGAAGATGATCGGACGAGAAGAGCCGTAAGAGCCTGCCGGAGGCACTTCTTGTCGGGAGTGCCACTGGTCCGCATCGGAAGCGCTATCCGCTGGAGGTTCCCCGGATGCACCTGCCCGCGGTTTTGACTTCTCACCTTTCACTTCTGACTTCAGGCTGCGTTTTTCAGCAGCCTGCTGGCTAGAGCAGGTCGCCGATGCGGGCGGGTTCGACCATCTCGTAGTCGTAGACCAGCGCGGCGTCGGCGCTCATGAAGAACAGCTTGCCCAGCTCGGCGTGCGCGGGATGATCGAGATAGGTCTTCAGCGCCGCGTCGTCATCGAACTCGATCACGCAGACGAACTCGAAGTCCGTGGTCATCTGCGCTTCGTAGCCGCGGCCGACGAGCTTCCGCTTGCCGACGCGCACGCGACGAATCTCGGCGATGCTGGTAAAGGCCACGCGCATCGCGCCAAGCAGCGCTTCGCGATCGGCGCTCGACAGATCCGGCTTCGGCCTCAGCAAGACAACGTGCGCTGTCATTTCAGGGATCAGGGATCAGGGATCAGGGATCAGGGCTTCTTCTTGTGGCCCGTGCGCGCGCGGATGGCTTGCTTGAAGCGCGTCCACTTCGCCTTCTTCGCATCCTTGTACTTCTGGCGCGGGTCCTGGTGCTCGCCGCCCGGGCGCCACTTCTTGTCGCGCACGTCGGAACGGCCGGTGACACTTGATGCGGCCCGAGGAGCCGCCCTGGGCTTCCACTCCGGCTTCTCGCCGGTCTTCGGTTTCCATTCCGGCTTCTCGGCCCGCGTGCCTTCGGCTTTAGGCTTCCAATCCGGGCGCGCTCCGCTCTTCGGCTTCCACTCCGGCTTGGCGCCGCGATCGAACCCGGCGCCTTTCGGCTTCCACTCCGGCTTGGCGCCGCGATCGAACCCGGCGCCCTTCGG
>JBDTMB010000046.1:0-19493 GCA_039934485.1 Vicinamibacterales bacterium
ATTGCCGATAGGCCGCAAGCGGCGCAGCCGTCTCGCCGAGGCTGACGAGCGCCCCTGCCGCGCAGTTGCGCACAAACCCCGAGCCGTCATCGGCCAGGACGTCCAGCAGGGGCTGCACAGACGCGGGCGAACCCGAGCGGCCCAGCGACAGCGCGGCGTCGCAGCGAGTCGTCGACTGTGGTGACGAGAGTTGTTCCACCGCCCTCGCCAGCCGCGCGTCGACCCGTCCGGTGCGCGCGAAATTGGCGGACTCGCGTGCGGCTAGCGACTGCGCGCGAATTTCATCGGCCCGTGATTGATCAGCGGCCGCGAGCGCCGCCGCGGCGTCGGCCGCTTCCTTCCGAGCGCGCTGGACCGAGCCCGCGACGATGAGCGCGACCACGATGCCCGGACCGAGCGCCAGGGGAATGCCTATCGCGATCAGCACGCGCTTCCACGGAAACTGGGCGTCGAGCCGGGCGCAGTGCCTGACTCCGCGCACGAAACGCCAGAGGCCCACCGCGATCAGGCCGATCATGATCCGGCCGCCGGCGGGAAAGACCAGCGAGACGAGCGTGAGCAAGATACCGCCAGTCATCAACAGCGAGCCCTGGGTCAGTTCCTTGAAGGCCTGCCGGGTTTGTTGCTCCTGCACGACTTCGGGCGCGCGCAGGTAGTCGGTGATGGAGGGACTGGGATCGGGATCCAGTGGGCGTTCTGGAGGCGTCGGAGGCGTTGGTGTCCACGACGGCGCGATCGGACGCTGCGCCAGGGCCCGATCGACAAAGCGCTCGGCCGAGGCCTGCGACAGGCCGCCGGCGACCAGGTCCTGCACCACGGCTTCGGGCGCGGCACCGGCGTCGAGCTTTTGCCGAACCGATGCCGTGAGCCCGACCGCCTCAGCCATCCGCGACTGAGGATACACTCACCACGACGGCATGGGAACCGGACATTCCAGAACCAGCTACGTGGCGGCCGCACTCCTGGGTTTCTCCGCGGCCTGCTCCTTCGGCAATGCGAACACCTACGCCTTCCCGGATACGATCCAGTTTGGTTCCGAGAACCTCACGAGAGCCACGACCTCAAAGTATGGCGGCACTGCGTCGGCGGTATACGTCGCGCCGGGGGAAGCGCTGCCTCAGGCCGCGCTGCAGGTCGGTGCGATCGTCAGCACCGAGCATGCCACCGCCAACGACCTGCACTACTGGATCATCGGGCAGTACTACGCCTCGGGCGTGTCGCCCATGTACGATTCCGACACGATCGGCGAAGCTTGCAAGGTCGGCCTCGCCCCCGAGGCGACGCGCACGTTCATGTCCCTGATGGTGTGTAAGACGGGCGTTTCGCGGGCCGCGTGCGTCGAAGCCGACGAGACGCTGGACGCCGGCACCTTCACGACGTGCATCAACAAGGGTGATGCTTGCTTTGCCGACGTGTGCGACCGGCGATGGCTCGAGCGCCGCGAGGCACTCGACGCGCTCGTCGCCGACGTGCTGTCACGGCGCTAGCGCGCGCATGCGGGGCTTGACGTTGTGCCGCCGCAGCTCCTCGAGCGTGTGCATCGCCCCCTCCACCGTGGTCTTGAACTTTCCCACTTCGAGCGTTCTCGACAAGGCGGCGAGGTCGGTCAAGGGGCCGGTTTCCCCGAGTCGCCCCAATTGGTATGCCGAAAACACGCGCTGGGCTTCGGGCTGAGCGTTGTCGAGCACCATCTCGAGGAGCGCGGCCGAGACATCGTGCTGCTCGCGTTCACGCTCCATGGCCAGCCGAAACAGATCGGAATCGTCCGATGCCTTCGCCACGATCCGCGCGGCGTTGGGGTGAGGATTCGTCCGCAGTTCCTCCCGGACCCAGGCGCGAGTTGAGTAATTGCGGACGGTCTTTTCCATGAAGGCGGGATTCAAGCGCACCGCGCCGAGGGCGATGACCGCAGCCGTCGCCTCCCGCTGAAAGGGTGTCCCGGTCGTACTGGCCTCGGCAACCAGCACCGGCGGGATCTGCGGCAGGTCCATCGCCCGAAACGCCTTCAGCGCTTTGCTGCGCGAGGTGTAATTGCTCGCGTAGATGGCGGGCATCAGGGCGTCGCGGATCCGCTCCGGCGCGGTGGCTGCCCGTTCCACCAGCGCATCGAGCACGCACGCCGTGTCCGGCTCCAGGTTCCAGTCCAACAGCTTCTTTTCAGCGGGGAATCGGGCGAGGAGGAACTCGAGGATCTCGGGGCCATCGAAACGCGCCTTCAGGCACACTAGTGGCGATTCGAGTTTCTCGTCAGGTTTCCGGTTCAGGGCGGACTCAACCGCTTTCACGAGATCGGGCGTGACCGCGCGCGCAAGGAGCGCGTTGGCCGCGCTCAATTGCTTGACGGGATCGATCGAGCCCAGGTCGGCGATTTGTTGGGGCGTTGGCGTGGGGCGAGGCGGCGTCACCCCTGGGGGTGCCCGAGCGGGCCGCGGACGAGGCACCGGGCGGGCCGCGCGCGTTGGCGCTGGTTGCTGCATGGGGTCGAAGTAGATGCCGAGCACACGCCACAGCCCCACCATCCCGATGAGGACCGCGACGAAGACCAAGCCCCATCGCACAGCCGCGCGTTGAGCACGAACTGGAGCGGTACCGACACGCGTGGAAGGTTTGTAGCGGGCGACCACGATCGCGAGCAGCAGCAGGCCGAACGCAGCCGCCGCGCGCCATCCCGATCTCCGCAGCGAGGGGACCTGGCGAATTTCGATCAGGGCAGGACTCGGAGAGAGGCCGCTGTCAAAGCCGGGGACCTCGACGAGATGATGGGGCAGCCGATCGAGCGTGTCCCAGACCACCGCCACCGTCTCGCCCAAGCCGGCGATCTCGGTCGTGCTGGAATCAGGCCGTGGCGCCGCGTTGTAGGTGTTTGGATCGGCCGCCAGGGCCTCGGGGATCGCGAGGGCGAGCTGGCTGGGGGCTTCGACGGACTGGCCCGACGCCCGCAACGGCACGAGCCGATCCAGCCGCCGGCCTTCGGCATCGTCGAGGAAGCTCGAGTGGAACATGTCCACGCCGCACCCCCGCAGTCGCACCCAGGTGCCCGGCGCGAGCGCGGCCAGGGCATCGTCGCAGGACGAGACCACGGCGGCCCTGGCGCGCATCGCGGTGACGGCCTCCGGCGCTCCGGTGACCACCAGGGCCAGCGCCGCGACGGCAAGGGCGACGGCGGTGATCGTTCGCATCGTGGGGCCTCGCCGCGCCGGCTAGATCTTCTTCTGCGCGAATCTCGAGAGAATCACGGCCAGCGCGAAGAACAGCGCCACGCTCGCCACCTGGCCGAAGGTCTCCGCGCCATGCAGCGCCGGCATCATCTCGCCGACCTTCTGGAAGAACTCGAGGTAGTGAGCCCCGTACAGGACGGCGTAGAGAATGCCGGCCAGCGAACCGCCGGCAATCAGGCCGGAGCTGAACAGCGTGCCCGCGCTCAAGTCCGACTCGCTGGTCTCCCCGGTCTTTCGCTCTACCCACCAACGCACCAGGCCACCGGCGAAGATCGGCGCCGTCGTCGCAATCGGCAGGTACGCGCCGACCGCAAACGAGAGCGAGTGGATGCCGCAGAGTTCGAGCGTGATGGCGACGAACACGCCGACCAGGACGAGTCCCCATGGCAGGTTTTGCGAGAGCAGGCCCTTGATCAACGTGGCCATCAGGGTGGCTTGCGGGGCGGCGACGTCGGCGGAGCCGATGCCGAAGACGCGATGCATGTAGAGCACCGTGGCGCCGATGACGAAGGCCGAGGTGATGACGCCGATGGCGAGGCCCATCTGCTGGTAGATCGGCGTGGCCCCGACGATGTAGCCGGTCTTGAGGTCCTGCGAGGTGTTGCCGGCATTGGCCGCGGCGATGCAGACAATGGCGCCCACCGAGAGCGCGACGGGTCCGTAGACATCGCCGGTCCAGCCGAGCGCCACGAAGATCACGCAGGTGATGATCAGCGTGGCGATGGTCATGCCCGAAATCGGGTTGGAAGATGACCCGATCAAACCGGTAATGCGCGACGACACCGTGGCAAAGAAGAAACCAAACAGCACGATCAGGATCGACACCAGGATGTTGCCCTGCGTGGGCAGTCCCGGCATCGCGGCGAGGAAGATGGCGAGCAGCAACGAGCCGGCCAGGACGATCGTGATCGGGATGTCGCGTTCGGTGCGCAGCTGGGTGGCGCCCCCGGTGGCGCCGAAGCCCTTGAGGCCCTCTTTCGCCGACGAGATGATGGTCGGCAGGGTGCGTCCGAGCGTAATCAATCCGGCGGCCAACACCGCGCCGGCGCCGATGTAGCGGATGTAGGCCCGCCAGATTTCGCCCGGGTTCATTTCAGAGATCAGGAACGGCGCGCCGGTGGCAGGGTTATTGGCGAGCGTCGGGTGCACCGGCGGAAACGGTGTCGTCAAGGAAGCCCCAAGCAGCGACAGCAATGGCAGCAGCACCAGCCACGACAGCACGCCGCCGGCAAACATCGTCCCCGCAATGCGCGGGCCGATGACGTAGCCCACGCCCATGTATTCAGGTGAGATGTCGACGTTGAGCGTGGCGTTGGGGAACTGGCTCGTGCGCGGCGTCGAGTAGCCCACCTCGGTGAGGAACAGGTTGAAGATCCACGACAGCGATTTCCACAGCGCGCCGACGCCGAGGCCGCCAAACACCAACCCGGCCAGCTTGCCGCCGCGTTCACCGGCCACCAGCACTTCCGCGCAGGCAGTGCCTTCCGGGTAGGGCAGGATGCCGTGTTCCTTGACGATCAGCGCGCGGCGGAGCGGCACCATCATCAACACGCCCAGGATGCCGCCGGCAAACGCGAGCATGGTGATTTGCGTATAGCTGAAATACTTCGGCCCATCAGGCAGCAGGAAGATGAGCGCGGGAATCGTGAACACCACCCCTCCGGCGACTGATTCGCCGGCCGAGCCGATCGTCTGGACGATGTTGTTCTCGAGGATGGTGGAGCCGCCGAACTTCTTCAACACCGAGATGGCGAGGACGGCGATCGGGATCGAGGCGCTGACGGTCAGGCCGGCGCGCAGCCCCAGGTACACGGTCGACGCCCCGAACAGCAGGCCGAAGAGCACGCCGAGGATGATGGCCTTGGCGGTAAACTCGGCCATCGATGTCGAGGCCGGCACGTACGGCTGAAAGACCTTGGAGGTGTCTGCCATGCGGCGGATGATACCAGAGGGACCCCATGCCGCATCGCGTGTTTGGGATCGAGCCACAGATGAATTCAGATGAGAAATGCGCGGGTATGATACCCATGGGAAAGGAGCCTCATATGACCAGCCGGCTGTCTCTAGGCGCCGTCGTCGTCGCTGCCGCATTTCTGCTCACGCCGGCTGAACCGGTGGTGGTCGCGCAGGCCCCGGCGCCGGCGCCGACGTTTTCCCTCGATCAAGTGCTGGCGTTTCCGTTCCCCGACAACCTGGTGGCGTCGCCGAAGGGTTCGATGATCGCGTGGACGTTCAACGAACGCGGCGCGCGCAACATCTACGTGGCCGAGGGCCCCGACTTCAAGGCGCGGAAGGTGACGCCGTACCAAGGCGACGAGGGCCAGGAAATCACGAGCCTGAAATTCACGCCGGATGGCAAGACGATCGTCTACGTGCGCGGCGGCGACCACGGCGCCAACTGGCCGGCCGAAGGCAACCTGCCGCCAAACCCCGACAGCAGCACCACGGCGCCGAAGACCCAGATCTGGTCGGTGGCGACGACAGGCGCCGCGCTGCCGAAGCTGCTGGCCGACGGCGATCAGCCGGCGGTGTCGCCGGCGGGAAACCGCGTCGCCTTCGTGCGGGATCGCCGCATTTACCTCGTCCCGATCGATGGGTCGAGACCCGCGGAGCCCGCGTTCTTCGCGCGCGGGTCGAGTGAATCGCCGGTGTGGGACGGCGCGGGCGAGCGCCTCGCGTTTGTCTCCAACCGCGACGACCACAGCTTCATCGGAATCTTCACCGACGCCACGCAACCGATTCGGTATCTCTCCACCACGACGTCCCGCGATGACAGCCCGGTGTGGTCGCTCGACGCGGGACGCGAAGTGCTGTTTGTGCGGATGCCGGGACGCGGCGGCACGCCGCGATCGCCGCTGGCGCCGCGGCCGCAGCCGTGGTCGATCATGATCGTCAATGCCAATGAGCCGTGGCCGCCAGGCACCGCGCCGGGGACGCCGTTTCAATCCTGGAAGAGCGGCACCAGGTTGGTGGACTCCATTCCGCGATTCGCCGGCGGCACCAACATCCAGTGGGCGGCCGACGACCATGTGATCTTCTCGTCGTATCAGGACGGCTGGCCGCACCTCTATTCGATCCAGCATCCGGGTGAGGGAGGCGCGCCAAAGTTGCTGACGCCTGGGCCGTTCATGGTCGAACACGTCACCCTGACTCCCGATGGCCGGTCGCTCATCTACAGCGCCAACACCGGGGCCGAGGCGGCGGACCTCGATCGGCGTCACCTGTTCAAGGTGCCGGTCAACGGCGCGTCCGCCCCGGTTCCCCTCACCAGCGGCACCGGTCTCGAGTGGGCCCCGGTCGTGACCGCCGATGGACAGACGCTCGCGTACCTGCAGTCCACCCCGCAGCGATCACCGCTCCCGGCGGTGATGCCGATGGCCGGCGGCCCGCCGCGGGTGATTGCCGCGGATCGTCTCCCGCCGACCTTCCCGGCGTCGCGGCTGGTCACGCCCGAGCCGGTGGTGTTCACCACGCCCGACGGCATGCAATTGCACGCGCAGCTCTTCAAGTCCACGGTCGGCGGCCGGCGGCGGCCGGCGCTGTTGTACGTGCATGGCGGACCGCAGCGGCAGATGCTGCTCGGCTTCCATTACATGGACTACTACGCCAACGACTACGCCGTGAACCAGTACCTGGCGAGCCGCGGCTTCATCGTGCTGGCGCTCAACTACCGGCTGGGCCTTGGCTACGGCCACGCCTTCCACTTTCCCGAGAACGCCGGCGCGCGCGGCGCGTCTGAGTACCTGGACGTGCTGGCGGCCGCCAAGCTCCTGCAATCGCGCGGCGATGTGGACCCGGCGCGAATCGGCATCTGGGGCGGTTCGTACGGCGGCTACCTCACGGCGCTCGCGCTCGGCCGCAACTCAGACATCTTCGCGGCGGGCGTCGATATCCACGGCGTCCACAACTGGGACCGGCAGGGCGGCGCCGCGCCCGACCTCAAGTCGGCGCTGGCCGAAGACGGCATCACCGACGCCGACCTCAAGAAGGCGGCGCGCGTCACGTTCGAGTCGTCGCCGGTGTCGTCGGTGGCGACGTGGAAGTCGCCGGTCCTGCTGATTCATGGAGACGACGACCGTAATGTCGAGTTTCACCAGACCGTGGACCTCGAACAGCGGCTGCTCGAGCGAGGGCTCCAGGTCGAATCCCTGGTCATCCCCGACGACATCCACGACTTCCTCCGTTTCGAGAGCTGGAAGACCGTGGCCACGGCGGCGGGCGAGTTTCTCGAACGGCAGTTACTGAAGCCGCGAGCGGGATCGCAGTAGGGGCGCTCGCTTCCCTGCGGCGATTGCGGTATTCTGGGTCTGCTTGTGAATTTACCGAACAAGCGGAGGCCCGCTTCGGAGCCGGTCTCCGAGCTCACGACCAACCGACTGTCCGTCTACCTGCGGTGTCTCAGCCAGCTCGAGAACGCAGGTGTCGAGACGATTTCGTCGCAGGCACTGGCTGAACAATTCCACCTGAACGCGGCGCAGATCCGCAAGGACCTCGCGTATTTTGGCGAGTTCGGCGTCCGTGGCGTCGGCTATTACGTCAAGGACCTGAAGCGCAACCTCCGGCAGATTCTCGGCCTCGATCGCAAGCTGCGCGTGGCGGTGATGGGCGCCGGCAACCTCGGCCTCGCGCTCGCCGATTATCCGGGCTTCAAGCGCGAGGGCTTCGAGATTGTCGCGATGTTCGACATCTCCGACTCGAAGATCGGCGAGGAGTCGAAGAGCGGCGTGCCGATCAGCGACCTGAAGGAGCTCCGCAAGGTGGTGCGCCGCGAGCGCATCGACATCGCGGTGATTGCGGTGCCCGCCGAATCGGCGCAACATGTGCTGGAACAGGTGGTGGCCGCCGGCATCAAGGCGGTGCTGAACTTTTCGCCTGGGTCCTTGAAGGTGCCGCCCGGGGTCAAGGTGAAGGGCGTGGATCTCACCGTGTCGCTCGAAAGCCTGTCGTTCTATCTCGCGCAGGAAGCGGATGAAAAAAGCTAAGCTCTCGCATGTCGATGCGCGCGGGCGCATTCGCATGGTGGACGTCGGCGGCAAGCCCGTGACTTCGCGCGAGGCGGTGGCACGCGGCACGATCGCGATGTCGGCCGACGCCCGGAAACTGATTCGCTCGGGCCAGGTGAAGAAAGGCGATCCGCTGCAGGCGGCCCGCCTGGCCGGCATCATGGCCGCGAAGAAGACCAGCGAGCTCATTCCGCTGTGTCATCCGCTGCAGCTCACGCACGTCTCGGTGGAGCTCACCCCGACCCGGACCGGCTACACCATCGAATCGCGCGTGCGGACGTCGGGCCAGACCGGCGTGGAGATGGAAGCGCTCACCGCCGTGACGGTGGCGGCGCTGACGTTGTACGACATGGTCAAGGCGGTCGATAAGGCAATGACCATTAGCGACATCAATCTGCTTGAGAAAAAGGGCGGACGTTCCGGTCACTATCGACGCAAGTGAAAGTCCTCGTCTCCATCCAACAGGCCGTGAAGCAGTGGCAGATTCCCGACGAGGGTGTTGCCACGCTCCGCGCGGCTTTTCCCCACCTCAACTTCATTCACGCCACGACGCCGGAAGAGCGCGCGAGGGGGCTCGCCGATTGCGACGTGGCCTACACCTGGATCCTCAACGCCGCCGAGTGCGCGCAGGCGGCGCGGCTCAAGTGGGTGCACACCTCCGCGGTGGCGGTGGAGACGATGTGCCTTCCGGAACTGTTCGCGCGCGGCGTCATCGTCACCAACACGCGGGGCGTGCAGGCAGCGCCGATTGCCGAGCACGTCATGGCGGTGCTGCTTGGCCTGGCCAAGCAGCTGCCGTTGGTGATCGACAACCAGCGGGCCGCGCGCTGGGCACAGAACGAATTCATGGGCGGCCGCCTGCCGTGGCTGCTGCGTGGACGCACGCTGGGCTTGATCGGCGTCGGCACCATCGGTTCGGCCATCGCCTCCCGCGCCCAGGCGTTCGGCATGCGCGTGGTGGCGACGCGACGCAGGGCGGTGCCGGGGAGCGTGCCGGGCGTTGACGAGGTCTTCGCCAACGATCGCCTGCCGGAAATGCTCACCCAGTGCCAGGTGCTGGTGATTGCGGCGCCGCTCACGCCCGACACCGAAGCGCTGATGGGCGCGCCGCAATTGGCGCAGCTGCCCAAGGGCGCCGTCGTCATCAACGTCGGCCGCGCGAAAATCCTGGACACCGACGCGCTGGTCGCCGCGCTGCGTTCCGGTCACCTCGGCGGCGCGTCGCTCGACGTCTTTCCGCAGGAGCCGCTGCCGCCGGAGCATCCGCTGTGGACGTGTCCCAACGTCATCCTCACACCGCACACCTCCGGCTTCCGCCAGGGGCATTGGGAGGAAGTCGTGGATCTCTTCGCGGAGAACCTGCGCCGCTACGAACGGGGCGAGGCGCTGAGGTTTCGAGTGGAACCGGAATTGGGCTACTAGGAGGGAAGTTCAACGGTCCACTTCCTTCGGCGGCGGCTCGATATGGATGATCGCGTCCTTGATTTCCGGGAAGCGCGCCATCAGGCGGTCCTTGACGACGTGTGACAGCCGGTGCGCCTCGTCGAGGCGCATCTCCTTGTCCATCCACACGTGCAGGTCGAGAAACACGAAGTCGTTGGAGCCGCGCGTCCTGATGTGGTGGCAGCCGATCACTTCTGGCACGCTGGCGACAATCTGGCGGATGTCCGCCTCCGCGATCACGAAACGATCGGCCAGGACGCCTGACGTGGACTGGAAGATCTCCCAGCAGGCGTGGCCAATGAACGCCGCGATCACGAACGCCGCGACCGGATCCAGCCAGAGATAGCCCATGCGCACGCCGATCAGGGCGGCAATCACCGCCGCCGACGTCAGCAGGTCGCTGGTGGTGTGGTGCGCGTCGGCGAAGAGCACCTCGCTGTCGAGCCGGCGTCCTTCGCTGCGCTCGTAGAAGACGACTGACAGGTTGATGAGGAACGTGCCGCCCATCACCAGGAACGCCACCGGGCCGATGATCGGCTGGCCGCCCGATTGCATCCGTGCCGCCGCCGCAGTGATGACCTCGATGAGCACCAGCAAGAGGAAGATGAGGATGCCGACCGACGCCATCGTCTCAAACTTGCGATGGCCGTACGGATGGTCGTCGTCTGGCGGCCGGCTGGCGATGCGGACGCCAAACAGCGCGACGACGTTGGAAGCGGTGTCGGTCAGTGAATGAAAGCCGTCGGAGAGAATACTGACCGCGCCGGAGGAGTATCCCAGCACGATCTTCGCGGCGGCAACGATCAGGTTGAGGAACAGGACCCGCCAGAGGACGGTCGAAACCTCGGCGTAGCGGGTCATGGGAAGAGTCAAAAGTGAGAAGTGAGAAGTGAAAAGTTAAAAGTGAAAAGTGAAAAGTCCTACTCTTCACTCTTCACTGTTTCAGAAGAGGCGGGCGTGGGGGACGGGCCACCACCGGATTTGCACTTTGCCGATGATGTACTTCTTGGGCACGAAGCCCCAGTGACGGCTGTCGGAGCTGTTGTTGCGATGGTCGCCCATGACGAAGTAGTAGCCCTCGGGAATGACCTGCGGACCCCAATCGTCGTGGCTGCGATACTCGGCCGGGACGAAATCGTCGCGCACCGGCACGTCGTTGACATAGACGCGGCCGTCGACGACCCGCACGGTGTCGCCTTCCTCGGCAATCACGCGCTTGACGAACGACTTGTCGGGGTTGAGCGGGTAGTAGAGCATCACGATGTCGCCGCGCTGCGGCGCGGTGAGGCGATAGCGCAGCTTGTTGACGATCAGGCGATCCTGGTCGGCCAGCGTGGGCGCCATGCTCTGGCCCTCGACGCGCGCCACCTGGAAGCCGAAGGTGACGATCAAGGTGGCATACACCGCCGCCGAGGCGAGCGTGCGGACCCAGGCGAAGAACTCGTCGCGCCACACCTCGAACCGCCGCATCATCACGGTGGAGTCGTGGTCCAGGGCCATGGCCGGGCCGGGCGCGGGCGCAAAGCGCGGCGCGGCCGGGTCGATCTCACCCATTGCGGCGGTGACCACCGGGCTGGTCTCGTCGCCCGGGTCGCCGAAGAAGGTCACAGCTTCAGGTAGTCCCGAAGCCGGCGGGTCTGCGATCGGCTCACCGGTATTTCCGTCGCCTTCGCGTCCGTCATCCTGAGGATGTAGTTCCTGCTGAACCAAGGCACGATCTCCTTCACCTTGTTGATGTTGACGAGGTGCGATCGATGGACCCTCCAGAACACTTCCGGGTCCAACCGGGCGTGCAACTCATCCAGGGTCCGGTCGTTCGACGTGCCGGACACCTGACCAGTAACAATAGTAATCGAATCCTCGACGAGCGACGCATGGATGATGTCGTCCGCCTGGACCAGCACAAACCTGTCATTTACTTTGACGGCGACCTGGTCCCGGCGGTCTTTCTGTCCGGCCATCATTCGCACCAGCCGGTCGAGCTGACCGGCTAGCGGCTCGCCCTGCGTCCGGCGCTTCCGGGCGCGCGTCACCGCGGTTTCCAGCCGCGCCGAGTCCACCGGCTTCAGCACGTAGTCGACGGCGTTGACTTCGAACGCCTCGATGGCGCGCTGATCAAAGGCCGTGACGAAAATCACGCTGGGTCCGGTTCCCGATTCCATCAGCCGCCTGGCGACCTCGAAGCCCGTGAGACCCGGCATCTGGACGTCGAGGAAGGCGACATCGGGCGTGTGGCGCGTGATCTCATCGAGCGCTTCGACGCCGTTGGACGCCTGGCCGATGACCTCCACGCCGGTGATCTGCCCGAGCAGGAAGCACAACTCGTCCCGCGCCAACTGTTCATCGTCCGCGACGATGGCGGTGAGGGGCGCGACGGCCGGCTTGAGGACCTGGGTGCTTAAGGGGGTCATTTGGTTCGACCGGTCATGCGATGATGCGCGCCGCCGCGAGGTCGATCGGGATTTCCACGCGCGCCACCGTGCCCTTGCCGGGCGATCCGGTGAGCACGAGCCGTCCGGTGCTGCCATAGAGGACGCGCAGCCGCTCGTTGACGTTGCTGAGCCCGATGCCGCCCGAGAGCGCGGTTTGCAGCCGCTCCTCCGAAATGCCCAGGCCGTCGTCTTCGACCTCGATGATCACCGTGGCCCGCTCGCGCCAGCTTCTGAGCGAGATGGTGCCCGGCCCCACCTTGCGGGCAAAGCCGTGCTTGATGCAATTCTCGACGAGGGGCTGCAGGAGGAGGCTCGGCACGATCACGTCCAGTGTATCGAGCGCGATGGTCTTTTTCACCACCAGACGCGAGCCGAAGCGGATGACCTCGATGTCGAGATACTCGTCGATGGCGTCCAGTTCCTCGCGCAGCGTCACGAACTGTTCCTGGCTGCGCAGGAGCCGGCGGAGCAGGCCCGACAACTTGTTGATCACCGTGCGCGCGGTTTCGGGCTGCGAGCGAATCAGCGACGACACCGAGGCCAGGGTGTTGAAGAGGAAGTGCGGGTTGATCTGGCTCTTGAGCGCCTCGACCTTCGCCGCCAGGAGGAGCTTTTCCTGTTCCTGCAGCCGATGCTCGATGCGGGCGTTGTTCCAGATCTTGATCGGCGTCGACACCGTGACGATGGTGGCGAAGTAGACCAGGCTGGTGAGCCACAGCGAGGGGCTCGACAGGTGATGCAGCCGGGCCGGGTACCGCGCCCCCACCATCTGGCGAATGAGTTCGAGACCCACCGGCACCAACAGCAGGATCACCTGCCAGTTGATCTTGACGGAGCGGAGCATCTTCCACAGGTGGCGGGGCAGGCTGAAGAAGACAAACGGCGAGAAGTCCCAGATGTCTTGTTTCGGGCACGCCTCGCGCAAGCCGCCGCCGGCGAAGCCGCAGCCCACGGCGAAGAACGGCGCGCCGTACTCACCGGCCGCCAGCGCCGGCAGGCCCACGAACAGGCCGACGAGCGCACCTGTGTAGGGGCCGGCGATCAGCCCGGCGAGGAACACGCCTTCGAGCATGAGATCCGCCGCGCCATAGTTCAGCAGCAGGCGGGCGGCCACGCCGGCGGTGAGGGGAATGCCGAGCCCCAAGGCGAAGATCAGCCGGTCGGGCCAGTTGCGTTGTTCGAAGATCAGGATGTGGCGAAACCGCCGGTAGCGCGCCAGCATCGTCGCGAGCGCAGCCATCGCCGCCAGCTTGACGACGAGGGTCGTCAGCAGGAACTGCCCGGCGGAGAGAAATTTAGGTTCCTGCAGCATTCGGCTCCGCCCGCCTTCGCGGAACCGCTACGGCGGTGGGCGAAATGGTATCATTTCCTCATGATCGGTCCGCTCATCAAAGGCTTCTCGCTCACGTTCAGGCACCTGTTCCGCAATCCCATTACCGTCAACTATCCGGACCAGAAGGTCCCCATGTTTCCGCGGTATCGGGGCAAGCAGGTGCTGATGCGCGACGAAAACGGGCTGGAGAAGTGCGTGGCCTGTGGCCTCTGTGCGGTGGCGTGCCCGGCGGATGCGATCTACCTCGAGGCGGCGGAGAACGACGGCACCGTGATGGCCGGCCCGCGCTACGCGTCGACCTACCAGATCCACAAGACCCGCTGCATTTTCTGCGGCTACTGCGAAGAGGCCTGCCCGGTGTCGGCAATCTTCATGGGCAAGGACTACGAGCTTGCGGTCTACAGCAAGGACGATTTCGTCTGGGACAAGACCGAGCTGCTGGTCCCGGCCGCCGCCAACGAAAAGGCGCCGATCGCGGCGCGGTAGGCGCGGACGACCTTTGGTCGAGGGAGCGCTGCTGCCCGCGCCCGGGCCGCCTTCGGCGTGGGACTCGCGACTTCGTCGCTCGTAGGGACCCGAGATTCCACCATTGAAACCATTCCTGACTGCTCTCGATGAACGCGTGCTCGTGTGCGATGGCGCGATGGGGACGATGCTGTACGGCAAGGGCGTCTTCATCAACCGCTGCTTCGAGTCGCTGAACCTCAGCCACGCCGCGCTGGTGACCGAGGTCCACGAGGAGTACCTGCGCGCCGGCGCCGACGTCATCGAGACCAACACCTTCGGCGCCAACCGCATGAAGCTGCGCGCGTTCGGCCTGGGCGACCAGGTGCGCGACATCAACCTCGCCGGCGCGCGCCTGGCGCGGCAGGCGGTGGAGCGCGCCGCGCCGCACGGTTACGTCGCCGGCGCAATCGGCCCGCTCGGCGTGCGCATCGAGCCGTGGGGCAAGACCGGGGTCGACGAAGCGGAGTCGATGTTTCGCGAGCAGGCCCAGGCGCTTGTTGACGGCAAGGTCGATCTCTTCATCCTCGAGACGTTCCGCGACCTCAACGAGATCGGCGCGGCGATTGCCGCGGTGCGCAGCGTGTGCGATCTGCCGATCGTCGCGCAGATGACCACCGAAGAAGACGGCGCGAGCCTCGATGGCGCCCCGCCGGAGCAGTTTGCCGCGGCGCTGATTCAGCAGGGCGCCGACCTCGTCGGCGTCAACTGCAGCGTCGGCCCGGCGCCGATGCTCGAGACGATCGATCGCATCAGTGCGGTCACCGAGGTGTGGCTGTCGGCGCAGCCCAACGCCGGCAAGCCGCGCGACATCGAAGGCCGTAATCTCTATCTCTGCTCGCCGGAGTACATGGCGTCGTACGCGCGGCGCTTCATCGAGTCGGGCGTCAGGCTGGTCGGTGGGTGCTGTGGCACGACGCCCGAGCACATCCGCCAGATCGCCCTCGCGGCCAAGTCGATGGCGCCCGGCCTGGCCCGCCACGCCGGCACGGCGGCCGCGCCGGTTCCGGTGGCCAGCCAGCCGCACGCGCAACCCGCGGTGGCGCGCGACGCCAAGAGCCGGATGTCGGCCAAGCTGGCGCGCGGCCGATTCGTGACCGCCATCGAACTGGTGCCGCCACGCGGCCACGCGCCGTCGGCGGCGCTGGCCGACGCGGCCCGCCTCGCCAGGCGCGGCGTGGACGTGATCACGATTCCCGACGGCCCGCGCTCCGGCGCCCGGATGAGCGCGCTGTCGCTCGCGGTGCTGGTGCAGCAACAGACCTCGGCCGAGGTGCTGCTGCAGTACTCGTGTCGCGATCGCAACCTGCTCGGGATCCAGTCCGATTTGCTCGGCGCCCACGCGATGGGCGTGCGCAACCTGCTGGGGATCACCGGCGACGTGCGGACGCTGGGCGATATTCCCGATGCCACGGCGGTCTTCGACGTGGATTCGATCGGCCTCACCAACGTGATCACCCGCCTCAATCACGGCCTGGATGTCGGTGGGCAGCCGATTGGCGAGCCGACGGCCTTCCATACCGGGGTGATGGTGAATCCGTCGCGCGATCTCGATCAGGAACTCCGGCGGCTGCAGTTCAAGGTGGAAGCGGGCGCGGAGTTTGCCGTGACTCGTCCCGTGTTCGATGTGGCGGCGTTCGAGCGCTTCCTGAAGCGAGTGGAATCCCTGCGCCTGCCGATCATCGTCGGCATCTGGCCCTTCGAAAGTGCTCTCAACGCGGAGTTTATGGCCAACGAGGTGCCGGGCGTGACCGTGCCCGATTCCCTGGTCGAGCGGATGCGTCGCACCACCAGTGCGGAAAAAGCCGCAGCGGAAGGTGTGGCCGTGGCCCGTGAGTTAGTGATCCAACTGAAGGGCATGGCTGCGGGTGTGCAAATCTCGACGCCGTCAGGCCGCCTTGATGCGGCCCTCGACGTGCTCGACGTGGTATAGTCCGGTTCCGTTCTGGAGGCGTCAGATGCCCTTGTTCGACCAGGAAACAAGTAGCGGCGACGTCGCCACCCGAGCGCTGTCGGTGACCGCCGTCGAAAACGACTTCGTCGCGCAGGTCTACCAGAACATGGCCAACGTGTACGACTACACGTTTGGCCCCATCCTGCATCACGGCCGGATGCAAGCGCTCACGCGCATGGCCCTGCGGCCGGGTGACGAAGTGCTCGAAGTGGGCGTCGGCACCGGGATTAGTTTCGATCTGTATCCGCCGACCTGCCGCGTGACCGGCATCGACGTCTCGAGCAAGATGCTCGACAAGGCGCGCGCCCGCATCATCAGCGAAGGCTATTACCACTGCCACGTTCACGAGATGAACGCGGAAACGCTGGCGTATCCCGACAACAGTTTCGAGGCTGTCTACGCGCCCTACGTGATCAGCGTGGTGCCCGATCCGGTGAAGGTCGCGCGCGAGATGTATCGGGTCTGCCGCCCGGGCGGCCGCGTCGTGATTCTCAACCACTTCCGCAGCTCGAACCTGCTGGGCTCGGCCATCGAGCGCGCGATTTCGCCGATGACGGTCCATCTTGGCTTCAAGGCCGACCTCGACTTGCCGGGCTTCCTGGCCCAGGCGAATCTCCATCCCGTGTCGATCGAAAAGGTCAACCTCCCGAGGATCTGGACACTGGTGACCGTCGTCAAGCACTGAGAATGAAATTCCGCCGGTTCCTTGGCGAGTTCCTCAAAGCGCCAGGCGCGATTGGAGCGATTGCTCCAAGCTCCCCACAACTCGCCGATGCGATCACCGAGGCGGCCGGCGTGCGCCAGGCCCGCGTCATCGTCGAGCTCGGGCCGGGCACCGGCGCCCTGACCGAGGCGATCCTGCGCAAGCGCCAGCCGGGCGCGACCTACTTTGCGATCGAAGCCAACGCCTCGTTTGTCGAGGCGATGAAGCTGCGCTTTCCCGACGTCCTGGTGCATCACGACTCGGCGGTGGCGATTCGCCGGCATGTCGAGGCCGCCGGGCACCGCCACTGCGACTGCATCGTCTCGGGACTGCCGTTTGCGACGTTTCCCGACACGTTGCAGGATGATCTGCTGGCGGCGATTCACGATGCGCTGGAGGCCGGCGGTCGCTTCACGACGTTCGCCTACCTGCAAGGGCTGCTGGTGCGGCAGGGGCGGCGGTTTCAACAGCGGCTGCGCGCCAAGTTTCCGCAGGTGACCCGCACGCCCACGGTGTGGCGCAACCTGCCGCCGGCGTTTGTCTATCGCGCCGTCAAGTAGTCCTCTTTCATCACGATGAACAGGCCTTCGCCTTCGGCCACGACCTGGCCCGAGGCGTCGAGCAGGCGGGCCCGCGGCGACACTTTTCTCCCATCCACCGAGACGATCCACGCCTCCACCGTGGTGTGGGTGTCGAGCGGCAGGGGCCGCAGGAACGTGACCGACAATCGCGCCGCCAGCACCTGGTAGTCGTTCATCCAGCACACGCCCCCCATCGCTTCATCCAGCACCGCCGCCATCGCGCCGCCGTGCGCGTGCAGCGGCGGGCCTTCCGCGCCGGGGCCAAACCACACGCGCGCGAACAGGTGGCGGTCATCCGGCTTGCGAAAATACGCGATCCGAATCCGCGAGCTGGCGGGGTCGCCGGAGACGAACGACGGCGAGTCGGCGGGAGAGGGGAAGGGCCACACGGGGTGCCAATTTGCTTGATTCATCATTTTGCGATTTGGCGATTTGGAGATTTGGAGATTTGGAGATTTGGAGATCTGGAGATTTGTTCGATCTTAGCTCGGCGGATCATCTACCGGGCCGATAAATCGCCAAATCGCCAAATCGCCAAATGCAGCTAGAATCGGAAGGTGTCATTAGACGAAAAAGCCTTCTTCAACGAGCGGCCCGAGAACCGTCCGGCGAAGTACCCCTGCCCACGGTGCAAGCGAACCAACGAGTACAGCGTCCGCTATGTCCGTCGGACGAAGAAGGATCGCCCGCCGCAGGGGGGCGACGCCAACGATCGCGCCAAGTTCGACAAGCTCCGCGATCACCTGCTGCGCCTGGACGATGACGTGGTGTGCAAGACGTGCGGGAAGAAGTTCGAGATCCCGTCGCTCCATTCGATGTTGTTCCTCGATCAGATCGAGGGGCTGCCGAAGGATGTCGAGGACGAGGAGCCTGGCGCGGTCAGCGGGGAATCCGGCGAGGCGACCAAGCCGATGGACGCCACGGCGCGCGCCGCGCTGCCGGCGCGGTTCACGCGGCCGTCGAAAGGCTGGCGGGGCTAAGCCGGCCCTGAGCGAGCAACGCGAGTCGAAGGGTTACCAGACCCACGGGAGCAAGCGCCACTTCACCTGCTTCTGGTAGGTGCGGTACCGCTCGCCAAACGACTCGACGAGCGATCGCTCCTCCCACGGAATCGCGATGATCAGATACGCGGAACTCACCGCCGCGAACACCAGCCGTGTCACCGTCATCAGCGGTGCCCCGAACACCAGCAGGATCCAGCCGAGATAGATCGGATGACGCACGAGGCTGAACGGGCCGGCCACGGTGAATTCGACCGGGCGCGTCTTGCGGTTGAGTTGGCGCACGCCGTTGAGTTCCATGATGTCGAGCACCGCCGCAGACCGCAGCGTCAGCCACAGGCCGAGGAGCTGGCCCAGACGGAGCCCCCACATGGTGGCGCCGGTCGCCTCCCACGCCGTCCCGGGCATCGGTTCCCACATCCACAGCACCGCGAGGAACAACAGGCTCGAGATCCACACGTAGACGCTGCGCTCGAGTTCGGCCGGCACCACCCGGGCAATCCAGTGCTTGGCGCCGCTGCGCGCCATGGCGCTGTGATGCAGCGCAAACACCGAGAACAACGCGATGTCGTAGAGGGCGATGAAGATGGCGAACACCGCCGCGGCGTTGCTGGGGCGATCCCAGACGATGCCGTAGAAGACGACAAACGCGGACAGCGAGGCGACGAACAATACCGCCCCGGTCCACACGAAGAGCTGCTTCACGAACGCTATTATAGGGTCGCGGGGATCGGGGATCGGGGATCGGGGATCAGGGATCAGGGATCGGGGATCGGGGATCAGAGATTGTCATCACGCGTGGCCATAACGGGAATCGGGGTTGTCTCAACATTCGGCGTCGGCCGCGAGGTGTTTTGGGATGCGATCCGCCGCGGGGAAAGCGGCACGCGGGCGATTACCGAGTTTGACGTCTCGACGTATCCGTGCCGGGTGGCGGCCGCGGCGCCGGCGGTGTCGATTGGCGACGCGATGGCGCTGGCGGGGGAGTCGGGCCCCCGCGAGTCCCACGCCGACCCCAAGCGCTACTCACGCGCGGCGCTCTTCGGCGTGATCGCGGCGCGCGAGGCGTGGAACGACGCGGGCCTGGCCTTCGGCCAGACCGGGGCCGGCGTGATCATCGGCAGCGGCGGCGGCGGCATCGATGTCGGCGAAAAGCAGTACAAGGATTTCTTCACCGAGGGCGGCCAGCACGTGAGCCCCTACGCGATTGCGATGGGCATCTGCGGGATGGTCTCGAGCGAGATCTCCATCGCGCTGGGCCTGCACGGCGTCAGCCACGTGCTCTCCACCGGCTGCACCAGCTCCACCGATGCGCTCGGCT
>JBDTMB010000047.1:0-19485 GCA_039934485.1 Vicinamibacterales bacterium
CGTGGTTCGCATTCGCGACCGTCGTGGTCCCCGCTATGCGCTCATCGCCGCGGCGTGTGTGATTGGATTGACGTATAGCTTTTCGATGGCGATGGGCGATCGCGAGACCGATGCCGTCGAGCGCGTCCACTTGATCGAGTACGGCGCGATCGGGTGGTTGTTCTATCGTGCCAGCAAGAACGCGAACGACCTCTCCAGCGTCATCCTTCCGGTTTTGGCCGGGCTCATCGCCGGCACCTGCGACGAGTGGCTGCAGTGGTTCATCCCGAATCGCGTCGGTGAAGCGCGGGACGTGGCGTTGAACCTCGTCTCGGTTGGCTGTGGCCTGTTGTTCGCCCTCGGCGTCGAGCCGCCCGATCGGTTTCGTTTCAGCCTGTCCGCATCTTCACGGCGGCGCGTCCTCGGCGCCGCGGCGCTGGCGGTGCTGGTGTTCGCGTTGTTGGTCAACGCGGTGTATGTGGGGCACGAAGTGTCGCGTGAGGGCCTGACCTTTCGATCGCATTACACCGACGCCGAACTGGCGGCCCTGGCGGCCGACCGGGCGGAGCGGTGGAAGACGGATCCGCCGATCAAGCTGATCCGCCTGTCGCGCGAAGACCAGTACATGGACGAGGCGCTGTGGCACGTGAAGCGGCGGAATGTGGCGTGGGGGGAGGGTGACTATTGGGGATCGTGGGAGGAGAACCGGATCCTCGAGACCTACTACGCGCCGGTGCTGGATGCGCCGTCGTATGTGTCCCCGACCGGCCATCGCTGGCCCGCCGCCCAACGGCGGGACGCCGAGTCGCGGGCGGCCGGTGACCACGGGCCGTACGTGAGCCACGCCGAGCCGTACGCGATTCTCCCGTGGAGATAGCCTGAAGACAGCCTGCAGGCTACGGGCTTCGGGCTGCGGGGGCTTCGGGCTCCGGGGCTACCGGTACCTGTAGCCGGAAGTCCCCGAAGGCTGCAGTCTGTAGCCTGCAGTCTGTTACGCGTGAGCGACCTGCGGCACCGGCCGGCGCAGGGCGAGGTTCGCCACGCCGCCGATCGTGCCGAGTGCGAGCGCCCCCCAGGTGATGGCCGGCGTCCAGAGCGAGGTCAAGCCGAGCGCGGCGTCAGCGGAATACGCGCCGGAGCCCGTGAGCGCCAGCGAGATCGCCGCCACGGCATAGAGCAGCGGCATTTCGATGCCGTTGTTCTGGGCGAAGAGCCCGTGCTGCCAGTGCACCGAGCCGGCGGCGACGAGCATCACCGAGACGACCAGGGCCGGCCCCACCGGGCCCAGCAGGCCGAGCGCCACCAGCAACCCGGCGCCGATTTCCGTGCCGGCGGCCGTGGCGGCGAAGAACCGGCCCGGACGGAAGCCGATCGATTCGAAGAACCCGGCCGTCCCGGCCAGGCCGTAGCCGCCGAACCAGCCGAAGGCCTTCTGGGCGCCGTGCGCCGCCATCAACAAACCGAACCCCAGCCGAGCGATCACCAATCCTGCGTCCATGATGCAACGTCTCCAGTCTCTGGGCCGCCCATGCGCTTCCCAATTGCTAGTGACTATACTAAATATATCAACTACCTGTCAAATAGTTACTGCGATGCCCGTGGTATCCTAGGGTGTCACGCGATGAAGCACGAGGCCCCGGTCCCCCAGTTGTGCACCAAGTTCCACCGCGCCAGCGAGCTGATCGGCCGCCGCTGGACCGGCGCGGTGATCTTCGTGCTGCTCAAGCAGCGCTGCCGGTTCGCGACGCTGCGCGACGCGATTCCCGGGATCACCGACCGGATGCTCAGCGAGCGCCTGCAGGAACTGGAGCAGGAAGGCCTGCTCGAGCGGACGGTGCTGCCGCAGACGCCAGTGCGGGTGGAGTATTCGCTGACCAAGAAGGGCAAGGCCCTCGCCGCCGCGATGGACGCGATCTCGGGCTGGGCGGAGAAATATATCGACGCCGCCCCCGCGCCCAGGCCGAAAGCCAGCCGCCGATGACGTCGATGGCGCAGACGCGCGGCTAGCGCGGCAGGCGGCCCTCGGCGGTGCGGACTTCGTCCTCGGTAAACGCCGCGGCGATGTAATCCTGGGACTCCAGGAAGAGCGCAATCTCCTTCAACGTCAGGTTCAGCGTGCGCAGGCGCACCGGATCGACGAAGATCTGCGCGTTGGCCGCATCGCCGAAGTACTGCACCAGCGACTTCTGGTCCGGATCGAAGCGCTGGTGAATCGCGCCGACCACGTCGGTGATCTCCTGGCGGCCATTGGCTGGGGGCACCGACGGCATGCCATGGTCGGCCGTGATGGCGACCACCAGTTGGCCGGCGCCGGCCTTGCGGGTCAGCGCGCCGATGATCGCCGTGACTTGCCGATCGAGCTCGCCCAGTTCGTCCTTCATCTCGGGCGAATCGGGGCCGTAGGCGTGGGCCACGTAGTCGGAGCCCTTGATGTTGACGAAGACCAGGTCGGTGATGTCGTCGGCGCCGAGCGGCTCGCGCTCGAGCACGGCGAGCAGCGCCTCGGCCTCGAAGCGCTGGAACAGGCTCGAGGCGCGGAACCTGGTCGGGCTGGCGATGTCGTGGCCGAGCCACTTGCCGCCGGCGGCCTCCCACACCTTCTTGCCGCTGAATCCCTTGAGCGCCTCCGACATTGTGTAGCACTGCGGATTGGTTTCCCAGCCGCCGTCGACCGTGCTGTAGCTGGCGGCGATCACCTTGCGGCCGTTGATCTGGCAGGCGCCGTGGCCCACCAGTCCGGCGGTGGCGCGCATCGCGCCGCCCTGGCCGATGATCACCGCGCGGCCGTCGGTGGCCACGTTCCACACGTCCGCCAGCGTCAGCGCCATCAGCTCCCGAGGGTCGAGCCCTTCGTAGGCGGGTTGCGGCTTGCTGGTCACGCGATTGAACACGTTGTTGGCCACCTGGCCGTGGACGCGCGGATCGGTGCCGGTGCCGAGCGTGGCGTGGCCGACACTGGTCGCCGTCGGGAGGTAGTCGACGCGCGCGTTCACGAACGACGCGCCTTCGGCGCGCAGCCGGGCGAGCCCCGGCATCAGCGCGGCGTAAGTCGTGAAATAGTCCGCGCGCATGCCGTCGAGCACGATCAGCGCCGCGATCCGCGGACGCTGGCGGACGCTGGAGATCGCGCTGTGCAACACCCGCCCCGTGGTGGTGGCCGGCGGCGTGGCGCCGATCAGGGCGGCCAGCGTCGGGGCCACGTCCTGTTGCCGTGCCGGCTCGAGCCGCCGGCCGCGCTGGATGAACGGCGCGCCGTGGAAAAACAGCGGCACCCGCGCGTCGTAGGGCCAGGGCGATCCGTGCATGAAGTTGTAGAGCGGATCGTGGTCGGCGAAGAACATCCCCTGGCGCGGCACGAACATGATTTGCCCGCTGCGGCCCGGGTAGTAGGCCCGCGCGAACATCTGGAGCCACTGCGCCCGCCCCTCCGCCGGCGCTGCGGCGGCGCGCTGCGCGACCAGCGGCGCGGCCGCGATGAGAGCCAAGCCAAGCAGCAGGACGAGCACGCCGAGCCGGCGCCTGATGTGCGTTATCATTGGTGGTTTACATCTTACAAGTTTCGACCAAGGAGCACCGAGTGGCGAAGATCAAGGTCAGCAATCCCGTTGTCGAGATGGACGGCGACGAGATGACGCGCATCATCTGGCAGAAGATCCGCGAGACGCTGATCCTGCCGTATCTCGACATCGACCTCAAGTATTTCGACCTCGGCGTCGAGGCGCGCGACCGGACCGGCGACCAGATCACGATTGATTCCGCCAACGCCACTCGAGAATACGGCGTGGCTGTCAAATGCGCCACCATCACCCCCGACGAGGCCCGGGTGAAGGAGTTCGGCCTCAAGCAGATGTGGAAGTCGCCGAACGGGACGATTCGCAACATCCTCGACGGCACCATCTTCCGCGAACCGATCATCTGCAAGAACGTCCCGCGCCTGGTCCCGCATTGGGACAAGCCCGTGGTGGTGGCCCGTCATGGCTTCGGCGATCAGTACCGCGCGCAGGACTTCACGGTCCCCGGCGCCGGCACGTTGACCCTGAGCTGGACCCCCGAGGGCGGCGGCGAGCCGATCTCGCGCGAGATCATCAAGGCCAAGGGCAGCGGCATTGCCCTCGGCATGTTCAACCTCGACGCCTCGATCGAAGGCTTCGCCCGCGCCTGCTTCACCTACGCGCTCGGCCGGAACTATCCGGTCTACCTGTCGACGAAGAACACCATCCTCAAGATCTACGACGGCACCTTCAAGAACACATTCCAGCGCGTCTTCGACGCCGAGTTCAAGACCCGGTTCGAGGCCCAGCGCCTGACCTACGAACATCGCCTGATCGACGACATGGTGGCCTCGAACCTCAAGTGGAACGGCGGCTACCTGTGGGCGTGCAAGAACTACGACGGCGACGTCCAGTCGGATACCGTCGCGCAAGGCTACGGCTCGCTGGGGCTGATGACGTCGGTGCTGATGTCGCCCGACGGCAAGGCGGTGGAAGCCGAGGCCGCGCACGGCACGGTGACGCGCCACTACCGGATGCACCAGCAGGGCAAGCCCACCTCCACCAATCCCATCGCCTCGATCTATGCGTGGACGCGCGGGCTGCAGTATCGCGGCCGCTTCGACAACACCCCGGAGGTCGTGGCCTTCGCCGAAAAGCTCGAGAAGGTCTGCGTCGACGTCGTCGAGTCGGGGCGCATGACCAAGGACCTGGCGATCCTGATCAGGCCGGATCATGCCTACCTGACGACCGAGGAATTCCTCGGCGCGATCGACACCGAACTGCGCGCGCGGATGTAGTTCCGAGGGAATGGCCGCCGACCGCCGCTCGCCGCCGCTGCCGACCTGGCTGCCGCTGGCCCTGGTCCTGGTCTGCGTCGTGCCGTTGTATTTGTGGCGGCTCGGCGCGGTGCCAGCGTTCGGGGGCGATGAAGCGCGCTTTGTCGTCCATGCCAACGCGATCGCGACCACCGGTCACGACCTCGATGGGAAGTGGCTGCCGCTGCTGGTCCGGATCGAGGAGTATGGCGTCTGGTATCAACCCGGGCTGTTCTACCTGATCGCGGCCACCTTGAAGATCGCGCCGCTGGCGGAATGGTCCGTGCGCCTGCCGACCGCGCTGATTGGCATCCTCGACGTGGTGCTGATCTATTTTGTCGCCAGGCGGCTGCTCGGCGGCGTGTGGTACGCCGCGCTGGCGGCGTTGATGCTGGCGCTGACCCCAGCGCATCTGCTGCTGGCGAGGCAGGCGCTCGACTATATCTGCCCGTTGCCGTTCTTCCTGGGTTGGCTGTGGTGCCTGCTCGTCGTGTTGGAGACCGGCAGCATGTGGACCGCGGTGCTGGCCGGGCTGCTGCTCGGGCTCGGCCTCTACAGCCACCTTGCCGCATGGGCCATGATGCCGCTCTGTCTGGTGATGACCTGGGCGGCGCTGGCGGCGTCGGCCAGGCCGCTGCGCCTGATGGCCGCGGTGGGCGTGGGCTTCGCCGTGCCGTTGCTGCCTCTCCTGGTGTGGTTGAATGCCAATCCCGAGATGTTGCGAGCCGTGGCCACCAACTACCACGTCTACGACACGCAGCGACTCTCGCCAATGCAGGGCGCGAAGGATTTTCTCAACTACAACGGCATCGAGACGCGGCTGTCGGTTTATTGGGATTACTTCAACCCCGGGTATCTCTTCATGTCCGGCGGCGCCAACCTCACCACCGCGACCCGCCGCGCCGGCGTGTTCCTGATGGCGCTCGCGCTGTTTCTGCCGTGCGGCCTCTACTATCTGTGGTCGAACCGCAAGCTGCCGGTGGCGCTCGTGTTGTTGGTGGCGTTCCTGGCCGCGCCGCTGTGGCCGGCGCTGGTGGACTCGCGCTATCTCGTGCAGCGCGAGATCTTCGCGCTGCCGGCGGGCGTGTTGATCGCGGCGTTTGGCGCGGCCTGGCTCCTCAGCCAGCGGCCATTCATCGTCCGGTTGGCCACGGTGCTGCTCATTGCGGGAATGCCCGTCCAGTACTACTTCTTCTATTCCGACTACGTGGGTGACTACGTCACGCGCTCGGCCACCTGGTTCGATCCCGCGAGCTTTTCGCACATCGCCGACTATGTGGTTCCACTCGACACGGCCACACCGGTTCCCGCCGTCTACCTAAGTGACGCGCTCGACGACGGCCTGATGCATTGGCGCTTCCAGGTTGAGAAACGCGGCCGCGCGGAATTGCGGTTGCGCTCGCATTTTGTCGATCTCAATCGCTTCGACCTCTCGCAAGCGGCGCCCTCGAGCCTGCTGGTGTTGTACGCCAGCGACCCCAAGTTGGGCCAGCTGACCGGACCAGACACGTGCTGCGTCCTCGACAAGACGATTCTCGATCCGGCCGGCAATCCGTCTGCCGTCGTCCTGAGACGGCGCTAGACGCCGGTCTTCGGTGTAGGCTTACACAGTTGTGTTTCTGGAGACGCTGACCATGATCAAACGTGCTGTTCCAGCCGTGCTGGCGATTCTTGTCCTGTCGGCAATCACCCTCGTGGCGCAGCGCCCCGCCAACGCGCCGGCAACGGCGCCGGCGGGCAAGCCGCCAGATACGGTGATGCTCGAGGAGCTGACGTGGGCCGAGGTGCGCGACCTCGTCGCCGCCGGCACCACCTCGATCATCGTCGGCACCGCCGGCACCGAGCAGAAGGGCCCGCACATGGTGGACGGCGAGCACAAGTTCGTCATGGAGTGGAGCGCGGACAAGATCGCGCGCGCGTTGGGCAAGACGCTGGTCGCGCCGATCGTCACCTACGTGCCCGAGGGCAGCTGGGAAAACATCGGCGGCCACATGGCCAAGCCCGGCACGATCACGCTGCCAGAGGAGCGCTTCGTGGACCTGCTCGTGAACACCGGCCGCAGCCTCAAGGCCGGCGGGTTCAAGACGATCTACTTCATCGGTGAATCGGGCGGCAATCGCACCGGCATGCGCACCGCCGCAGAGAAGCTGAACCAGTTGTGGGCCGGCGCCGCCAAGGCCTACTGGATCGACGACTACTACACGAAGTCGCACGCTGAACAGAACACGTACACCGCGAAACTGCTCGGCGTCACCGAAGCGCAGCTCGGCGGTCACGCCAACATCTTCGACACCTCGGAATTGCTCTACGTCAAGCCGCAGCACGTGCGCAAGAACCGTCTCACCGGCAACGACTACGAGAACAACGGCGTCAGCGGCAACAACCAGGGCAAGGCCACGCCCGAACTCGGCAAGCGGTTCCTGCAGACGAAGTTGGACAACGCGCTCGCGCAGATCAAGCGCATGCAGGACGGCACCGAGCCGCCGGTGGCCCCGCTGCCCGGCGGCGGCGGTGGGCGCGGCGGACCGGGTGGACGCGGCGGCCCCGGTGGCGGTGGCGCGCCCGCCAACGCGGCGCCTCGGCCCTCACTGGTGCCGACGATGGATACGGCGCCGGCGGGCAAGACGCCAACCGCGGCGCCCGACACCGTGTTCATCGATGAATTGACGTGGGAGGAAACCCGCGATGCGATGAAGGCGGGCAAGACCACGGTGATCGTGCCGACCGGCGGCACCGAGAAGAACGGGTACCACATGGTGATCGGCAAGCACAACTACGTGGTCGCCTACACCGCGAACCTGATGGCGCGCCGCTTGAAGAACGCGCTGGTCGCGCCCATCCTGCAGTATGTGCCCGAGGGCGATCCGGATCGGCAGAACGCCGGCGCCATCTCGGTGCCGTCACCCGCCTACGACCTGATCCTCGACGCCGCCGCGCGGAGCCTCCAGGTGCACGGCTTCAAGGAGATCCTGTTCATCGGCGACAGCGGCCCCAACCAGGCCGGCATGGTGGCGGTGGCGAACAAGCTGAACGAGGAATGGAAGGACAAGGGCACCAAGGTGTTTGCGTTGACCAGCTACTACGAAGACAGCCGCATCTACTATCGCGCGTGGCTGCAGGCGCAGTATGGCTACGACGAAGACGCCGTGGGCAGCCACGCCGGCATCAGCGACACCTCGCAGATGCTCTTCATTCGCCCGACGGGCGTGCGCAAGGATCAGCTCAAGCCCTGGGGCGGCCCGGCGGATTCGGGCGTCTCGGGCGATCCGGCGAAGGCGACGGCGGAGATCGGCAAGATGGGCGTGGAGTTCAAGGTCAACGCCGGACTGAATCAATACAAGCTGCTGAAGAACCCGCCGCAACCGCGCCGCGGCACGCCCCCTGGGAACTAAACCAATGGGCCCGTGTCCTCCGTGGTTTACGTACGTGAGTGTACTGTTCACTTGAGGGCCTGCCTGGCTTCGATCAGTTCGGGCATGCGCGCGAGCGAGATCCAGCAACGCGCGGCTCCGATTGGGCGTTCGCGCCCGTGTGCGATCGAACCAGGTCGCGGCCTCCCCTGACGGACGTTCACCACGGAGAACACGGGACACACGGAGACGGGCGTTGGAAATACCAGAGCCGCTCAGCGGCGCTGGCCTGTCCAACAACTACCCCGTGATCTCCGTGTCCTCCGTGGTTTACGTACGTGAGTGTACTGTTCACTTGAGGGGCCTGCCACAGAGACACAGAGACAGAGAGAAGACAATTCTTTGGAAACGCCAGTGCTGCTAAGCGGCCATGGTGTTGCCAAGAAATTGGCCTTCACCACGTCCAGCTGCCGGACGGTGGCGGCCACCTTCCGAGCAGTTGTCGCAACACCACGACCTGGCCCAGGTGATGCGCGTTGTGGATCGCCACGTGCGTCAGCGCATCGGTGACGGTGTAGTGCGACAGCGGCGGAAATTCGATCGCCGGCGCCAGGCGCTGGGCGGCGCGTTCGGCGCGAGATCCCAGGGACACGCCCTCCCGCGCGCCACTGAGAAAGCGCTCGCGCATCTCGTTCCACGAGCCGGCCGGCGCCGGAGGCCATCCGGCCGCTGCCCCAACCATCGGCGCCGACACGCCACGCGCGCGGCTCAGGAACCATTCCTGCCAGAACACCAGGTGCGCCACGATCTCCGCCACCGAGTGCGGCGCCCCCTCGATGCGGCGGACGGCCTCCGCGTCCGATAGATCCTCGAGCACGTGCGCCGGCGGCGCGTAGGCGAGGGGGCTCAGCAACAGTTCGTGGAATGACATGCCTTATTGGATGCCGGGCTCCGTAGTGAATGTCAAACGCGCCGGTGACGGGAATCGGCTATCGTCTTGACAGTGTTCCGCCTGATCTCTTTCGCCCTCCTGGCCGCGGCCCTTTCTGCGTGCAAATCGGATCTGCCGGCGCCTCAACTCGAGTCGGTGACAAGTTCCCTCGGAGCGTGGCAGGGGCGGGGCGGCGCCACGCTCGGGTTTGTCAGCGACTCCGGGCGCTTCCGGATCCGCTGGGAGGCGAAGAACGAGAACCCGCCGAAGGGCGGCAGGCTCCACCTCACGATTCATAGCGCCGTGAGCGGACGCCCGCTGCAGGAGGTGATCGACTATCGGGGAGAAGGGAGCGGTGTCTACGACTACAGCGACGATCCGCGGTCGTACAACCTCATGGTGGAGTCGGCGAACGTGGACTGGTCGATCGCGGTCGACGGCGTCTCGGGCGTGTATCGGAGGGATCAGGGATCAGGGATCAGGGATCAGGGAGTGCCACCAACACCCGATTCAGCACCGCAGCGAGCCGGACGCCGGCGAGCGCCAACCGCGTCTCGATGACGGAGATGTGGGTCTTGTAGTACGCCTCATCGATGTCGGTACCGGGCGCGACGAGCGCGGCCTTCCCCAGGGTCCACGACTCCACGGCCCATTGTTCCGGCGTGCCCGCCGGCTGGCCGGCGAGATGTTTCTCCGCGATCAGGCGTTCGAGCACGATCAGGTAGGGCGCCTCGTCGAGGCCGCGATGCGCGAGCAGCCGCGAGTCCCACACCGAGTGCAGGTTGCAGGGAAACGTCCGCGCCGGATCGTTGCTGCAGTTGGCGGAGCCGAAGACCTTGACGATCACGTCGTTGCCGCCGCGGCCGACGCCGAGCGCGTGAAAGGGTTGATGCAGGTCGCCGATGAAGTGCACCAGGTACTTCAGGGCGGTGCCGCGGTCGAGCTGGTCGAGCTTCGGGTCGGCCAGCAACTGCTCGAAGTAGGTGATGCGATCGACGGCGCAGTCGCGCCATTTGTCCGCGCGCGAGCCGGCGGCCACGCCAGGCTGGCGCGGACAATCTCGGTCGCGATCGTAACCGGTGGCTTCGGGCGGGATGTTGAGGTAATGCCAGGGCGCCGTCTGCTGCTCGTCGGTGACGCGCGAGTCGGCCCAGCCGGCGACGTCGGCGAGCGACTGTTTGCCGAGCAGCCAAGCCACGTTCTGGCGGGCGGTGGCGGAGAGATGGTTGAAGGCGACGAGCCCGACCAGCCGATGCCCGGGCCCGCCCCAGGCCTGCAGCGAGCTCGCTGACATGACGAGGGCCGCAGCTAGCGAAATGCCGGTGGCAATGGTCCTGAGCCGGTTCCCGTTCATTTGCTCAGTCTAGTTGATGGGTGCTTCAGCGCGGGCGCCAGTCGGGCAGGCGATCGTTGCCCGGCCCGGTGGTGAGCCGTTGATACGGCATGGCGCGCGTCGGGTCGGCGACGGCGAGGTCCCAGTCCTCACCCTCGTGGTGAGCCGGGCTCACCGACATCGCCAGCAGGCGCCCGTCCGGTGACCAGTCGGGATAATAGTGCCAGCGGACCGGATCGCCCGCGACCGGTGCCGGAGCGTTGCCGAACGAATTGAGCGTGTGGATCTGCGATGGCTCCTGCTCGAGATACACATGCGCGATCGTCGAGCCATCGGGCGACCAACTCGGCCAGCACGCGGGGCCCGACTCGTCGAACGGCCACGTCATCTTCGTGGCCAGTTCGAGGACGTGGATCTGAAACGTCCAGCCGAAGTTGTGGGGCAGGGTCTGCGCGGCGAAAGCCACCCAGTTGCCATCCGGCGACACCGCCGGCATGATCGCCTTGCCCTCGAAATGATCGGTGAGGCGTTCGACGTGCAAATCCGACAGCCACACGCGATAGAGATCGCCGCGGCTGTCGCGCTCGGACATGAAGACCAGGCTTTCGCCGTCGGGCAGCCAGGCCGGGTCGTGATCGTTGGCGGGATCGTCGGTGATGCGGACGAGATTGCCGCCGTCGGCGTCCATCACGTAAAGATCGTAGTTGCCGTCGCGGTTGGACTTGAACGCGAGGCGCGTGCCGTCGGGCGACCACCGCGGGTTCTCGTCATCCCAGTCGCGCGCCGTCGTCAGGGCCGCGATCGATCCGGTGGCGAGGCTAATGGTG
This sequence comes from Vicinamibacterales bacterium, assembly GCA_039934485.1. Taxonomy (GTDB): domain Bacteria; phylum Acidobacteriota; class Vicinamibacteria; order Vicinamibacterales; family UBA2999; genus 12-FULL-67-14b. Next base: position 11,228 of record JBDTMB010000047.1, read on the forward strand.
TAGATGCGGACGCGCCCGTCGGGATTGTCGGCGCTGCGGACATCGGATTGAAACGCCAGCGTGCCCGACAATCCGCGTGGAAAGGGTGTGATCGCCGCCGGCCCCCGGCCCGTTTGCGCCGCCGCCGCCGCCGCCCACAGCACGGCGAGGGCCGCGAACAAACGTGTGAGGGTCCGGCCACGCATTGACCGATGGTAGCAAACCTGCGGTCGCTAACCTATTTCGTCCAGAGCTTCCAATGCAGTCCGATTCGAGCGGTACGGCCGTTCTGCGCCACTGCGTCCTGCCGATGCTCGCCCGACACGGGATCCAGATAGTCGGCGTTGAAGAGATTCCGCACGCCGCCGACGAGTTGCCAGGAGCCGCCGAGCGGTTGGACCACGTAGACGTCGACGGTGGCGGCCGCCGATACCCAGGCGCCGGCAAGAGTGGCGCGGCGGCTGAGATATTGCGCCTCGACCGACACCGACGACCGTGGCGTGGGTCCTGGCAGGCTGATCCGCGCCTTGGCGACATGATGCGGCGAATTCGGGAGCTCCTCGTGCGTTTGCTGATCCACGGCGCGCTGGAAGGCGTAGCTCACCAGGGTTCGCGCGTCGCCCATGAAGCGCAACTGCGCTTCGAGCTCGAGCCCCTTGGCCCGCACTTGGCCCTGGTTGACATACGACACGCCGAAAAAGGTGGTGTCATCCAGGGTCGGCGTGATGAGGCGGTCGGCCTTGTACCAGTAGGTCGAGACGGACGTGCGCAGCCGGTCATTCGCATAGCGCTCCCACACCAGTTCGTGGGTGTCGATCGACTCGGGCTGCAGCGAGGTGACCCTCTCGCCAAAGTAGGTGGTATTCAGTTCGAATTCGTTCGGCGCGCGAAAGGCGTTGCCGAACAGGTACTTCAACGATTGCGATGGTGAGGGCAGCACGATCAGGGCCGCGCGCGGCGAGACGTTCACGAAATTCTCATAGCCGTCGTAGCGAAGCCCGGCGTTGACGATGACCGATCGCCCGAGCTTGATCTCGTCCTGCACGTACGCGGCGTGCTGGATCGACGAGTGATTGATGTCGACGAGGGGGTCAGGGAAGCCGAGATAGGACGCGTTCTGGTCCTGGTGCACGTTGTCGATGTACTCGACCCCGGCGGTGACGATTTGCCGGCCTCGGAAGGCGCGCGTGATCCCGCCGTTGAGGCTCCAACGCGCGCCGTTGCCGGCGACGTCGACCACCTGTGTCGGCGCGCCGTCGGGCTCGACCTCGTACGGATAGGTGCCGTCATAGGCGAGCCGATCGTACGAGGCCCGGACGGTCAGCCGCGTGCCACCGAAGGAACGCTTGTACTCGGCATCGACCAGCGTGTGGCGATCGCTCGTCTGCTCCTTCCAGGTCTGTTGATTGAACAGCGTGCCGGTCGAGGCGGTGGGGATATGTTTTTCCCGGCTGCCGTAGGCCGCGGTCACGGCCAGGCCGCCGAAGCTCACCCGGCTGTAGATCTGCCTGAGGTCTTCTCCGTCGAGACCTTCTGCGACGCCGTTGTTGGTGTCCGGCGCGTCGAACGCCGGAAAATACAGCCGGCCCACCCCGTCGCTGTGCTGGTAGGTCGCCGACACCGCCACGTCCACGCCGTTCTTGAACCGCTGGCCGGCGGCGGCGCGCACCAGCCGTGCCCCCAGCGTGCCGGTCTCCACCGCCACCGGGGCGCCGCCGAGCGAGGCGCCAGTCCGCGTGATCACGTTGACCACCGCGAAGAACGCGCTGTCGCCATAGAGCGACGAGGCGGGCCCGCGGATGACCTCCACCCGCTCGAACATCGCGACATCGAGTCCGAACTCGGCGCCGATCTCCGCCTGCCCGAAGATGTTGTCGTTGACGCGGTGTCCGTTGATCAGCAGGAGAATTCGGCTGTTGTAATCCCCCGGCTTGCTGAACCCGCGGGTGCCGGCGAAACTGTAGCTGCGATCGTTGGTGATGTAGATGCCGCGGACGGCGCGGAGGATGTCCGCCAGCGTGCGGTAGCCGTACTGCTCGATCTCCTCTGCGGTGATGAAGGACACCGAGGCCGGGGCCTCCGTCACGGGTTGCAGCCGCTCGGATGCGCCATAGACCTGCCCGGCGTCCATCTTCATGAGATCTTCGAGGCTCAGATCCGGGAGCGAGGACTGGGCCCACGCCGAGGGCGGCGCCGCGATCAGGGCCAGCAGTACCAGTCCGCACACCGAGCCGCATCGCCTCATGACGGATCGTGGTTGAAGGTCATTCATATCGCTTCGCCAGCACGAGGAGCTTCGAACTGATTTTGAGCCTGGCTTGCTGCGCGGACTCGATCCGGATGCCGAAACGCAACCGGCCGCGCTCGAAGAAGAACTGCACGATGCCGCCGACCGCGGTGAATCCGTCGATGTCGCTGATCGTCAGGACCGGGATGTCGCGCAGCCCGGAGATCAGTTGCGCCGCCTGGTTGGCCCTGACGCCCGACAGGTAGAGGGCGTGGCACTCGCGCTTTTGATCGGCAGCGGGCGACTGCGACACGACGATGCGGTGGCCGGCGAGTTCGCGGCCCTTGACGGTCCGCTCGAGTTCGTCGCCGACCGCAGCGTCGCCGGGCACACAGATGACGAACGGTGCGGACGCCGCCAGGACGTCGGGCCATTCGGTAAACCGCACGAAGTTGTAGATGAACGCCGCCTTCAGGGCCGGCTCGGTGACATCCTGCGCAACGGCGCTCAACGGCAGCGTCAACAGGATCGCGATGGCAGCGGGCGCCCAAGGTCGTGATCCGATAAGCCGTGTGCGCCGCATCCAGGAACCGTGAAGCGACGATACGGGGCAGGGCCGGTAATCGCTGTCCTCAATTGCACAGCCGCGCCGGGGACACTCGAGTCCCCGGCGGGCTGACACCGACATCTCGAGCCGATGCGTCCCGTTCGCGACCGGGCGCGGCGTCCCGCCGGCGCGCTTCGCCGCGCGGACGTCCCACGCCAATCCGGAAAACGAGGTGGCCGAGCTGTTCCCGCGGCAGGCCCTCATGGCCGCGTTTGTGGTCGTCCTTTCGCGAAATTCGCAACCGCCTGGTCACCGCGCCGGATTCGATTTCCCCGAGCGCAAGGCTGCTCGGTGAGACGATCGCGTCGGCGGTGATCGCGTCGTCGATCGCTGCGTCTCGCTCGTGATGAGCGAGGTCCAGGTCATCCGTAGAACGACGCCGTGTCTCAGCGCGTGCGGCGCCGTCGCACCGGCCACGGCAACACGTTCCCAACAGGATTGAAAAAAGCCTTGTCCGCGTAGCTTGGGGGGAGGCGGGGCCCCCTTGCACGCCTACTGCACAGGATCGAGACCACTATCGTTGACTTTGCGTGATCCGCGGGCCTAGGATTCGCGCCATCACTGGCTCCGACCAGAGAGGAAGCGAGGGACAGATGCGGCAACACCAATTCGTTTCGGTTCCCAAGGGTGTCCTGGGGCGGGCGGCCGTCGGCGTCGTCGCCACGTTGCTCTTGTTCGTCGTCTTGGCGCCGGCGGTCAAGGCCGACAAACCGCCACAGTACTTTGTCGATCAAACGAAGCTGCCCTTCGACGCTCTGAGCGGCACGACGACGACGCGTCTATGGGGCGTGCACGGGGGAGCGGGCTACCGGATCGAAGTGCCCGCGAACTGGAATGGCGAACTCGTGCTCTACGCCCACGGTTATCGCGGCGGCCTCCTGGAACTGACCGTCAGCAACCATCCGATTCGCCGGTATCTGATCGAGCACGGTTACGCCTGAGCCGCTTCGAGCTATGCCACCAACGGCTACGACGTGACCCAGGGTGTCAAGGACACGCATGACCTGGGCACCTTGTTCAACGGTCTCGTCGCCAACCCGAGCCGCGTCTACTTCACGGGCACGTCCATGGGTGGCCATATCACCGGCGTGGCCATCGAGCAGTATCCCAACGCCTACGATGGCGCGATGCCGATGTGCGGCGTGATGGGCGACAACAAGCTCTTCGACTATTTCGTCGAGAACCACCTGGCCGCGCATGCGCTCGCCGGCTTCGACGTGCCGTTCCCGTTCCCGGCGGACTATTCGACCACCATCGTGCCGCAGCTGAGGACGCTGTTCGGCGCGCCGTTCCCGTCGACCTTGACGCCCCTCGGCCAGACCTACGCCGGCGTCGTCGAGAACCTGAGCGGCGGCCGTCGTCCGATGTTCGATCCGGGGTTCCGCTTCGCGGGCACCGGCGGCAATTTCCTTCTCGCCCAGGGCGTCGGCTCTCAAGCGGGAACCCGAACCAATGTCGATACGGTGTACCAGATTGACGCCGACCCGGCGCTGTCCGCCGAAGAGGTGGCGCTGAACGCGAGCATCCGCCGCATCGACCTGGATCCGCAGGCCAGGCATGAACATGGCCTCGCCGGCGTCCCGGAAATCGAAGGCACCCTCTCGATGCCGGTCCTGTCGATGCACACGTTGGGCGACCTCTTCGTGCCGTTTTCGATGGAGCAGATCTACGCGCGTCGCGCGGCCGCGCAGGGCGCCAACGACCGGCTCGTGACGCGCGCGATCCGCGACATCAACCATTGCGGCTTCAACACCACGGAGATGGAGCGCGGGTTCGCCGATCTCGTGAACTGGGTCGGCAACGGCGTGAAGCCGGCCGGCGACGACATCCTGACGCCGGCGGTGGTGGCCAACCCGAACTTCGGCTGCAACTTCACGGTGGGCGCGCACGCGCTGGCGCCGGCATGTCCGTAGGTTGAGGACGCGTCCCTCGCCTCACCTGTCGGCGACCCGATCGGGTAGGCTACCGCTCATGACTAAGAAGGCTTCTTCGCGGCGAACGTTCCTGAAGGCTGCGGCGGGCGTCGCCGCGGGCACCATGCTCGGTCGGACCTCGCTCGGGGCGCAGGGCAGGGCGACTTCCGCCGCGACACCAGTTGGCGCCTTTCCACGAATCGACCAGAAATTCATGATCTCGCCCGAGGTGGCCTTGGAGTGGAACACCTTCAAGGCGACCAAGTGTGGTCCGACCTACGCGGGCAGCGCCGGCTGGAAGCAGTTCACAGACCACTTGATCTCGAAGATGCACGAATTCGGGGCGGTCGACCTCGAGTACATCGACATGCCCTACGACCGGTACGTCGTCGACGACTGGCCCGATCGCCGGACCCATCGGCACGACTCGGGCATCGCCGTGGAGAAGCTCGTCTCCGATGGCAAGCCGGTACCGGTCGTGGCGTCCTACGGGATGACGTCGGGCCACACGCCTGCCGACGGCCTCACCGCGCAGATGATCTATTTCGATCCGGCGCATCCGCCGGCCGATTCAGCCATCGCCGGCAAGATCCTCGTCTGCGAGACGGAGCGGTACCCGGATCCGCCGTACGACGACCGTTTCCTCGACAATTACACGCTGACGGACTACGAATGGCGTTCGCCCGGCAAGTGGCATCCGTTGTTTGTGCCTCCGCCGCCGAGCGTGACCAGTTCGTTCCATGGCCGATATTGCTGGAGCCAGCTGGGCCGCTTCGCGCGGATCGCCATCAAGGGCAAGGCGGCCGGCATGGTGCACGTGTACAACCTGTCGCCTGGCGCGGCACTGGGTCTGACGCAGCGGAGCGTTTACACGGTAGACGGGACGGCGAAGCTTGGTGCGCAGTACGTCAACTGTCCGACGCTCACGCTCGATCGGGTGAATGGCGCCAAGGTGCTGGCGGATGCGAAGGCCGGGCGCAGGGCGACGTTGACGTTGATTGCCCGCTTCCAGGTGGACACTGGCCGGGCGATCGTCGCGCACCTGCCCGGCAAGAACTACGGCACCGCGGCCGACGAGCAAGTCGTGCTCGCCACGCACACCGACGCGATGTCGCTGATTGAAGAGAACGGCGGCTACGGCATGGTCGGCATCATGTCGTATCTCAATCACATTCCAAGGGCGCAGCGCGACCGAACGATCCTGTTCTATTTCGACTGCCGGCATTTCATGCCCGGCGCCGAAGCCGCCTGGCCGCAGTACGACTACTTCAACATGCATCCCGAGAAGGTGAAGTCGATCGTCGCCACCATCGGGATGGAACACATGGGCGGCCGGCAGACGATCGAAGCCGGGCCGGGCGGAAACGAGTACACCTACTCCAAAGAGCGGCCGGAGGACGGCGGCGTCATCACGAGCCTCATCGACATCAACAACAACAACATCTGGCTCGTGGAAGCCATCGCCAGGGCGGCCACCGACAACCAGTGGCCCAGGGTCGACGTCAAGACCGGCCGGTTCGTGGCGCCGGGTGTCAACGGCGGGCTGCAGGGCAGCGTGAAGAGCCCGATGAACAAGGGCCGGGAATTCGACAAGCCGGGTATGGGGCTCGCCGGCGACTGGCCTGGCGGCTGGACGCAGACCTTCGCGCAGCTCGACACCGAAGCAGGCCTGCACGGGTTCGACGAGCACTACTTCGTACAGCAGGTGGCCGGCTTGTCGCAGATGGCGGGCGAGTTCATGCGCGTCAAACCCATCGTGATCGACCTTGGGTGGGGCCATCTCAAGACGGCGCTGGTGAAGATTGCGGACTCGGGCTACGCGAAACCGTCCAATGCGGCGACCCAGCGCAAGGCCCTCCTGGATCAGTACGTCACCGCATTCCGAAAAGTCGAAGCGGGCGCCTATTATGATGCGCAGGCCGCGCTCAAGACGTTAGGGGACACTATTGCCGGTTCGCTCGCGGCCGGCGAGCAGCCCGCTCTGAAGAAGTTGGTGGACGAGCAAATGGTGAAGCTGGCCCAGCCAGCGTGAACGGGGTTTTGTAAACCGTCTCCGGCGCCGATCAGGACATCGCCGGCCCAGGTCAGGGATGAGCGTGCGAGCCGTGTGCGCGCTCTTCAGCCCCGGTCGAACTTGTGCGGAGGAGTGGGTCATGTCACGCAACGCATCATCTGTCGTGCTGGCGCTGTGGTTGCTGGGTGTTTCGACGCCCGGAATCGGAGCACCACGAACCGGCTTCGTGCCAGATGCCGTCGTTTACCCGGTTGGTGCCTTTCCACAGGACGTGTTGAACGTTCAAGCGGCGGTCGACGGCGGCGGCAACGTGCTGCTTAAATCGACCGATTCGGCTGGAGCCCCGACGCCGTTCGAGTTCGGGACCGGACGAGTGTTCCTGACCCAGGACGTGTCGATCAACGGCGAGACCGTCAACGGGCTCATGACGACCATCCATCGCGGAGTACAGCCGTTCCGGTCGGTGTTCGGCCTCCCAGTTACATCAGCGATCCAGGGAATCCACTTCGATGGGCCGGTGTCCGCCGCGGTGTTTCTTGGATTCTCACGCGGGTTCCAGTTTCGGGGCAACCTCGTCAGCGACGTCGTGGGCGCGCGCTTCGGCGGCCAGACCAAAGGCCAGGCCGTCTGGGTCACCGAAGGGGTGGTGCCAGGTGGTGTGTCCGGAACGATCGTCATCGCGGACAATGTCGTGGAACGGGTCTTTGCCGACCTGTCGTACGGCGTCGCGTTCGCGGTGTGGGATGCATCGACCGAGATCACTCGCAATGTCTTTCGCGACGTGAAAGACACCGGCATCCTGGCGGTTGGCGGGTCACAACCGATCTCCATCGTGGACAACGTGGTTCTCGGCGGCGCGCCGTATCCTGGCTTCTTTTCCGTGGGGAATGGCATCGTGGCGGGCCTGGGCGCCGGCGCGATCTACATCGCGCGGAATACGGTCGTCTGCGACAACCCGTTTGCCGATGGCATCGCCATCGAAGGTGTGGTCGATTTCAATCCCGCTCTCGGGGGGCTGCCCAACGAGGTGCCGGCGAGTGCCGTCGTCGAGAAGAACGACGTCACGATGCATGGGTCCCTGTTCGGTGGGATCACCATTTACGGCCAGCTGACGTCGAGCCTGATCTCAAACAACCAGGTCGCCGGCGACGGGGGATTTGCGTTCGGCATCCTGCCGTTTTTCGGAGACGAAGTCGCCGACGGAACGGTGTACCGCGGCAACAACATCTCCCGATTCCATGCTTCCGACGCCGATGTCTTCCTGGATTACACGGCGCAAGACACTGTCTTTGTCGGTCGTGCCGGAACGCTCGTCGACTTCGGAGCGGGCAATCGGATCACCGGCTTCACCAACATGGCCGGCGGCGCAGGCCCGAGTATTCGAGCCGCACAACAACAAAAACGGACGCTCCTGCAAACACTCGGCACGATTCTGCCGGATCGGTGACCATCGCAGGCGAATTCCAGCATTCCGATCAGCGTATCGGCTGGCGCATTCGTGCCCGCCAATTGAGGCGC
>JBDTMB010000048.1:0-19294 GCA_039934485.1 Vicinamibacterales bacterium
CACTCCGGCCGGATGCCGGCCGGCACGGCGGCGAAGGCATCGGCCTTCTTGCCGAGCTCCCATGGCAGGAAGAGCGCCAGCGCCGCGAGCACCGCGAGCGCGACGTACCACCACATCACGTCGTGGAGCACGTAGTTGGGGAAGAACGGCTCCTGCGCGATCTTCTCGCCGGCCTTTTCCCGCTTCTCCACGCTCGGCGGCACGCTCATGCCCTGCCGCTGGATCAGCAGCAGGTGCGTCCCCAGCAGGATCGTCGTGATCGCCGGGAGGATGGCGACGTGAATGCCGTAGAACCGCGTGAGCGTGGCGCCGGTCACGTCATCGCCGCCGCGCAGGAACCGCACCATGAACGGACCAATTCCGGGCACCGCGCCGGCGATGCCGGTGCCGACCTTGGTGGCGAAGAACGCCAGCTCGTTCCACGGCAGGAGATACCCGCTGAAGCCGAAGCCCATCATCACGAAGAGCAACAGCACGCCGGTGACCCAGGTGAGCTCGCGCGGCCGGCGATACGCCTTCAGGAAGAACGTGCTGAACAGGTGCACGAAGGCCATCAGGATCAGCAGGTTCGCCGACCAGCTGTGGACGTTGCGAATCAGCCAGCCGAACTCGACCTGGCTGACGATGAACTGGACGCTCTCATACGCTTCGCCGGCGCTCGGCCGGTAGTAGAGCAGCAGCAGAATGCCGGTGGCCACCTGGACGCCGACCAGGAACAGCGTGATGCCGCCCATGTAGTACCAGACACTGTGGCGGTGCACTGGCACGGTCTTCTTGGCGACAAACGCGCGCAGCTCGGCCAGGTCGAGCCGATCGTCGAGCCACGCGAGCAGTCGTGCGGTCATGGGGTTTGGCTCTCTGCGGTCAGGTTCGGGAGATGACGACGTCTTCCTGCCCGGGCTCGCCGCGCAGGTTGACCGTGAAGGCCTGGAGCGGACGAGGCGGCGGTCCCGACACGACGTTGCCCGACAAGTCGTACATGCCGTTGTGGCAGGCGCACCAGAATTGCGACGTGTCGGGCTTGTACTGCACGGTGCACTCGAGGTGCGTGCACACGGCGGTGAATGCCTTGAACTCGCCGTCGCTGGTTCGCACGAGGATGGCGGGCTTGGTGCCGAACTTCAGCACGACACCGGTGTTGGGCTTGAACTCGGTGACCTTACCGGCGATCACGCTGTCGGTGGCCGGCTCCGCGGCTGCCGGCGGAATCACATATCGCCACACCGGGTAGAGGAACGACACGGCCGTCGCGAAGAAACCAAAATTCAGCAGGAAGTCCAAAAAGCTGCGTCGTCCGGCGGTCCCGGGAGGACGCTGGTCAGGCGTGGACATATATGAATTCTCGAGGCGGCGTTGTCGTTGGGGACGAGCAAGCGGGCCGCACTCCGCAAATCGCAGTATACAGAATTCTCCGCCTGGGCGATCACCCCGGAGAGTAGAATTTAAGTGCGGTCTGCTCTCGTCCCCGGCGCCGCGGAGGGTACCCCCGTGCCGTCTCCGTCGAGTTCGATCGAGGACCAGATTCAGCAGCTGACCCGCCGGCTCGAGGAATTCGAGGCGCGGTTGGCCGCCGTCGAACATGGTGCGCCACCCGCCGAGGTGGGGCCCGCGCCGGTCGAATCCGCACCGCCGGTCTCGATGGCCGCCGCCATCGATCCGGTGCGCCTGCTCACGAATCTTGGCCGATCCCTCATAATTCTTGGCGGCGCCTTCCTGCTGCGGGCCCTGACCGAAGCCGGCACGTGGCCGCCCATCATCGGCGTCTCGATGGGGCTCCTCTACGCGCTGACGTGGCTGGCGACGTCCAATCGCGCGGCGGCGGGCGGCCTCCACCTCCGGGCGATTTCCGACGGCGGCACGGCGCTCATCATCGGCTTCCCGTTGATCGTCGAGGCCACGCTCAAGTTCGGGCTGTTCACGCCGGCGATGGCGGCCATGGCGCTTGCCGGCTTGACCGCGTCTGCTCTCCTGTCGGCCAACCATGTCCGGTTGCCGAGCCTGGCCTGGCTGGCCAGCCTGGGAGGGCTCGCAACAGGGCTGACGCTCATGGCCCGCACCGGTGTGGTGGCCCCTTTCGCGTTCTACTTCACCGGACTGGGCGTCGGTGCGCTGTGGCTGGGTTACTTATGTGAGTGGCGCGGGCTGCGCTGGCCCACCGGCGCGGTGGCGGCCTTCGCCGTGCTCGGCGTCACCTTGCGCGCGCTGGCACAGCCGCCGTCCGATTCGGCCACGCTGGCGTGGGCATGCCAGGGGTTCCTGCTCGTGGCCTATCTCGGATCGATCGTCATCCGCACGCTGGTGCGTGGGCGCAAGGTCATCGTGTTCGAGATTGCCCAAACGGTGCTGGTGCTGATCGTCGGCCTGGGAGGAATGATCGCGGTCGGGCATTCGGTCGACACCGGCGCGATGCTGCTCGGCGGCGTGATCGCCGGCTTGGGCGCGGCGTTGTACGCCGTCTCGTTCCAGTTCCTGGCGCGCCCCGCGGCGGGCGCGCTCAACTTCTATTTCTACAGTTCGCTGGCGCTGATCTTCGTGATGGTCGGCACGTGGACGGCGCTCCACGGCGACGCTCGCGCGGTGGCGCTGGCCGGCATCGGCGTCGCGCTCGCCGTGGCGCGGTCGCGATCGTCGCGCGCGTCGCTCGGCGCGCACACGGCGATCGCCCTGGTGGCCGCGTCCCAGGCCGCGGGCGTCCTGGCGTTGGGGCTCGCCGCGTTCATCGGCGAGATGCCGGCCGCCAACCTGTCACTCTGGCCCGCCCTGCTGACGTTCGGCGTGGTGCTGGCTCTCAGCGGGAGCCGGCTCACCGCCTGCCGCGGCGCGATGCTCTCGGCGGCCGACGCGCCGGGCCTCGCGCTCGGGCTCGTCGCCGCGATCGGACTGGCGGGCCTCATCACCCTGGCCGCGGTCACCGCCGCCGCCGCGATCTCGTTGCCGGTGAGCGGCGACATGCTGACCACGATCCGCACGGCCGCGCTGTCCGCGCTCGTGATCGCGTGTGCGCGACTGGCGCGCACCGGACGCTTCTCGGCGATGGGCCGGCTCGCGTATCCGCTGCTGGCGGCCGCCGGCGTCAAGCTGCTCGTGATCGACGTCCGCACCTCCCGCGCGTCGACATTGTTCGCCGCGCTGGCCTGTTACGGCACCGCGCTGGTGCTGGTGCCGCGGCTGCGAAGTCGCGCGGCACACCACCACTCAGGCAGATGAACGGAGGGCGGGGGCTTTAGCCCCCGCCGCGACAGGAACGTGGCGCCTCACGCCGCATCGTGCGCTTCGTCCAGGAGCGGCTTGGTCGGCAGCAGCTTGATCATCACCGTCAGCACCAGGAACGGCAGGATGAGGAGCGCGAGGGCAGTGAGGAAGCCCTCGATGCCCATGATCTCCATCTTGTAGGTCATCAGGCCGCGGAAGCTCTTCGAAAAGAGCTGCCCACCGATCACGATGTTCCAGCGCGTGCTGAAGATGCCCAACTGGATCAGGATGGCCGCGGTGAAGTACAGCAGCTTGCGGCCGTCCTCGCTGAGCTTGTGCCACTTGGCGACGATCAGCAGGCCGAGCGGCACCAGCATGCCGATCAGGATCTGCAGCACGATCAGGCTGAGGAACAGCTTCTGCATGATCAGCGTGCCGAGGATCTTCACCGACTCCTCGCTCTCGTAAAGCCGGTGCGTGAAGTCCAGGGCCTCGAGCGTGAAGTCGATGATCACGGCGTAGAACAGGTAGGAGGTCATGGTGTCGAGGCACTTCATGTCCACCTCCTCCTTGCGCAGCGCGGCCAGCATCATGTAGAGCAGGATGACCAGCGCGATCCCGGACACGATGGCCGACATCAGGAACACGATCGGGATGAGCACGCTGCTCCACCACGGGTTCGCTTTCACCGACCCAAAGATGAACCCCACATAACCGTGCAGCAGGAACGCCGACGGGATGCCGACGATCGTGATCACCCGGATGGCCTTGTCGTCGAACGCCATCGCCGCCGGGCTGATGTCGTTCGAGTACAGCGACAGCGCCCGGTAGATCCACCGCATCGGCGCCGCGGAGCGGCGGCCGAGGAGGATGAGGTCATGGCGGAACTCAAACCAGACCTCGAGCAGCAGCACCCCCATCAGGTACCACCCGTAGACGAACCCGAACATCGCCATCGCCGAGGTCAGGTTCGGGGCCAGCAGGATCTCGTAGAACCGCTCGGGGTGACCGAGGTGCATCAGGAGGGGGAGCGGCGCCACCATCATGAAGCTGAGCGCCGTCAGCAAGGCCAGCCGGTAGGTCGGCCGCACTTCTTCGACGTTGAAGACCTTCTCGAGCGACGCCAGGATGAACGCCCCCGCGACCAGCCCGGTGATGTAGGGATACACGACGATCAGGATCGACCAGTGGATCTCGATCTCGTTGGGATAGATGAAGCCGGTGACTTGCGCCATCAGCTCGGACAGCCGCGCGGCTTCGGGAGTCATCGCACTTCTCCGTCAAGCTGCGCGTAATACACCTTGGGCTCGGTGTTGAGCGCGGGCTTGAGGACGTGGATCTTGTTCATCCGTTCGAACCGCACGAGCCGGCTGGCCTTGCTCCTGAGGTCGCCGAAGATGCGCGCTTGCGTCGGGCAGACCTCAACGCAGGCCGGCAGCAACCCCTGGCGCACGCGGTGGTAGCAGAACGTGCACTTGTCCGCGGTGTGGGTCTTCGGGTTCATGTAGCGCGCCCCGTACGGGCAGGCCTGGATGCAGTACGAACACCCAACGCAGCGATCGGCATCGACCAGCACCACGCCGTCCTTGGTCGCGAAGGTGGCGCCGACCGGGCACACCTGGACACACGGCGGATTGACGCACTGGTTGCAGAGTTTGGGCACGAAGAATGTCCGCAGCACGTCGGCATCTTCCGGCACCGCCTCCCGTGCGGGCTCGCTCTTCGCGCTGATGTTGGTCACCGTGACGTTGCCGTCCTTCTTGATCACGTACCGCTCCACCCAGGTCCGATAGTGGCCGTCGTCCAGCGGCACGTCGTTTTCCGCCTTGCAGGCCTCGACGCACCGGTTGCAGCCGATGCACTTGTCGATCTCGATGCCCATGCCGTAGAGATGGTCTTCGGGGTTATACGCGGGGGCGGCCCCGGGCGCGGTCTCCTGCGCGTTCAACTCCGCGCCGAGCGCGCCCAGCACGCTGGCGGCCGGGAAGTACAGGATCAGGCCCTGCATGCTCTTGAGAAATTCACGCTTGTTCATCAGCGTCCCTCCGGAAGGTGCGGATAGTGGCATTGCCAGCACAGGTACGGAGTGCCGTGGCTCGTGATGTCGATCTTCGGCGGATCCTTTTCTTTCGAATCGCGCCCGTGGCACCTGGCGCAGAACTCGCGGCTCTGCGGCTTGGTCGGCAGCGCCGTTCGCGGCGACAACTTGTGCTGCTCCGGTGCGGTGTGGCACGTCGTGCAGTCGAGGAGCGCGTGGCTGGAGAGCGCCTTGGTCCGCTCGATCTGCGCGTGGCACGCGGAGCACGCCTTTGGCGTTTCAGGCGGTGATGGGTCGTGCGGATTGTGGCACTCGATACATGGCTTGAGCGGATTGTGGGCGGTCGGATTGATCTGCGGGAAGCCGGTCGGCCTCGACGGATCGTAGGCATGACAGACCGGGCAGAACTTCCGATCGCGCGGCGCCGGCGGCTTCGTCGCCGACGGATCGGCGGCGTGGACCGAGGCCGGACCGTGACACCCCTCGCACGACAGGCTGCGGTGGAAGCTCTTGCTCTTGATGGTGCCCTCTTCGTCGTGGCAGCCCACGCAGGTCTCACTGCCGGCGAACTTGACGGGCTTGGCGATCTCGCGCGCCACCGTGGACGAGCGGTGGATCTCGGTCGAGACAATGTCCTTCGGGATCACATAGAAGCGCAGCACCAGGGCGGCGCTGACGAGGACACCGTTCACCACCAAGAGCCGCTTGACCTGCTCGGGAATCCTCATGTCTGACCTCGTCGATGAGGTCTGCTAAAGCAAGAACAGTGCCCTCGCGGTTGGGCTGGCAGGACGCCGTACAAAAGAACAGGGCGGCTGCACAGCCGCCCTGTTTAATCGCGTGCGAAGGGAGGAACCCTAGAAACGATAGAGCAGTCGAACGAACACGGTCTGACCGGTGTACGGCCGGTTGCCGTAGCCGGTCATCAAGCCGCCCAGCCAGTCGATGCGCGGCGTGCCAGTGGGCGCCGCGAACCCCACCGGGCCGTTGGTGTCGATGGTGTTGAAGTCCGACACTTCGAACTTCTCGTACCAGTAGCCGAGGCCGAGGCCCACGTTCTTCGCCAGGAACACCTTGTAGTCCACGGTGAAGCGGTTCCACTGGTTGGTGACGTCGGGCAGCGGGACGAACTGGCCGGCAGCCGCCAGCGATGCCGTGCGCGGCCCGCCAAGGGTGTAAGCGTTGGACGCGTCGCTGAAATCCCAGCCCAACCTCAGGTTGCCGTCCTTGCCGATCCGCTGGACGTCGAGGTACGCCGAGGCGTTGTTCACGGTCTCGCCGTTGTCCAGCGTCCAATCGCGCGTCGGATCCGTCCACGTCGGGTCGGGCGGCGGGTTCGCATTGCGCGACTTCTGCAGTGACGAGAAATCGCTGCGGCCATAGGTCACCCCGAAGTCCAGGTAGTCGTTCGGGGTCAGGTCGAGGTTGAACGTGTAGTCGTTGACATCGGCGGTGAGCAGGCCGAATTCGTGGCCCTCGCCCTTGTATTCCTCGCGGCCCGTCGCCACCGTGGCTGAAAAGTTCAGGATGTCGATCGGCGACAGGATCACGATGACGCTGGCCTTGTTGGTGTTGCGGTCGGCCTCGTCGTAAAACCGGAGGCCGGGCTGCGCGCCGCCGTCTTCAATCGCCGATTGCGAGAACCCGCTGCCCTTGCGCTGGATGTAGTCGTAGCCGGCGCGCAGCGTCACGTACTGGGTCCGCAGCGTATCCACCGACATGCGGAACTTGTTGTCGCTCATGTTGGAGAACGAACGGCCGGTGCGGTCGAAGCTGTCGTAGCCGTAGCCCACACGAAGGGCCATCGCGGCCACGCTCAACGTCGCCGTCGCGTCGAAGGTCTGGTTCGTCACGTCGAACTGCTCGGTCTCGCCGCCGGTTTCTTCCGGCACCGCGTCGAACCGCACGTACTCCTCGGCGTCGAAATGCGGCGTCAGGTTGTCGTGCTTGTTGTAGCGGTAGCGGGCCTGGAGGCCCAGGAGCTTGGTCGGCCGCGAATTGAAGTTGAACATGGCGTTCATGCCCTTGACTTCAGCCTCGGCCGTGCTCCGCGGCAGCGCCTTCAGGCCCGGGAACGCCGCCAGCACCGCCGGGTTGTTGATCGACGAGTTGGTCGACCACGGCAGCAACGTCGCATTCGAGGTCATGTCGGTGAAGCGGACGATGCCGTTGATGGTGGTGTGGGAGGGCATCTTGTAGAGGCCGGTGATGCCCACCGCGTTCAACTGGTTGTTCGGTGACAGCGCCATCTGGCCGCGCGCCGGGCCGTTGCCGTTGCTGTAGCCGCTTGGGTCGAACGGGCCCGTCGGCGGCGCCAGGCCGTTGTTGAAGTCGGTAAAGAACAGCGGGTTGTCCCACGTCAGGGTCTGGATGTTGTTGTTGAAGAACGACCCGTCGTAGGCCACGCGCACCATGCCTTTTTGGTTCGCCCACTCGAGCCCGGCCGTGATTTCGTTGGTCCGCTGATCGAGCGGCAACGGCAACTCGTTCACGTTGTTGAAGGCGAACGACGCCGCCCACGGCTGCTGGCCGGTCTTGGCCGTGCTCGTGAAGCCGACATTGATCCCCAGGGCCTTGGTGGCCGCATAGGACATGTCGACGCTTGCCGCGTCGCGGCGCATCTGCATGTCGAACGGCTTCGCCAGGCCCACATAGATCGACCGGTTGTCCTTCGCCAGCTGGGCCTGCGCCGGATTGCCGCACGCCGCCGGCGGCGCGCCGGGCGCGCACGGCACGCCCACCGCCGTCTTGGCCTGCACGGCCTTCTGCGCGTTGTCATCGAGCGTCAGCACGCCGCCGCCGGTGTCGGTCCACGGCGTGGTCGTGAGATAGCTGAAGTTGGTCGGGATCGAGTCCCACATGAAGTTGAAGGTCGTCTTCGCGTTGAAGTAGCCGACCTGGTAGCGCTGGTCGTGGTAGCCCATGTTCGACGCGAACGCGCTGAACCGGTAGGTGTCGGTGTTCTTCACGGTCGAGAAGAGCGTGGTCGCGCCATCGCGCAGGTCGCGGTAGCGCTCGTATCGCGCCGCGTCGCCGTCGGTGCTGGTGCCGCGGTAGCCGACGTCGAACAGCCCGTTTTGCGGGGTCGTCGGCAGCGCCGGCTTGGTGGGCGGGTCCTGGGCCTGGGCCAGAGCGGCCGACGCCAGCAGGAGGGCCGCGGTGATTACTGCAATTCTGTTGCGCATCGCATGCCTCCTACCGCAGGAACATCTGGCCGTTGGGGTGGTTGGATCCGTGAATCTGCTGGTGGCAGTTCACGCACCCCTTGCCATAAATCTTGTTGCCGTTCGATGAGTTGTTCAGCAGGTACCCGTCATACACCGTTGGCGGGTGCCGTGACGTCACGTGGCATCGCTGGCAGAGGAACGGCGACTTGGCGACGAGCATGCGGTCGTTGTTGCTGCCGTGCGGGTCGTGGCAGGTCACGCAGCTGTTCGAGACCGGCGCGTGCTCCCAGAGATACGGGCCGCGCTTCTCGGCGTGACAGGTCGTGCAGGCTTCGTCCACCGTGGTGCCGTTCTTGAGCAGCTTCACGTTGGTCGAGCCGTGGGTGTTGTGGCACGACGAGCATTGCATCTTGCCCTCGCGGACGGGCATGTGGTTGAAGCGGTTGAGCTTCTTGACGATCGGCGCGTGGCAGGTGACGCAAAGCGCCGGCTCGTTGGCCGCCTTCAACATCGCCTTGGGCGACTTGCCGCTGTGCACGCTGTGGCAGGAGATGCACTGCACGTTGCGCTGGTCGTGCTGGCTGCCTTCCCAGAGCGCGTGCTTGGCGCGGTCGTGGCAGGTCGTGCAGGTGGCGTTGGCTTCCGCCGTTGACAGCTTGTTGAACTGCTTCGGCTTCACCTTGACCGGGTCGGCGGCATGCGCCTCGCCCGGGCCATGACAGGTCTCGCAGCCTTGCTGCGCGGCCGGCGTCCGCTCGTTGGCCTTGAAGCCGTGCTTGGTGGCCTCGATGTTCTTGTCGTAGTTCTCATGACACGTCGCGCAGGCTTCGGTGCCGATGTAGCCGGCTTGCGGCGCGGGCGGCGCCTGTGCGGGCGCGGCCTGGGAGATCGAGACGTTTGCGGCAGGCGCGACCGCCAGCACGGGTCCCTGGTCCGATGGCGCCGAGTACACCACCGTGACCAGCGATGCGGCGAACAACATCGCGCCAAAGCCGGTTAGAAACGTGAAGGGGTTTAGTTTGCGCATAGCGGCCTCGTGTCTAGGTCCGTCCTACTTCTTTTTCTTCGCGGCAAGGAATTTCACGACTGCGTCGAGGTCGTCCTTGGGCAGGGTCGCAAAGGACTTCATCGCCGGCTTGCGCTCGGCCTTGGCCTTGGCGGCCATCTCAACCGGGGTCGTGATCCACTGGCGGATCTCGTCGGCGGTCAACTTGCTGCCGACATCGTCCAGCGCGCCTTTCTGGTTACCCTTGCCGTCCATGCCGTGGCACATCGAACACTTATTGGCCGCGAACACGGCGGCACCCTTGTCGGCTGCACCCGGCCCGGCGGCGCCTTGAGCGGCAGCGTCGCTGGCAGCGATGGGCAGCGCAATCAAGAAGAGTGCGGCAACAACCGTGTGAGCACTGAGCTTCATCGTGGACATCTTCACCGCCGAGGCTGCAAAGACTCGGCCATGACGGCGGCCGAGCAAGACACGAGGCGTTGATCCGTAAAAATACGGATTTTTCCCGACCCGTGCGGGATATTACGCACTAATTCAAACCGGTTAGCTGTCTAATACTGCACAACGCCCCATGGCCAACACGGTTCTCTGCGCCATCGATCTGGGCCCGTCGACGACGCGAGTGGTGTCGCACGCGGCGGCCTTTGCTGGCGCGATCGGTGCAGAACTCGAGATCGTGCACTCGACCGACGCGGATCCTTCCGAGTACGGCGCGATTAGCGAAGCCTTTTATAAGGCGCTGCCGTACGACGTCTCGATCGGAGAATCGACATTCAGTGTGCAACCGGGTCCGGCGGACGACGCCATCCTGCGGGAAGCCGCCGCCGCCGGTGTCGAATTGATCGTGATTGGCAGCAGCGCACGCAACGGCCTGGCGCGCCTGCTGCTTGGTTCGACCAGCGAGGCCGTGCTGCAGAAGACGCGGACGCCGGTGCTGCTGGTGCCGCCCACGGAATTGGATATCGTCACCGCCGGCCCTCGTCCGGCGATCACCTGTGGCGCCGTGCTGGCCGCGGTCGATCTCGCGGACGTCAACCTCCGCCAGATCCGCATCGCCAGCAAGGTGGCGGCGGTGGCGGCCTGCCCGTTGCACCTGCTCACGATCGCCGGCGACGGCCTGAGCGACCACGACGCGGCACAGCGGCTACGCGCGCTGGCGACGCACCTGGACCCGGTCCGGCCGCGCGCGCTGATTGTGCGGCGCGGCGACGTGGCGGAAGAGATCTCGCGCTGCGCGTTGTCAGAAAAATCCGGGCTGGTCGTGATGGGGCTGCGGGATCCCGCGCGCGGACGCCCCGGCCTGACCATCGCGAAGGTGCTGCAGTCCCACCGCGCGTTTGTCCTCGCCGTGCCGGCGTGACCAGCAACCGGGTGATGTCGGGCAGCGCCGTGATCGCGGCGTTTTCGGCGGCGGCCATCGCCACGCATGTCGTGCTGCGCTTCGGCGTCCACGCCAGCGACGCCACCTCCCGCCTGCCGCTGCTGGCCGCCATCATTTTTGGCGGCACTCCCTTGATCCTCCAACTCGCCGCCAAGTTCATGAAGCGGGAGTTTGGTTCCGATCTGCTCGGGGGCATTTCGATCCTCGCGTCGATCTGGCTCGGCGAGTATCTGGCGGGATCGATCATCGTGCTGATGCTGTCGGGCGGCGAGGCGCTCGAGCGCTACGCGGTGCGCAGCGCCTCGTCGGTGCTCGACGCCCTGGCGCGCCGGATGCCGTCAGTGGCGCATCGCCAGGAGTCCGCGACGATTCGCGATGTGACCATCGATGCAGTCCGGGTGGACGACACGCTGGTGATCTATCCGCACGAGATCTGTCCGGTTGATGGCGTCGTGATTCGCGGCCAGGGCGTGATGGACGAGTCGTACCTCACCGGCGAGCCCTTCGAAATCCGCAAGACTGCCGGCTCGCGCGTGTTGTCCGGCGCGATCAACGGCGAATCGGCGCTGACCATCCGGGCCACGCTGCGCGCCGAGGATTCCCGCTACGCGAAGATCATGGACGTGTTGCGCGAGTCGGAGCAGACGCGGCCGCAACTGCGGCGGCTGGGCGACACCCTGGGCGCGTATTACACGCCGCTGGCGCTGGCGGTGGCCTGTGCCGCATGGGGCGCCACCGGCGAGCCGATGCGATTCCTGGCCGTCCTGGTGATCGCCACTCCGTGTCCGCTTCTCATCGGCATCCCGGTGGCGATCATCGGATCGATCTCGCTTTGTGCCCGCCACGGCATGGTCGTCAGGAGCCCGGTGGTGCTGGAGCAGATTGCCACCTGCCGCACGGCGATCTTCGACAAGACCGGGACGCTGACCTACGGCGAGCCCACGCTGACGGAGATGGTCACCGCGGCCGGCTTCGAACGGCGGGAGTTGCTGCCCCTTGCGGCCAGCATCGAACGTTATTCGAAGCACCCGTTGGCGAGGGCCATCCTCGAAGCCGCGGCCAGCGAGGAAGCGGCGCTGATTGAAGCGACCGAAGTGACCGAGCCGCCCGGCGAGGGTCTGCGCGGCACCGTGGGCGGTCGTGAGGTGCGCCTCACCAGCCGGGCGCAGTTGCCGGCGCTCGGGATCGCGGACGGCGATGGCCTGCCACCCACCAGCGGCGGCCTCGAGTGCGTGCTGGCCGTGGACGGGCGCTACGCGGCGGTGCTGCGCTTCCGCGACGCGCCCCGCCCCGAGAGCCGATCCTTCGTGCAGCACCTGGGGCCCAAGCACCAGTTTCACAAGATGATGATCGTCTCCGGCGATCGCGAAACGGAAGTGCGCTATCTCGCGGAGCGGGTGGGCATCACCGAGGTCTATGCGGCGCAGAGCCCTGAACAGAAACTCGCCATCGTGCGTGAGGAGACCTCGATCGCCAAGACACTTTATGTGGGCGACGGCATCAACGATGCGCCGGCGATGATGGCGGCCACGGTGGGGATGGCGATCGGTGAGAACAGCGACGTCACCATCGAGGCGGCCGGCGTCGTCGTGCTGGAAAACACGTTGAGGAAAGTGGACGAGTTCATGCACATCAGCAAGCGGATGCGGGCGATCGCACTGCAGAGCGCCGTCGGCGGCATGGCGCTCAGCGTGGTGGGCATGGGGTTCGCGGCTGCAGGATATCTCACCCCGGTCAACGGCGCGATTGCGCAGGAAGTGATCGACGTGCTGGCGGTGCTCAACGCGCTGCGCGCCGCCTATGCGCCCGCCGTAATGCACGATTACTGAGGGCCGTAGGGCACCGCTTTAGCGGTGCCGATCCCACGAACAGGAGCAATTCCATGGCACGCACGACACACAAGGAAACGCATCGTGGCGACCGCATCGGCTGGCTGCGGGCCGCCGTGCTGGGCGCCAACGACGGCATCGTGTCGACGGCCAGCCTGGTGGTGGGCGTCGCGGCGGCGAATACGGGGCACCGCGAGCTGGTGGTGGCTGGCCTCGCCGGCATGGTGGCTGGCGCGATGTCGATGGCCGCTGGCGAATACGTGTCGGTGAGTTCGCAGGCCGACACCGAGAACGCCGACCTCGCCCGCGAGAAGAGCGAACTGGCGACGCAGCCGGAGGCCGAGTTCCAGGAACTCGCCGGCATCTATGTGGGACGCGGATTGACGCCGGAGCTGGCCGGGCAAGTGGCGAAGCAGTTGATGGACCACGACGCCCTCGGCGCGCACCTGCGCGATGAGCTCGGCATTTCGGAAACGCTCACGGCGCGCCCGGTGCAAGCCGCCATGGCCTCGGCCTCGAGCTTCGCGGTGGGCGCGATTCTGCCGCTCATGGTCGCGGTGCTGGTGCCGCTCGAATCGGTGGTGCTCGTGGTCGGGGCCACCACGGTCCTGTTTCTCTTCGGGCTGGGCGCGCTGGCGGCGCGCACCGGTGGCGCGCCCGTGCTGACCGCCGCTGTTCGCGTCACCTTCTGGGGCGCGCTGGCGATGGCGATCACGGCGGGCGTGGGCCGGTTGTTTGGCACGGTGGTCTGATCTACCCGGCGTGCTTCCACTTCCGATCGAGGGCGTTGAACTGTTCGTGCTCCTTGCCGATCGTGGCGTACTGCTGCTCGACGAGGTCGCGAACGCCCATCGGCAGCACGCCCTCGACGGCGGTCTTGAACGCGAGGAGGGAGACGCTGTCGCCGCGCAGGACCTCGCCGAGGACGGCGCTGTCGTCGTGTCCGCTGAGCACGCCCCTGAGGTCCATCCACCAACGATGCACCGAGGCTCCGGCGGAGCCTGCGCCGGCGGTCGCGCCGCCAAGCCGCTGCGCGTAGGGCAACAAGGTCTCGGCAAATTGCGCCCGCTCGGTCGCGACGTCCGCAAACAGGGCCTTGGCGGCCGGATCGACCACGATCTCGGCGGCGGCCAGGAGGCCTTTGGCCCCATCCCTGCATGTCTCGATCAGGTGGTTCAACACAACGCTGACATTTGGTTCTGACATGACAGTGCCCACAGCATCGTTCATGCCAACCAGCGGCTCAGCCGTGAGGTAGACTCGGAAGAGTCGGACGGGCAATATGGAATGGTCAACGGCGCACGATCGCGTCACCGGCGAGGAGTACATCGCGGTCGACGCGCGCGGCGAGTCGCTCCTTCGCGATCCCTTTACCAACAAGAGCACGGCGTTCACGCCCGCCGAGCGCGATGCGCTCGGCCTCGACGGGTTGGTGCCGCCGGCCGTCAGCACCATGGACCAGCAACTGGCCCGGGTCTACGAGAACTATCGCGCCAAGCAGGCGCCGATCGAACGGTACATCCACCTGGCCAGCCTGCAGGATCGCAACGAAACGTTGTTCTTCCGCCTGGTCCAGGATCACATCGACGAGATGATGCCGATCGTCTACACGCCGGTGGTCGGCGAGGCGTGCCAGCAGTTCTCGCACATCTATCGCCGCTCGCGCGGCCTCTACATTTCGTACGAGCAGCGCCAGCGGATCGACGCCATCCTCAAGAACCACGGGCGGCCGCCGGCCATCATCGTCGTCACCGACGGTGAGCGCATCCTCGGGCTGGGCGACCAGGGGATCGGCGGGATGGGCATCCCCATCGGCAAGCTGGCGTTGTACACCGCGTGCGCCGGGATTCCGCCCTACCTGACCTTGCCGATCATGCTCGACGTCGGCACCGACAACCAGGAGCGCCTGAACGATCCGCTGTATCTCGGCTTGCGGCAAAAACGCATTCGCGGACGCGAGTACCAGGAATTTGTCGATTGCTTCGTCGATGCGGTGATGCGCGTGTACCCCAACGCCGTCCTGCAGTGGGAGGATTTCCTGAAGGCCAACGCGATGACCCAGCTCGCGCGCTTTCGCGATCGACTCTGCACCTTCAACGACGACATCCAGGGCACCGCCGCCGTGGTGACGGCGGGTATCTACGCGGCCCTGCGGATCACCGGCCAGTCGATCCGCGACCAGCGCCTGGTCTTTGGCGGCGCGGGAGCGGCGGCGCAGGGGATTGCGCACCTCTTCGAGTCCACGCTCCGCAACGCCGGCCTCTCCCAGCACGAGGCCCGCCGGCGCATTTGCACCGTGGACAGCCGCGGCCTGGTGACCGACGCGCGCGGGGCGGACCTGGAGGATTTCAAGGCGTCCTATGCGAGGCCGATCGACGAGATCGCGGCGTACACGTGCCGCGATCGCGCGCACATCACACTGGAAGAAACGATTCGCAATTTCGCGCCGACGATCCTCATTGGCACCTCGGGCACGGCCGGCTTGTTCACCGAAGCCGTGGTCCGGGCGATGACCGCGGTCAACGATCGTCCGATCGTGTTGCCGCTGTCGAACCCGACGAGCCGGAGCGAGTGCACGGCGGAGGAGGCGATCCGATGGTCTGATGGCCGCGCCATCGTCGCCACCGGGAGTCCATTCGCCCCGGTGGTCCTCAACGGCCGCACGTACCGCATCGGGCAGGGGAACAACGCGTTTATCTTTCCCGGCGTCGGGTTGGGCTTGTGGGTGGGACGCGTGCGCCGCGTCACTGATTCGATGTTCCTCGACGCCGCCCGCGCGTTGGCCGACCTGGTGGGTCCGGACGATCTGGATCAGGGCGCGGTCTACCCGCACCTCACGCGCATCCGCGACTGTTCGCATGCGGTGGCGTGCGCCGTGATCCGCCGTGCCGTCGCGGAGGGCCAGTCGTCGCCGGAGATCCTGGACGGCCTCGAAGAAACCGTCAGCCGCGCGATGTGGTCACCCCAATACCGGCCGATCCGCTACCAGCGCGAACGCTGAGACTTCCGCTGCGGTGGCGTCCTCGTTCGATGCGCGAACCTGAAAAAAACGGGCCGCTGGTGACGGCAGGCCCCTGGGCAAGGCGGAGCAGGAGCCACGACTTGGCGGAGGCGTGCTCGCCAAGTTGCGCCACTGCTCACGCGCTGCCACCTGCCATCGTCCGATCGCCCATCGCAAGACGATCAAGGCGCTGCCGATCAGGAGGATGATCGACAACGCCGCCAGCCGGCCCGAAGTCACGTCCACGGCCGGCACGGGTGCATAGCCGATGCCACCGAGAGCCATCCGTTTTCAGCGTGATTAGCGGCTCGAGCCTCCGAATAATTCGCGGCTGTGGGGAGGAATCCGCGCAATGGCGACCGGTGCGGTCGTGTATATTTTATGGACCGCCGGAATGACGTCTCACACCGCTGCCCTCTACCTCGTTGCCGGAACCCTTCTGGCGGCGGTGATCTGGCTCATCTATCGATTGCGCAAATCCGCTCACGCCCTTCGCGAGGAGGTCGCGCTCGCCACCGCGCGCGCCGAGCGGCTCAACACGATCTTCAACACCACCGTGGACGGGATGGTCGTGATCTCGGAGCGGGGCGAGATCGAGACCTTCAATCGCGCTGCCGAGGGGCTGTTTGGCTACACGGAATCCGAGGTGGTCGGGCGAAACGTGAGCATGCTCATGCCGGCGCCGTATCACGACGAGCACGACGCCTACGTCAAGCGCTACCTCGATACCGGCCAGCCCCGGATCATCGGCACCGGCCGCCAGGTTCGCGGTCTCCGGCGAGACGGCACCGAGTTTCCCCTGCACCTCTCCGTCGGCGAGATGCGCATCGACGGCGCCCGCAAGTTTGCCGGCGTGCTGCACGACCTCTCCGACCGCGCGCGGCTGGACGAGCAACTTCGCGAGCAAGCCGCCATGGCGAGGCTCGGTGAGATGGCGGCCGTCATCGCGCACGAAGTGAAGAACCCGCTCGCCGGCATCCGCGGCGCGATTCAGGTCATCGGCGGACGGATGGTCCCCGAGCAACAGGACCAGGGGATGATCCGGGAGATCATCAATCGCATCGACGCGCTCGACCACATGATGCGGGATCTGCTGCTGTTCGCGCGGCCGCCGAAGCCCAAGCGCGGCCTCATCGACATGCTGCCGATGCTGAGCGGCCTCGCCACGCTGCTCAAGGAAGACGCCGCCCTGCGCGACATCGAGTTCGAGATTGACGGCTCCGCGCCGCCGTTCCTGGCCGATGCGGAAATGCTGCGCATGGTGTTGCAGAACCTGATGATCAACGGCGTCCACGCCATGCACGGCCGCGGCCGGATCCGCATCGTCGTGAACACCACCGAGCAGATGTGCCACATCACGGTGAGCGACGCCGGCGCGGGCATCCCGCCCGAGCTCCGCGAGAAAGTCTTCCTGCCGTTCTTCACCACCAAGGCGCGTGGTACCGGGCTTGGCCTCGCCACCGCCAAGCGGTTTGTCGAAGCCCACAACGGGCGCATCTCCATCGACTGCCCGCCCACGGGAGGGACCACCGTGAGGGTGGAACTCCCGTCGACCGTCCCGTAACCGGCATCAGCTCGAGTTCGAGGGCCAGGAGGCAGGAAATTTTCCCCGCAGGTGTGAAGAATCACACCGGTTTTGGCCGGAATTTGGTAACTTCAACCGTAAGGTGCGTGGCGTGGTCCTTGCACTTTCACCATCATGCGATTTGCGTCCTGGCTGTCCCTTGCCCTGATTTCCGTGGCCGCCCCGGTGTCGGCCCAGTCGTTTGCGCCGAGCGATTGGGACGCCGATGTCCGCCTGGCCGCGGCCGTCGATCGCAATCCCGACCCCCACATCGTTGAAGTCGATCTCACCGCGAAGCTGGCCGACGTCGAGGTGGCCCCCGGCAAGCGGGTCACTGCCTGGACCTACAACGGCGGGCTTCCCGGTCCGCTGATCCGTGCGACGGTCGGTGATCGCGTGATCGTGCACTTCACCAACACCCTGCCGAAGCCCACCACCGTGCATTGGCACGGCATCAGGGTCCCGATCGAGATGGACGGCGTCCCCGGCATCTCACAGCCCGAGGTGAAACAGGGCGAGTCGTTCACCTACGACTTCGTGGTCCGCGACGCCGGGCTGTTTTGGTACCACCCGCATGTGATGTCGGCGGCGCAGGTCGGCTTCGGACTCTACGGGCCGTTGCAGGTCGACGACCCCAATGACGGCGTCAACGTCGCCGACGAGACCACGCTGGTGCTGAGCGACATCGGCTTCAACAAGAGCGGCGAGCTGGACGATCCGGAAAGCGGCGGCATTGCCGGCATGGTGTTCGGCCGGGAAGGCGACTACCTCCTGGTCAACGGCAAGAGCCAGCCGGTCATGAAAGCCCGCGCCGGGGCGCCGCAACGCTGGCATATCGTCAACACCGCGAAGAGCCGGTTCTTCTATCTCGATCTCGAAGGACAGAAGTTTCATGTCATCGGCGGCGACGGCGGCTTGCAGGAGCGGCCGGTGTCGACCGACCTGCTCCTGATCACACCCGGCGAACGCGCCGACGTGATCGTCACGCCGACCGGCAAGCCTGGCAGCACGCTGGTGCTGAGGGCGATGCTGTACAACCGCGGCTACGGCAGCGTGGAGTACCGGAAGGTCGAAGACCTGCTCTCGATCGAGCTCACGAAGGAGCCCGCGATCCTCAAGGCCAAGCTGCCCAACGTCACGCGCAACATCGTCGTCCCGTCCACCACCGGCGCGACGCCGGTGAGCCTGGAGATCACGCTCAAGCTGCTCGAGAACAAGATGTCCGAGTTCCGCGTCAACGGCGTGCCCTTCTGGGAAGCCAAGCCGTACACCGCCAAGCTGGGCGAAACGCAGGTGTGGACCATCAAGAACGAGTCGGATTGGGATCATCCCTTCCATCTCCATGGTTTCTTCTTTCTCGTCCTCGACGAGAAGGGCGAGCCGGTGCGGCCGCTGGCGTGGAAGGACACCGTCAACATCGAGATGAAGACGACGATGCGGCTGCTGGTGAACTTCGACGAACGTCCGGGCGAGTGGATGTTCCATTGTCACATCCTCGACCACGCCGACGGCGGCCTGATGGGGACCGTGCTTGTCGGTGACGGGACGGCGTCGAAGCACACCCATATGAAGGGCAAGCCGTGACGACGGGATCCACCGTGCTCTGCGCGGTTGATCTCGGGCCGCAGACTGGTCGTGTGGTCTACCACGCCGCCGGCATCGCCGGAGTCCTTGGGTTGCCCTGCAAGATCCTGCACATCGCCGCAGCACTGTCGCCGCACCTCGAGGCGCAGGTCGCCGACGCCTGCGCGAAGGCGGCACCCTACGAGTTGCCGATCGACAAGCTCGAGATCCTCGTGCGCACCGGTGTGGCCGTCGACGTCGTGGGCCGTGAGGCGGCCGCCAACCGGGCGGCCCTGGTCGTAATGGGAACCGGCACCCACGGCGGACTGGTCAAGCTGTTGCTCGGCTCGACCAGTGCGGCCGTGCTCGAGCACACCCAGGTGCCGGTGTTGCTGGTGCCTCCCACCCACGTCAACATCGTGGACCTCGGCGACCGCGCGGCCCTCACCTGCGGCCCGCTGCTGGTCGCTATCGACCTTGCCGAGGAGAGCGACCGACAGGTGGAACTGGCCAGCCGGCTTGCCGATGCAGGCCACCCCAAGCCGCTGTACCA
>JBDTMB010000049.1:0-19099 GCA_039934485.1 Vicinamibacterales bacterium
GAGGCCGTCGTCCACGGGGCATGCGGGATAGTCGTAGCCGGCCGGAAACATCCCGCCTGGCACGCCGCGGGAGATGCAGCGATCCCAGATGCTCATGAACTCGTAGCTGTCGCTGTTGCGCGCGGCATAGTCGTCGCGCCTGGCTTCGGCCGACGGCCTGACCGGGACCCGCCCATCCGGCGGATCGACGACGAGCGAGGTCTGCCGCGTTGACAGCACCTTGGTCCCATCGTCGTACCAGAACCGGTTGTAGCTGCCCGCGTCGAGCGGCCCAAACTTGTCCGTCGCCACGCGCTGGTCGGCGATCCGCTTCTCGAGCGCGGCGGCCTCTTCATCCGTGAGCTGGGTCTTGTCGGCAAGGGCGCGCGGGCGCTCGAGTGGGGTAATCGTGGCGTTGGTCCAGATGCCTTGCAGATCCGGTTGGCCGTCGGGCGTGCGCGAGGCGACCCATTTCGTCGCCTTCGGTGGGGCCTGTGCCTGCACGAGCGGAGCGGGCCACAGCAGCATCGCCAACATCAGCGCGCGAGTCGAGGATCGGTGCATACCGCACTCCTTCTTCTGCCCCAGACTATACAACCGCTGGCCGCTCGGCATGGATCGCGCTCACCGGTGGCGCGGAGGTTCGGGGCAGAAGCCGGGCGCGAAGCCGCGGGCGCGCTCGCGGCGCTGGAGCGGATCGGGCGTCGCCGGCGGCAGGATGCCGAGCTTGACGAGTTGCGGACGGAACTCGTAGCGGATGTTCACCGCCCGCGCCGGGGCCTCTTCGAGGTTCAGCCACACCTGCTCGACGGCATGGCCGGTCCGCCGGCCCATGCCGGTGGCGGCATATTCGTCGCGCGACTTCGTTTCGACGCCCGCGGCCCCGGCCGCCTCCGGCTTCGCCGGCGCAGACGCGCTCGGGGCAGGCGCCTGGCGGCGCGCACGATCCTTCGACGCGTCCTGCGTGTAGGTGGCCACGTGCTCCTTGAAAAAGACCGCCGAGATCATGCCCAGGTTCGCGGTCTTGCCGAGGGCCTCACCGTACGATTGTGCCTCGGTGGTGAACTCGAACCGGCGCGCCTCGGCCTGGCTGGTTTGCCACCCGCTGATGGTCACGGTCTCGTAGGGGTCGAGCACCCATTTGCGCGCCTCGGCCGCGGTCGTCTCGCGCGCATCGATGGTGTTGAGCCCGTCGACCGACAGCGCCACGGCGACGCGGACAGGGTAAGGATTGCGCAGGCGGATGGCGTATTCCCGCCCCTTGCGCGCCTCGACGTACCAGCGCCCGCCGTGCGCGTAACGTGGTTGGGGAGCGCCATCCACGAGGATCTCGACCTCGCTAGCGGCTTGGCCTGCAGGCGAAGCGGACATTACGGCGCGCGGACCGGCGGCGAGGGCGAAGCTGGCGGCGATCAGATAGACGAAACGGTGTGTCATAGGGCCTCCTGTCCTTAGAACGGGTGAGGCTGGGAATCTTGCAGGCCACCCTCGTCAAGCGTTGACGATTGGGAGCTTTGGGCGTAGCCTCCCGCCTATGAAGAGGCATTCCCGCCGGCTCGCGGCGTTCGTCCCGTTGGTCTGGGTTGTTTTGGGGATTACCCAGGCACCAATAAAAGGGGTGCCCTACGAACCGAGCGGGGGGCCCTACGAGCAAGCCGCACAGCCGGGTGCAGCTGCGCCGGACGTGACGTTCACGAAAAACATCGCGCCGATTCTTCAACGCAGTTGCCAGCATTGCCACAATCCGGCGGGCGGCGCCCCGATGTCGCTCGTCACCTACGAGCAGGTGCGGCCGTGGGCCAAGGCGATCAAGACCAAGACCGGGCTCGGTCCGCACGCCGGCGTGATGCCGCCGTGGTTCGTTGAAAAGAACATCGGCATCCAGGGCTTCAAGCAGGACCCGTCGCTCAAAGACGACGAGATTGCGATGATTGCGAAGTGGGTCGACGGCGGCGCGCCGCGCGGCAATCCCACGGACCTGCCGAAGCCGCTCGATTTCGAGAACGGCAACAAGTGGCAGCTTGGCGCACCCGATCTGATCGTGAAATCCCCGGAGGTGGTCGTTCCCGCGAGCGGCCCGGATCGCTGGGGATCGCTCGGCATGGTTCCCACCGGTCTCACGGAGCATCGCTACGTCTCGTCGGTCGAAGTGCGCGAAGTCAACGACATTCCCGCCGGTGGCGAGACCAAGACGGTTGGCGGGCGCTACGTGTTTCACCACATGACCTACGAGAGCGTCGCGCAGGGGGAAGGCGCGTCAACCGCCGATGCCGAAGCGTCCGGCACGAGCTGGCCGATTCACGAGGTCGGCCGCAACCCCGACATCTTCCCGCCCGAATCGGGCCGCCTGCTCCAGAAGAATTCTTCGCTGGCCTTGAGCGCGTATCACTGGCACTCGAATGGCCGTGAGACCACGGCGCATCTCGAGTTTGGGTTCAAGTTCTTCCCGGTCGGCTACAAGCCGTTGTACAAACGCTCGACGCTGCGCCTCGGCAACGGCATCGATCTCGACGTGAAGCCGGACCGCGCGAACCAGGAGCTGCATTCGTACGCGACGCTGCAGGAGCACACCAAGATCATCGCGTTCGAGCCCCACCTGCACGCGCCAGGCGTGCGGATGTGCCTCGAAGCGATCTGGGGGCACAACATCCTGACGCTGAACTGCGTGGGCTACGACCATAACTGGGTGAAGCAGTACGTGTACGAAGACGACACCGCGCCGCTGCTGCCGAAGGGCACCATCGTCCACCTGATTGGCTTCCTCGACACGACGTCGGCCAACAAGAACCCGGCCGATTCGCGCAACTGGGCGGGCGGCGGCCGCCGCTCGATCGCCAACATGTTCATCGATCTGGGCTACTCGGTGTCGCTCACGGAAGAGCAGTTCCAGGCCGAGATGGCGAAGCGGCGCGCCAGGATGAAATCGCGCAACGACTACGACATCGGCTGTCCGCTCTGTTGGGCGCCACCGGTGACGCCCACGCCGACAACCACAACCAGGGCGCCGGGCCGGCAATGATGCGGCGCCTGGCCCGCTCGCTGGCGGCGATTTACCTGGGCCTTCAAATCGTCTGCGTCATCCCGGTCGTGAGCGCGCAGACGCGATTCATGTACACCAGCGGCCAAAGCGTGTCACCGTCATACGAGGGCTGGATGCCCAACGCCGACGGCTCGTTCACGATGTTTTTCGGTTACATGAACTCGAACTGGCAGCAGGAGTTTGATGTGCCGGTCGGCCCGCTAAATGCGATCGAACCCGGCGGTCCGGACCAGGGCCAGCCGACGCATTTCTATCCCCGCCGCAACCCATTCCTGTTCACCCTGCAGGTGCCCAGGGATTTCGGCACCCGGGAGTTGATCTGGACGATCACCACGAATGGAAAGACCGAGCGGGCCTATGCCTCGCTCAAGACCGATTATCAGATCGACCCGCAGGTGATTTCGACGGAAGTCGGCGGCGACTTCGGCAGCCTTCGCGACGAGCTTCGCACGAACATCCCGCCCGAGTTGACGGTGGTGGAGACGAAGCGGAGCGTCAAGACGGGCGAGCCGGTGGCGCTGACCGCCATCGCCAGGGATCCCGACAACATTCCGAAGCGACGCGCTCCCGCCAAGCCGCCCAGCGAAGGTCAACCGGTGACGATCTCCGCGGCCGCGCTCTATCGGCCGCCGTCCTCGATCGTCGCGTCGAGCGGGCCCGGCTTGCGTTTCTCGTGGATCGTGTATCGCGGCAACGCTGCCGCGGTGACATTCAGTCCGGATCAGATGAAGACGTGGACCGACACTCGCGCCTATGCCAACTCGCCATGGTCGCCGCCGTGGACGATTCCGGCGCCGCCTGCCGACAACAAATGGGGGACGCAGGTCACGTTCCACGAGCCCGGGACTTACGTGCTCCGCGCGGTGGCGAGTGACGGTTCGTTGTTCACTTACGAAAACGTCACCATCACCGTGACGCGTTAACGCCCTTCGGTTATGATGCGCGCTATGAAGCGCACATCATCCATGGCAGCGGTCGCGGCTCTCCTGGCATTCGGCATCGGCACCGTCGCACCGGGCCGCGTCCTCCAGGCGCAGGCTCCGGCCGCGGCGGTTGAGCCTCTCCATTTCCATCACGTCCATCTCAACTCCACCGATCCAGCGGCCGCCGCGGCGTACTACCCGAAGCCGTTCGCGCTGTCGGCGACCAAGACCACGTTCAACGGGTTCGAGGCCGTCAAGACCGGCAACGTCTACATCCTGTTCACCAAGGTGCCGGCCACGCCACAGAATGAACTGACGGGGCCGCAAACCTCGGTGTGGCACTTCGGCTGGAACACGCCGAACTCGCGACAGTACAACGAGAAATTCCGGGCGATGGGCTTGACGATCGCGCAGATGTGGGATGCGGCCGACGGCAAGCTGGTGGACATGTCGAGCGATACGCTGCCCGGGCTGCCGACGCAGGAACAGATTCTCGCGATGCGCGAGAAAGGGACTCAGCCGACGCGCGAAGGCGGCTTCGGCTACCTGCGCGGCCCCGATGGCGCGATGATCGAGAACGCCCAGTCGGGAACCACCGAACGCTTCAACCACGTGCACATGTATCACGAGCATCCCAACTGCGCGATGCAGTGGTACGTGCAGCACCTTGGCGCGAAACGCCCGCAAGGCCGTGGCGGCGCCGCGCCAGAGCCGCCGTCCGGGGATTGCCAGACCAAGACCTACGCACCGCCGACGTGGCCGTCGTTTGCGAAGACCGGGTTTGTCCGCGACCCGGCGGGCGGCGTGAATTTCGACGACATCTCGATCTCGATCCGCCCGTGGCCGGGCGGCGGCCTGGTGAGCACGCGCGGCAAGCTGGTCGATCACTGGGCGCTCAGCACCGCCGACCTCACCGCGACGGTGGCGCGGTTGAAGGGCGAAGGCGTCAAGTTCCTCGAAGAGATTCACCCGTGGGGCAACTCGCGCGCGGCGATGATCGAGGGCCCGGATCGGATTGCGATCGAGCTGGTGGAAATCAAGTAGGCGCGCGTGCCCTGCACAAGGCACAAGGCAGAAGGCAAAAGGCAAAAGGCAAAAGGCAAAAGGCAAAAGGCAAAAGGCAGACCATATCAGCGCGAGCAGCTGTTAATCAGGATCGAGATGTTGTTCGACCCGGTGTTGGGCGTGACGATGTCCGCCCTGCCGTCGTGATTGAGATCCCCGACCGCCAACTTGCGTGGGTTCTGGCCGACCGGGAAATCCGTCTTCGCGGCGAAGCGACCTTGGCCGTCGCCCAGGAGAACGGAGACGCTATTTGAGGCGCTGTTGGCGACGACCAGATCCAGGTGGCCGTCGCGGTTGAAATCCGCGGCTCCGGTTCCGCGACCGAGCACCCCAATCTCCAGCGGGAGTCTTTCGGCGAATCCGCCCTGGCCATCGCCGAAGAGCACCGACACCGTGGAGTCGGTGCCCGCCGGAAGCGAGTTCGAGATTGCAATATCGGAGAACCCGTCGCCGTTGAAATCGGCAATCGACATCGATTGCGGTGCCGGCCCGGCCGTGAACGACGCCGTTGCGCTGAAGCCGCCGTTTCCGTCGCCGAGCAGGATCGACAGGTTATTGGTGCCAGGAGGAACATTCGGCCCGCCGCCGGCGGCGAGGTCGAGCTTCCCGTCGCGATTGAAATCGGCGACGCCCAACGCGGTGGGAGTGCTCTCAAAGACCCCGAAGTACGAAGGCGCGCTGAGCGTCCGCGAGCCGTTGCCCAGCAGCAGCGCCACCCTTCGCAAACCGGCGGTTTGAGTGCCAACGGCCACATCAAGCCGCCCGTCGCCATTGACATCCGCGACGACGGTCATGAAGGGCCCGCCGACCACCGGGATCAATCCCGGTTCCGCAAAGCGTCCGTGACCGTCGCCAAAGAGGACGGCCACCGCATTGCCCGTGGTGATTGGCAGCACCAGATCGATGTGTCGGTCGCCATCCAGATCGGCTGCCTCGATTCGCTGGGGCGCTCCTCCCGCGGGGAAATCCGTCTTGCCCTTGAACGCTCCGGTCCCATCGCCAAGCAGGACCGACACGTTGTTGGCATTCTGGTTCGTCACCGCCAGGTCCGCGGCGCCGTCGGCGTTGAAGTCGTCGATGACCACGCCGCTCGCAAAGCGTCCGGTCTCGATGTTCACGGCATCTTGGAAACTCAAGCAGGTTGACGGACTCTGCGCGTCAAGGTTCGCACAGAGCCCCACCAAGGCACCGGCCGCAATCAGGTTCCACTTCATGAAGCGGGCCGATGGGCCCGGAGGAAGGAGCGGATCTGGCGCACCGCCAGGGGAATCCGTTCCTTGGGCTCCTTCCACGGGAACATGCTCACTTCGGCGTGCGGCGCGAGCATCGCCGCCTCCATGGCGACCGCGTACGGATGGGCCGGGATGTCGTCCGGCAGGATCAGCACCGGCGTCTGGCACTGGCGGACGAAGTCGCGGGTCACGGTGAAGACGAAGTCGGGGTTGGTGCGGTACATCCTGGTCAGGAACCTGTCGACCATGACCATGGTGATCTCGGGCCGGCGCTTGATCAGCTCCGGACCCCAGCCCTTCATGTTGGTGTCGTAGAACAGATCTCGCAGCTCCGGACGCGACCCGCTGGGCTGCGCCAGCACGGCGGCGACAATACGACTCGGCGCCCGCCGCAAGAGGTTCCAGATGAAGGGTCCGCCAATGCAGAAGCCCATCACCATGAACTTGTCGATGCCGAGATGATCCATCAGGCCGAGATGGTCGTCGGTATACGCATCCCACGGCCGGTCGATCTCGAGCGGTCCGGAGGACTGGCCGCTGTTGGCGTTGCGCAGATCTGACGCGATGCAGCGGTACTCGCCCTTGAACTCCCCGATTGCGTCAAAGGGGTTGGCCAGGCCGGAGATCGTTGAGTTCAGTCCCCCGCCGGCGATCAGCAACAACGGGAAACCGGAGCCGGCCTCCTGGTAGTGGATGCGAACCGGGCCCCTTTCGTAGAAGGACATCGCCGCTCCTCCCTTCCCACTCTGCTGCGCGAACACGCGAGGCGTTGCGGCCATCACCGTTGCCGCGGCGCCCGTCTTCAGTATCTTGCGTCTGATTGGATCCATCGTTGGCGCTCAATTGAGAATTCAGGCGGCGTGTTTCAGCGGCCTGTTCGACGTCGGCATCCTACACCCACTCGCCGTCCGGTGGGAGGCCAAGGCCTTGGCCTTGACCGCCCTGCGGCGTGGATCGCCCTCACCGGTGGCGCGGCGGTTCGGGGCAGAAGCCGGGCGCGAAGCCGTGGACGGAACTCGTAGCGGATGTCCACGGCATGCGCAGGCGCGTCTTCGAGGTTCAGCGAGACCTGTTCGATGTGTAGAGAACCGACGGCGAGGCTTCGAGGACCACGAAGCCGTGGAGCCGGACCGGCGCCTCGCTGCCTCCCAGGATCGCGATCGAAGTCGTTGAAATCCAGTAACCGCATTGTCGTTATCGCGAGACGACATTGACGCTGGAGTTCGTTGCAGGCAGTTCGTGCACGGATCTGGAATCGTGTTCTTGACACCCACATACCGATCGCTTACGGTTCGCCGATTAGCAACAGTCCCGCCCACAGCTTGGAGGGAAACATCAATGGCCCGGCGAATCTCAATCTGTCTCTTGGTAGTTTGCGCTCTTGTGTCTGCAACGGCGTATGCACAGACCGGCGACGCCAGTCTGAGGGGTTACGCCAAGGACGAGCAGGGAGCCGTCCTGCCTGGTGTGACGGTGACGGCCACGGGCCCACAGCTGCTCGCACCGATGGTGGCGGTCACTGATGCCGGCGGATATTACCGGCTGAATGGCCTGCCGCCCGGCACCGTCGTCGTGACGGCGGAGTTGACCGGCTTTGCGGTGACGCGCCGCGAAGGCATCCTGATGCGAGCCGGCCTGACCTTCACCGTCGACATCGACATGAAGCTGAGCTCGCTCTCCGAGACCATCACGGTGGCCGCCGAGACGCCGATGATCGAGACCAGCAAGCCGACCAACACGATGAACATCGACGGCGAGTTGATTCGTGCCGCGCCGATCACGTCGCGGCGATTGTTCAGCGATGCGCTGGATATGGCGCCCGGCGTCTCGTCGAGAAACGTCGACGATGGCGTCGGCCGGCGCGCCTATTATTTCAATGGCGCGGTCATCTTCTCCCACGTGTTCATGCTGGAAGGAGCGCCGGCCTCCTCCTTCCTGGATGCGTCGGCGCACTCCATGGCCCTGGGCGGCGACACCATCCAGGACTCTGAACTGAAGCTGGGCGGGGTAGACGCCTCGGCGCCATCCGGCACGGGTGTCGTGATGAACATTACCGCCCCCCGTGGCGGCAACGCCTTCAAGGGCTCGGCGGTCTACGATTTCCAGCCGGTCGAATGGAACAGCGACAACACCCTCGGTGGAAAATCCCCCGGCGGCATCCCCACCGCGCAGTCGGTGAAGCAGTACGACCTGTCGCTCGGCGGCCCCATCCTGAAGAACAAGCTTTGGTTTTTTGCGTCGTACCGCAGTGCCGATCTCACCAACGGGATTAGCCGATCGCCGTTCAACGTCCAGAATTTCACGAGCCTGGTGCCGGGCTTCGTGCCGTTCGACAACTATTTGAAGAGTTCGCAGCCCTTTGTGAAGCTGACCACGCAAATCAACTCGAGCCACGAAGTGTCCGGGTTCTTTCAGAACGACCGGTCGCGTTATACCAGCAACCGCGAGCTGGACAACAAACGCTTCGTCTACAACGGCACCGGCGGCGGGCTGGGCCAGGTGAAGATCAATTCGGTCTGGACCAACTCGCTCACCACGCTGTTTTCGGCCGCCTATAACAACAAGAGCGGCAACGATGTTGGCACGTATGCGGATGCCAACCTGGCGGGACCGCAAATCGTGCTGCATCAGGATGCCTTCCTGACCCGCGGCATCCAGCAAGGGACGGGCGCCTTAATCCAGGAGAACACGCCGCAGTCGATTTCCATCTCTCCGGCGTCGATGATCGTGCTGCGTGGCGACCTGACGTTTTATAAGACCGGATGGGGGGGCTCCCACGAGTTCAGGACCGGCGTGTGGGCCGCACCACGGATGACGCGCGATACCTCGACCGAATACGTGAACGCTGGGTTCGTCCTCCAGGAAGAGCGTCAGATCGACCCGACCAATCCGGCGGCCGGCACGACGCCGTTCCACCTGACGTACCGGTCACCGCTCACGGTCCCGTCCATTTCGGAAAGCGATCGCGACATCGCCCTTTACGTCCAGGACGCGTGGCAGCCCGTGCCGCGGCTGACCGCCAGTGTTGGCCTCCGGGTCGATTTCATCAAGCGCCACGACAACCTGTTGAAGATCGATCGCCAGAACAGCACCGCGATTCAGCCCCGCCTGGGGGTGTCGTACATGGTGACGGAGGATGCGCGGAACGTCCTGCGCGCCAGTTACGGCCGCATGTACGAACAGGTCAACGGCCGCGACTACATCGTCACGTTTGGCGGGACCTCGCAAGTCACGACGACCGACATCTATATCGACAAGGCTGGCCAGCGGACGACGGTGGTGACGCAGCCGACCTCCGGCGTCTCGCCGACCTTGCTCTTCGACAACGAGAACCTGCATCAGCCGTGGCTCGACGAGTTCTCGGCAGGGTTCGGCCACCAGTTCGCCGGACAGTTCAGCGCGAACATCTCGGGCACCCAGCGCATCTACCACGACAATTTCGGGCAGGTGGACATCAACGGCAAATACCCGTCGGGCCCGAACCAGCCCTTTGGCGGCTTTGGCCTCGTCGATCCGAATCAGGGTCTGATTTTCCAGGAGCGCAACAACACGTGGACCCAGGTGGTGGTGACCGCGGTCTCGGCGACCGTGGCCAAGAACATGGCCAACAACTGGCAGTTCGTGTCCAGTTTTACGCGCCAATGGCAGCACCTGACCGGCACCTGGAACCCGACCGATCCGGCGCGGTTCATCCAACCGAATGCCTTTGCCAACAACGGGGATCTGTCCACGCAACTGTTCGGCAACGGCGACCACAACACGCTGGACGGGCGGGGACGCGAATCGGGTGCGGCGTATCGGCCATTTTCCGTCCGTGTGGCGCTGCAGTATCTGGCGCCGAAGGGGCTGAACGTTGCCGCCAGTTACATCGTGCAGGCTGGTGGGTACGTGGGGCCGATCGTCACACGACTGGCCGCGGCCGATCCGGCGTTCGGGCCGCCAACGGTGACACTCGCCAACGGTACGACGCAGCCGAACCCGCTGGCGACGACCATTCGCTACCAGTACGCGACTCGGAGTGAAGGTCAGTTACGCAATGACACGGCCAAGTATCTGCAATTGAAGCTCGGCCGGAACTTCAAGTTCGGTCGTCAGACGATCGAGCCGGCACTCAATGTCTTCAACGTGTTCAACACCGGCGCCAACACGCAGTGGAATACCGGCGCCAATCAACTTTATAGCCCCGGCTATTTACAGCCGTTCAACCGCCATCCGCCGCGCGCGTACCAGTTGTCGTTGGCCTACCGCTTCTAGGCCACAGATAAACGCAGATGATGTCGGGGCCGCAGATGACGCAGATGACGCAGATGACACTGACACGCTCCTAGCGAAAAGCGACGGCTAAAGCCGTCGCTCTCCATCGCGGCGTTGGAGGGCGAGGGCTTCAGCCCTCGCCTCTTTTTGGGTCTCACTCATGACAACCAAATCTACTCGAGCGATCTGGGTGCTTGTCGTCGCGTTGGCCGCGGTCGTGTTCTCGCCGACCGGCTACGCCCAACAAGCCGCGCGCGTCGGCGCCGACCTCTACAGCCGGCTGCATTGGCGGTTCATCGGGCCGGAGGGCAATCGGTTTTCCTCCGCGGCGGGGGTGCCTGGTGATCCCCACGTCTACTACGTGGGTGCGGCATCGGGAGGCGTCTATAAGACGATAGACGGCGGCGTGAACTGGCAGCCAGTGTTCGACGACCAACCGGTCCAGTCGATCGGTTCGCTGGCCGTCGCCGCGTCGGACTCCAATATCGTTTGGGCGGGCACCGGCGAGGGCAAGATTCGCAGCCACATCTCCGTGGGCCAGGGCATCTACCGGTCGATGGATGCGGGCAAGACCTGGGCCCTGATGGGTCTCGAGCAGACCGGGCGGATCCCGCGCATTGTGATCAATCCGAAAGACGCCAACGTGGTGCTCGCCTGCGCGCTCGGCCACGCCTATGGACCGCAGCCGGATCGCGGGGTGTTTCGCACCGTCGACGGCGGCCAGACCTGGAGCAAGGTGCTGTTCGTGGACGAGAACACGGGTTGCTCGGACCTCGCGATGGACCCGAAGAACCCGCGCGTCCTCTTCGCCGGCATGTGGCAGCTGGAGATTCACACCTGGGGGCGAGACAGCGGCGGGCCGGGCAGCGGCCTGTTCAAGTCCACCGACGGCGGCGCCACCTGGAAAAAGCTGAGTGGGAGCGCGCTGCCCACCAGGCCCGTGGGCAAGGTGGCCGTGGCGATTGCGAACTCCAACCCGAATCGTGTCTACGCGATGATCGAGACCGGCGACGGCATCCCGTTGAACGGGCAGCCCACCGACAACGGCCAGGTGTGGCGGTCTGACGATGCCGGTGGGACCTGGAAAATCGTGAGCTACGACCACAACGCCATGGGGCGCGCGCACTATTACTCGCGCATGGCCGTCGCCCCCGACGATGAGGACGAGACCTACTTTCTGACCGCTGGTTTCAACAAGTCCATTGACGGCGCACAGACATTGTTTCCGCTGCCCATGGCGCCGGGCGGCGACCATCACGACATCTGGATCGATCCGACCAACGCCAACCGCATGATCGTGGCCCACGACCAGGGCCTGTCGATTTCGATCAACCGCGGGCGCACGTGGTTCCGCCAGCGGCTGACCAACGCGCAGATTTATCACGTCACGGTCGACAACGAGATTCCCTACAACGTGCTCGGCAACAAGCAGGACGAGCCGTCGTACCGCGGGCCGAGTAACAGCCGGGTGCAGGGCGGGTTTGGCGGCGGCGACGGCGTGATCCCGCGGGCGATGTGGCACTCGGTGTCCGGAGGCGAAAGTGGCTGGGCCACCCCCGATCCGGTCGACTCGAAGCTGGTGTGGTCTTCGGCGTCGGGATCGGGTTCGGTTGGCGGCATCGTCATTCGCTTCGATGAGAACCGCCGGCAGTTTCGCAATGTCGAGGTGTGGCCGTACCAGCAGAATGGCCCGGCCGCGGACCTCAGGTATCGCTTTGTGTGGGACGCGCCGCTCCACATTTCACCGCACGATCGCCACACCATCTATGTCGGCAGCCAGCATGTGCACCGGACGACGGACGACGGTCAGAGCTGGACGGTGATCAGTCCCGACCTGACGCTGAACGACAAGACCCGGCAAGGCAGCTCGGGTGGGCTGACGCCGGACAACATCGGCGTGGAATACGCGGGCGTCGTCTACGCGATCGCCGAGTCGCCGAAGGAGCGGGGCCTGATCTGGGCCGGCACCAACGACGGCCTGGTGCAGATGACGCGCGACGCCGGCAAGACCTGGACCAACGTGACGAAGAACCTGCCCAACCTGCCTCCCTGGGGCAGCGTCCGCAGCATCGTCCCCTCACGGTATGACGCCGCGACGGCGTATCTCACCGTGGACTTTCACCAGGTCAACAATCGGGATCCGTTTGTCTATAAGACCACCGACTACGGGAATACCTGGCGGACCATCACCAATGGCGTCCCGCGAAGCATGCTGAGCTACGCCAAGGTCATCCAGGAGGATCCGGTCCGGCGCGGGCTGCTCTATCTCGGAACGGAAAACGCCATCTACGTGTCGTTCGACGACGGCGAGAACTGGCAGCCCTTACAGAACGACTTGCCGCATGCGCCGGTCTCGGGCATCGTGGTCCAGGAACATTTCAACGACCTCGTCATCTCGACCTACGGGCGCGGGTTTTATATTCTCGACGACATCTCGCCGCTGCAGCAGCTGACCCCGCAGGTGATGGCGTCGGACATGCACTTGTTCCCGCCGCGCGCGGCGTATCGCTTCCGGCCGATCACCGCGCCCTCGACCACCTACGACGATCCGACGGTGGGCGAGAATCCGAAATACGGCGCGTCGATCAACTACTACTTCAAGGCCGCGCCGCAAGGGAATGTGACGCTGAGCATCCTCGACGCCAAGGGCGAGGTGGTTCGCACGCTCGCCGGCGGCAAGCAGGCCGGCCTCAATCGCAGCTACTGGGATCTGCGGTCGGAGCCGACGAAGGAGGTGCGCATGCGGACCAGTCCGATGTACGCGCCACAGGTGCGGGTCGGCCCCGACGGCACCCGGCCGGCTCCCGGAGCCGGCCAGAACGCGATGCTCTTGCCGCCGGGTTCCTACACCGTCAAGCTCTCGGCCGGCGGGCGCGAGTTGTCCCAGTCCCTGGTGGTCCGCAAGGATCCGAACTCTGGCGGCACCGACGCGGATGTCGAAGCCCAGACGCGGATGCTGGTCGAATTGCGTGGTTCCCTGAACGCGGCGGCTGACACGGTGAATCAGATCGAGATGATGCGCAGCCAGATCGAGGCACTCGACCGGCTCACTGCCGACCCGGCGGTGAAGAAGGCGGCCGACGAGTTGAATCAGCAACTGATGGCTGTCGAGATGAACCTGGTCGATTTGCGGATCACCGGCGGCCAGGACGGCGTCCGCTACGCGTCCAAGCTGCTCGGGAAGATCAACTACCTGGCCGGCGGGTTGTCGAGCGCCGATTTCAAGCCCACCGACCAGCAACTCGAGGCGAAGAAGGTGATTGAGGATCAGTTGAAGGGCGTGCAGACGCAGGCCGAAGGATTGCGGGCTCGTGTCCTCAGCGGCTTCAACGACCAACTGCGCAACAAGAACCTGCCGATCATTGTGGTACCGTCGCCCAGGTGAGCCGGCGGTACCTCATCGCGGCGGTCGTCCTGCTTGCCGGCGGTGCGGCCTGGTGGCAAGTCGAACGGGTGCCGGCGCCACCGCCGGCACCCAACATCCTCCTCATCACGCTTGATACCACGCGCGCCGATCGTCTCGGCGCGTACGGCTACGGGCGCGCCCAGACCCCCGGTCTCGATCGACTCGCTCGCGAGGGCGTGCTCTTCGAGCAGGCCCGCACCGCGACGCCGACGACCCTTCCGGCCCATGTCAGCCTGTTCACCGGCCGGTATCCTGCCTCGCATGGGGTGCGAAACAACGGCGTGCCGCTCGGTGACAGGGTCGCGACGCTCGCGTCAGCCCTGCATGACGGCGGCTATCGCACCG
Organism: Vicinamibacterales bacterium; assembly: GCA_039934485.1. Classification (GTDB taxonomy): domain Bacteria; phylum Acidobacteriota; class Vicinamibacteria; order Vicinamibacterales; family UBA2999; genus 12-FULL-67-14b. Next base: position 14,245 of record JBDTMB010000049.1, read on the forward strand.
CGGCATTCGTCAGCTCCTTCGTGCTCGACCGGCGATTTGGCCTGGCGCGTGGATTCGACCACTACGACGACCGCCTCGACCCCGGACCCGGTGTTGCGGCGGAGCCGGTGGAGCGGCGCGGCGACCGGACCGCAGCGGCGGCAGAGCAGTGGCTGGCCGGTGTTGGCGCACCCTTCTTTGCCTGGATCCATTTGTACGACCCGCACGATCCGTACGACGCGCCGCCGCCATTCCGCGCGTCGTTTGCGGACCAGCCGTATGACGGCGAGATCGCGTTTGTCGATTCCGTGGTCGGATCCCTCGTGGCATCGCTCGAACAACGCGGCCTCTCATCTTCCACGCTGGTGGCGGTGATCGGCGATCACGGAGAAAGTCTTGGCGATCACGGCGAGGCGACGCACGGGATGTTCGTCTACGAGCCCGCAATGCGCGTGCCGGCGATCCTGCGATGGCCGCGGCATTTGCCGGCGGGACGGCGAGTGGCGCCACTGGTGCGATCGATTGATCTCGCGCCAACGCTGATTGAACTTGCCGGACTGCCTCCGATGATCGGGATCGAGGGAGAGAGCCTGATGCCCCTCGTCCGCGGGGACGCGGCGGGCCCGGGCCTGGCGTACGGCGAGACCTATTTCCCTTTGCTCTTCATGAACTGGTCGCCGCTTCGGTCGATTCAGGACGATCGCTGGAAGTTCATCGAGGCGCCGGAATCCGAACTGTACGACCTGGCGACGGATCCTGGCGAACAGCGGAACCTGGCGGAGCGTGAGCCCGCGCGTGCCGCGGCCATGCGACGCGCGCTGGTCGCGAGCATCGGCGCGCAGCCGGAGGCCACGCCAGGGGCGGTGCCCGATCGCGAGACCGTCGAAAAGTTGGCCTCGCTGGGCTACGTCGGTGCGCCGGCGGCCCAGGGCCATGCAGCGGCACTGCAGCGGCCCGATCCCAAGAACATGATCGGCGTGTTCAATCGCCTCAGGCTCGCCAATACGGCGCTGGTCGAAGGCCGGCTGGACGAAGCCGCGGGCATCGCGCGCGACACGCTTGCCGCCGATCGCGAGAACGCGTTTGCGATGCTCATCGTCGCCAAGGCCGAGATGGCGCAGGGCCGCTATCGCGAAGCGGCGGGCCACTTCCGCGGCTATCTCGGCCAGGTGCCGATGAGTGCCGACGCGCATCAGTGGCTGGCCATCTGTCACCTGCAATTGGGCGATGACGCGGCGGCATTGCGCGAGGTGGACGCCGCGCTCGCGATCGATCCCCGCTTCGGCGAGGCACACGCGCTCCGGGGCGACCTGCTGTCGGTGGCTGGGCAGATGGAGGAGTCAATGCGCGAGCTGCGTGCGGCGGTGGCACTGAATCCCGACCGAAGCGCGTTTCGTGTGAGCCTTGGCCGGGCCCTCTTGAAAACGGGTCAACCCGGCGACGCCGAGGCGGAACTGCGTCGAGCGCTGGCCCTTCGTCCCGAGCGGGATGACGTGCGGCTCGACCTCGCGCGTGCGCTCGAGCAACTGGGCCGGCGTCAAGAGGCGGTGGCCGAATACAACGTGCTGGCGTCGGGGCCGACCGTCGGCGCCGAGATCAAACGCGCCGCGCGCGAACGGCTGGGACCGTTGAGCCAATAGGGCTACAATGCGGCCTCGAATCGATCAACGACAAGGGAGACTCCATGCGTCAGACGATCATCACGGCGATGCTCTTCCTGTTCACGGCATCAGCGACGACGGCCCAGACCCACACCATCGTCGCGCTCAGCCACACCGACAACACGGTATACGAGGTGGATCCGGCGAGCGGCAAGATCCTCCATAAGTTCACGGCCGTGAATCAGCCGCACGAGGGCGTGGCATCTGCGGACGGCAAGACCTTCTATGCCGCGATTCCGAACGGTCCGCATGTCGTCATCCTCGACGGGATGACGTTCACCGAGAAGGGGAAGATTGAATCCCCGTTTTTCCATTCCTCCAAGGAGAACGGCTCGGCCTCGCCGCACGGCATCGCGCTGACCACCGACGGCAGCAAGCTGTATGTCGGCCTCGAGAACGCCGACGTCCCCGGCATCGTCGTCTACGACACGCGGGCGAACAAGGTCCTGCGCAAGATCGATGTGGTGCTGCGAGGCGGTCACTTCCTGGCGATCCAGCCAGGGTCCGACAAGCTCTACTATCCGATGCGCGAGGACAATCGTGTGCTCGTCATCGACACCAGGACCGACACGATCACCAAGGTGATTCCCATCGAGGGCGGACCGGTTGGCGTCGGCTTCGCGCCAAACGGCGAGGTGTGGATTCACAACGACGGCGACGGCAAGGTGAATGTCATCGACAGCAGGACCGACGTGGTGGTGAAGACGATCGACGGACTTGGCAAGGGCGCCGGGCGCATGGCGGTCTCCCCCGACGGGAAGTGGGCGGCCTCCACGCACGGCGGGACGATGGACGTGGCCATCATCGATGCGGTGGGCAAGAAGCTGGCGGCGACGGTCGCGATTGGGAAGGGTCCTGGCTTCCCGATCTTCTCGCCTGACAGTTCGAAGCTTTACGTGATGAATTACGGCGAGGCCGACGTGAGTGTCATCGACCTCGTCACCAGGACGGTCGTGGCGCGCTACAAGGTGGGCACGGCGCCCTTTGGGGGCGGTTTGCGATTCCCGGGAGGCCGGCCCGCCCGTCGATAGCGGTTCCTCGCACGCCTGGCGAAGGCAGCATGGGCCAGGTCACGCCGTCTTGCGTGGTCGCCCGCCGAGCCGGCCATTCTTCTGCGATGCGCTCGATTTGCGCCGGCTCCTGCCGGTGCCAAGCAGCGCGCCGACGCCGACGATCTGCACGTTCGAGCGGCGTGCGCCCGAGACGCGGGCCACCCGGACGTGACTGGTGGGCACACTGTGCGGATGGGCCTCAAGGTAAAACGACAGGGTCTCGCGAATCGCGTGCTCCGCCTTGGCACGGGTGTCCGCCGCCGCATACACCGGCAGGCCGGGCACGTAGGCGCTCACCGCGCCGTTCGCTTCGGTTTCAATCACAATCGGAAAGTAGGTGGTCACAAGATGCCTGCCTCTCGGAGAATCCGGTTGCCCAACTGGCCGGCGTCCTTCTTCGTATGGACCGCGACCCAGACCTCCTTGCCCGATACTGGGTGCCTGAAGAGCCGGTGGCTGCCCTTCCCGCTGCGCACGTCGAGGTAGCCCGCCGCCTTGAGCTTTCGGATGACCTCGGCCCACGTCACGAGTCGATATTAACCTATCGTTAGGTTTAAGACAACCGCCTGCCAATGCCCGCAACCGGAAGTGGCGGCGCGATGCGCTCACCGCTGCTCTCAACTGGACGCCGAGGAGGAAGGAGTAGCTGAGATGGGGTGATAGGATTCCTCCTTTGGAGCCCCTTATGCGCCGACCCGCCCTGCTCATCCTGACCCTCGCGCTCTGCGCCGCCAACGTCGGCACTCTGGGCCAGGCGCCGGCAGACGCTGCCCTCGTCGCCAAGGCGCGTGGGATACACGACCGCGTCATCGCGCTCGACACCCATAACGACATCAACCCCGCGAACTTCACGCGGCAGAAGAACTACACCCAGCGCCTCGACACCCAGGTGAACATCCCCAAGATGGTCGAAGGCGGCCTCGACGCCTCCTTCTTCATCGTCTATGTCGGGCAGGGCCCGCTGACCCCGGCCGGCTACGACGATGCGTATAAGCAGGCGGTGGCGAAGTTCGAGGCGGTGAAACACCTGACGAGCGAGATCGCCCCGGACCAGATCGAGCTGGCGCTGACGGCGGCCGACGTGCCCCGCATCGCCAAGTCGGGGAAGAAGGTGGCGCTCATCGGGATCGAGAACGCCTACTCGCTTGGCACCGACCTCAAGCGCATCAAGGAGTTCCACGACCGCGGCGGCCGCTACATGTCGCTGGCGCACAACGGCCACAGCCAGTTCGCCGATTCCAATACCGGCGAACGCGACGGCGTGTGGCTGCACCACGGCCTGAGCGAGCTCGGCAAGCAGGTCATCGCCGAGATGAACAAGTGGGGGATCATGGTCGACCTGTCCCACCCGTCGAAGCAGGCGAACCTGCAGGCGATCGCGCTGTCGAAGGCGCCGGTGATTGCGTCCCATTCCGCCGCGCGCGCCCTCGCCGATGTCAGCCGCAACATGGACGACGAGCAGTTGCTGGCGTTGCAGAAGAACGGCGGTGTGATCCAGACGGTGGCGTTTGCGAGCTACGTGAAGGTGGCCAAGCCGGATTCGCCGGAGCGCGCCGCGGCGATGGCGGCGCTGCGCAAGGAGTTCGGCGTGCCGGCGCGCGGCGGGCGCGGCGGGGGCGGCGGCCGCGGCGGCCTCAACGCGCTCGCGGCCGATCAACGCGCCAAATACGACGCGCGGATGGCCGAGATCGACAAGAAGACGCCAGGCGACCCGCGCGCCACCGTGAGCGACTTCGTCAATCACATCGACTACATCGTCAAGAAGATCGGCATCGACCACGTCGGCATCTCGTCGGACTTCGACGGCGGCGGCGGCGTCACCGGCTGGAACGGCGCCGACGAAACCTTCAACGTGACCCTCGAGCTCGTGCGGCGCGGCTACACCGAGGAGCAAATCGGCAAGCTGTGGAGCGGCAACCTGCTGCGCGTGATGGCTGAGGTCGAGAAAGTGGCCAGGCAGATCCAGGCAGGGCAGAAGTAGGTGCAACGAGACCTGCAGGAAGCGATCGACTTTCACAAGGCGGTCATTGCCGAAGGCAGCAAGGCCTTGGTCGGCTACGGCACGGCGAAGGCGGTGGCCAACGTCGTGCTGTTATCGGAGATCCCAACCACCTACGACAAGCGCAGCGAGCGCCAGGTCAACGCCGGCAACCTCCTGCTGCG
>JBDTMB010000050.1:0-18682 GCA_039934485.1 Vicinamibacterales bacterium
CAAGCGGATGGTCGGAGGGAAGCGTGTTCAGTTCCGCGTGAAGATTGATGTCCGGGGCGTCTATCCAGATGCCTGCGGAGTCAGAGTCCCAGACTTCAACATCCGCATGCACTTGTGTGACGGGCACAGCCAGCGCGGGAAGTCCGTAGACAACGGCATGTTCGCCGAATAATATGATCTTGCCGGGAGCAGATGATTTGGTCATAGTGGAGCGAGATGTTCTTCAGGACATAGGTGTAGACAATCACCTGGCCCACGGACGTGTACGTCGTCGGATTCGCCGTCTTGCTCAGGGACAGGCCGGGCGTGTTGCCCGGCGGTGGGGAGATCACGGGGACGACCACCAGGGTCGCCACGGCCGGGGGGTTGTTCCCCAGACTCAGCGCGTTGACGAAATTGCCTGCGACCGGCGCGGTCACGTTGACTGTCACCGTGCAGGAGCCGTTGGCCGGGATCGATCTGGTTCCAGGCAAGGTGACCGTGCTTCCACCGACGGGAGCCACCACCGCGCCGGTGCCCGAACAGGTGGTATCGGCACCGGACGGGCTCGCGATCACGACCCCGGCGGGCAGTGTGTCGATGAGCGGCGTGGTCAGCGTGGCGGGCAGGCTGTTGGGGTTGCTCAACGTAATGGTGAGAGTCGAGACCCCGCCGGCGTTGATGGTGCCGGGGCTGAAGGCCTTGACGAGCGTCGGCGGCGAGTTCGGTACGACGACGTTCAGGGTCGCGACGGCGGGAGCGGCGTTGGGGCCGTTGCTGGTCAGCAGGGCGCCGATGCCCAGCGTATTGGTGTGAAGGCCTCCGATGGACGAGGTCACCGGTACCGTCACCGTGCAGGAGCCGTGGGCTGGGATCGAGCCTCCCGTCAGCGTCACCGACGAGGTGTCAGCGCTGACCGAACCGCCGGGGCACGTGGTGACGGGAGAACCGCCGATCAACACGCCAACCGGCAAGGAGTCGGTGAGCGACGTGATGGCGGCGTCCGTCGTGTCGGGGTTGCTCAAGGTAATGGTGAGGATCGATGTGCCGCCCGCGTCGATGACGGCCGGGCCAAAGTCCTTGCCGACCGTGGGCGGGATGGGACCGGCCGGCGGCACGGCGCAGGCGGTAATGGCGACCGTGTTGGTATCCATCGTCACGGCGCCATTTCTCGCGAGGACCCTGCCGGACACCTTCGCGCCGGTATTGAGGCTGATGCTCGTGAGCGCGAGAATATTGCCGATGAACGTCGTGGTGGTACCAAGAGTCGCGGAGCTGCCGACCTCCCAGAAGACGTTGCAGTATTGACCGTCATTGATGACCAGCACGGTCGAGTTGCTGGCCGTGATGAGGGTGCTGCCTGTCTTGAACACCCAGACCGCGTTGGGGTTGAACTGCGCGTCGAGCGTCAGTGTTCCCGACAGGAAGAGCGAGGACGCCGAACAGTAGACGCCGGGCCCGAGCGTCAGTCCGACGAGATCAGCAGCATTGGGAAAGGTCTGATTGCACCCCTGGCTGTCCAGTGCGTCATACGCACTGACGAGGTCAGCCTTGGCCTGAAGCGCCACCGCATCAGCGGCATGGATCGCCCCTGCGACGGTTCCAGGAGGGAACCCGGTGACGGCCAAGGCCGGGTGGATACCCAAGTCTCCGGTGATGACGGTCGGGCCGGTATTGGTCACATTCGGCGTGCCAGCCAGTACTGCGAAACTCTGGGCGCTATTCAGTGTTGGTGCGACTTGCGCCAACGCGACGTGGAATGGGGCCGCGGCGAAGAAGGCGGTCAGCAAGGCAACGGGGGCAAGCCTTGCAAACGACCCTCTTGGCGCCTGTGTGTGAACGAACTGATTCTTCATACTGTCTCCCTACTTACTTTCCCGACTTGATTAGGCGGCTGGGTGTGTGTTCGAGTTAGTACGTGCGTACAACACTAGGTAGGGCCCGCGGTGGGTGCATCGAGTGTGAGTGGCTGCGGGCGCCGAGGGGGGTACCTCACCTCGTCCACTTGGCAGGGTAGTCAGCAGGATGACGACGGGGGTGTGCAATCGAGCACAAACATCGCGGGAATCGGCTGATCTGTTTGCGTTCGTGCGCATCGTGCGCATCGTGCGCATCGTGCGCATCGCACGCGTCATGCGCGAGGGGGACTAGAGCAACCCGATTTGCTTCATGTACCGCATCGCCTCGCCGAACGGGATGCGATAGACGCATCGCCGGCCATGACCGACACGGACGGCGCGTATTTCCCCCAGCCTGATTTCCATCCGGACAAAACTCGGGCTCATGCCAATTCGTTTTGCGAGCGTGGTCGTTGACAGCGGGGCCTGCCCGTCGCTATCGGCTTTATCGCCTTGGCGCCGGCCGCGGTTGGTCATCGCCATGGCTGGTGCCTGCCGAGATGCTGGCCGCCTGGGTTCTCTGTGTCACGCCGGGTCTGGAAGGGCACACGTCGCTCGCGAGCTGGGTTGAGCAAGAGCTGGGCCAGTTCAGCTGGCGCCCGCAAGATGAGACCGCCCCCGTCACTGTCCGAGCATTCAAGGCGATCCGATGTCGAAGCCAGATCGGGCCGCCCACACCATTCCGCATGCGGGCAGACTACTGTCGCCACTGGAGCAGCCTGAGGCAGGCTGCCACGCAGAAGGCAAAAGGCCGAAGGCAGAAGGCACAAGTTTGCGGATTCCCTGGCAAGCAGTAGGCTTTGCCTTTCGCCTTCTGCCTTTTGCCTTCTTAAGAGATGGGGGCTCCGGCGGAAGTGTGAATCGACCGAAGCCCCACGCCGTTCGACTTCGCTCAGGGTCGCCGGGGCGAAGGCGCCACACGAGCGACGCGAGTCCTACCGCGCCGTCAGGCGCGGTCCCACCGGCCGAAGGCCGGCCCTACCAATCGAACTTCACGCCGAACTTGGCGATGCGTGGCGGCAGCACCGTCGTCGCCTTTTCGAACGCCGCGCCACTTCGCCAGTTGATGTTGATCGCCGTGTTCGAGTTCATGGCGTTGAAGAGGTCGAAGAACAAGCCGAGCCTGGCCTTCTGCGCAAAGCGCAGCTGCTTCTCGACGCGGAAGTCGAGCACGTTGACCGCCGCCTGGCGGCGCGTGCCGATCGGTTCCACCAGGATCACCTGCGAGCCGTAGTTCATCGTCGAGGCGATGGTGCGGCCGTAGGCCGCGCCGCTCTGCATCTTGAGCACCGGCGTCACGCGCAGGCCCCAGCCGGCGTCCACCGTGCCGCTGACCTTGGCGTTCCAGCTCGAGAACTCGTTGAACGTCTTCTCGTTCGGCGTTGTCGGGAAACTCCCGAAGAGCGAGAAGTTGCCCTGCGCGGTGCCGAAGCGGTTGTTGAAGTAGAGGTTGCCGTACTCCGCGGTCCAGGTGTACGAGTAGGACGCGTTCATCGACCAGCGCTGCGTGTAGCGCTTGTTGGCGGAGAACTCCAGCGTCTTGTAGTCACCCTCGTAGCCATCGACGTTCTGGGCGACCAGGTTGGAGCCGCGGCTGGTGTCGTCCAGGTTGAACCCGTTGATGTTGGCGCCATCGTCGGCGCTGCCGAGCACGCCGTCGGGGCCGGAATCGCGGATGACCACCGGGACGTTATACGCCGACACCGGCCGCAGCACGTTCATCTGCTGCCAGCCGTCGTGGTCCTTCTTGTAGACGTAGCCGACGCGGATGCCGAGGTCGGCGAGCACCGCGTGCTCGACGAAGACCGAGCTTTCATCGGTGTAGGAGTTCTTGAGGTTCGGATCGTTCGAAGCGTTGGCGACGCCGCCGAACTTCTGCTGCAGCACGCCCTCTTCACCCGGCTGATACACGCGATCGCCGTTGATGTCGTTCCAGAGGTAATCGCTGTACTGGTTGCTGGTGTTCGGGTTGATCGCGTCGGCCAGGTTCACGCCGGGGTTGAAGTAAAAGCGCCCCCAGTTGGCCTTCAGGACCGTCTTCGCATCGCCCTTGAGGTCGTAGGTCGCGCCAAGGCGCGGGACGATGTGGTTGAAGGTGGTGACGTTGGCGATCTCGGGGAAGGTGAGCGCAACTGGATTGAAGCGCGCTACGGGAATGGTCTGCTCGGGCAACCATACGCGATACCGATCGAAGCGCACCCCCAGGTTCAGGGTGAGTTTGTTGATGGTCCACGTGTCGGTGCCGAAGAAGCTCGTGGTCGCCAGCGCGTTCTGCGAGCTCGTGCCCGACACGTAGAGGCGCACCTGGCTCGGCGTGGTGGCCGCGAGCGGCCCGGTGAGGTCGCCGTTGACGAAATGGATCACGCTGTCGGCGTAGCCCGAGTTCCAGAGGATGTTGCCGGACTCGTCGAGGTACTCGCCGCCGGCCTTGAAGGTGTGCGAGCCGCCGGCCAGCTTGTCCCTGAAGAGGCTGACCGCTCCGGTGTACTGGTTGCGGCGCCGCTTGTTGAGCCACGAGCGGCCGCCGCCGAGGATCTGGTTGGTGCTGATCGATTCGTAGCGCGTGGCGGTGGTGTTGCTGTCGAGGCCGAAGTTGTAGCCGAACTGGCCGGCCCGGAATTCGGCGAACGCATTCTGGCCGAGCGTGCCGTTCCATTCACCCTTGTAGACCCAGCTTGGGGAGTTCTGCAGCACCGTGGAGTCCGCGGAGATGTGCACCGGCGCGCCGAGCTTGTTGCTGCTGTCGGTGCGGTGGGGCTGCTGCTTGGTGCCGTACTGCAGGTAGCCGACAAACTTGTTGGCCTGGTTCAACTGGTAGGTGGCCTTGCCGGTGTGGTTGAACAGCTTGGTATCGAAGGGCGTGCCGTCGAGAATCGAGCCGGCGGCCGGTGCGGCGACCGAGTTGCTTTGGTTCAGGTAGGCGTAAAAGCCCCACAGCTTGTCCTTGATGCCGGGCCCACCCGCGGTGAGGTTGAGATTCTTGTAGCTGGTGAGGCGGTTGCCATCGGTCCGGATCGTCGCGCCCGCGGCCGGGATGACCTGGTCGGCGGCGAGGTTGCGGCTTTGGAACGTGTCGTTCTCATAGTCGTAGTACAAGCCCACCGACGGCGTGTTGCCGCCGCTCTTGCTGACAAACTGCGTCAGCACGCCAGGGTTCGGCATCTCGGCGGTGTTGCCGGCGGCGCCGATGAACACCTCCTCGAAGGAGCCGTAGTCGAGATAAAAGCCGGCGGCTGAGGTGCCCTCGGTGGTGTTGATGCCTTCGATCAGCGGGCGGTTCTGGCCCGAGTAGCCGTATGCGAAGTAGGTGGTCTGCGTGCCCATCGTGCTGCCGCCGACGTCGACGCGGTTGAGCGTCACCGACGGGGTCGTCGCGAGCAGCGACCACATGTCGCGCGCGTTCGGGATCGAGGCGAGACGTTCCTGGTCGTAGTTGGTCTGGATGCGGGTGGCCGTGGTGTCGATGGTGGGCGACTGGCCCGAGACGGTGACCGTTTCCTGCAGGGTCGCCACGCCGAGCGTGACGTTGACGGCGGAGTTGAAGCCGAGCGTGACGCGCACGCCGTCGCGCGTGAAGGTCTGGAAGCCGGCCAGCTCGAACACGATCTTGTATTCGCCCGGGGGCACGGACGGGAACCGGTAGATGCCGGCTTCGCTGGTCACGGCGGTCTGCACGCCGATCGCCGCGGGCGAGGTGGCCGTGACCGTGACGCCGGGCAGGATGCCGCCCTGTGCGTCTTTGACTTCACCGCTGATGCTGCCGGTGGAACTGGCGCCGCCGCCTTGCGCAAGGGCTGGTGCCGCCACTGCCAGCACGGCAAGAAGCGCCCAAACAACGTTGATCCAACGTTTCATGTTCACTAACCTCCAGGGCGGCTGGAGAGCAAGGACGGTGCCCGGGTTGGGCGGGACGAATGACTGGATGGCGGTGCGACCAGTGACGGTTGAATGGCGCCCGTCACCGAGCGAAGTGCGCTCGTCCCGCGGTTGCGTGAAGTGTCCGATTGCGGGCGCAACGCCACTTCAATCTCGCGGACGCCGTATCCAACTGGATGAAGTCCCAGTAGGGTCTGGCACCTTAACATCGAAAACCGCGCAGTTTATTCCACCTGTGCATGCGCACGCAGAAAATGCGAACACGACGAGGCGTCGAGTTGCAAGGACTGCCGCAAAATCGATGTTAAGGTGCCAGACCCTAGATGAAGTAACGAAGCGTCGTGACCACGGAGGCGATGATCGCGATAAAGGTCGCCACCAGGCAGAGCACCGCGATGGCGAGATGATCGATGCGTTCGGGTTTGAGCGGGTCGAGGATTCGTGAAATCAGGTAGCCGCCCGCGAATCCACCAAGGTGCGCGCTGTTGTCCACGCCGGGAACGATGAAACCCATCACGCCGGCAATCAGCGCATACTGCAAGCCGGCCTGGCCGATGTGGCTGCTGCCGGTGCGCCGCCCGTAGTAGACGAGCGCCCCCAGCAATCCGAAGATCGCCGCCGAGGCGCCGACGGTGATGTTGGCGCCGCCGAAGAACGGCAGATGCACCGGCAGGAGATACAACCCCGTGCTCAACGCGAACCCGGCGACACCCGACAGCGTGTAGATGATGATCATCCGCCCGGCGCCATACAGGTTGGCGATCTCCGGCGTGAGCTGACGGATCCACATCACGTTGAAGAGGATGTGCAGCACGCCGCCGTGCAGCCATCCCGCGGAGAGCAGCGTCCACCAGTGGCCGAGCCCCACCACCGGCAGCGCGCCGCTGGCGCCGAGCAGGATCAGCATCTGCGTTGACGGCGACAGCATCACCTGGATGCCGTCGCGCGACAGGATCAGCGACAACGCATAGAGGATGATGGTGCCGCCGGTGACGAGCGGCACGAAGCCGAAGTCGGTGCCGAGACTGCGCAACGCCGGCCCGAACCCCCACAACCCGGGGTTGCGGCGGCCGCAGTTGTAGCACTTCTCGTCGTTGACGCCCACCAGCACGCCACACGATGTGCAGATGACGGAGCCTTCAGTCTTGCGCTTGAACATAGGAATCAGGGATCAGGGATCAGGGATCAGGGATCAGGGATCAGGGATCAGGGATCAGGGTTATTTAAAGTACTTTCGGTACCAGGCGATCGAGCGATCCAGCGCGTCGACGACGTGTTTGGTTTCCCGCAGGCCGTGCCCTTCGCGCGGGTAGCGCACCATCACGGTGTCCACGCCGACATCCTTCAGGGCGATGAAGAACTGCTCGGCCTCGGCAATCGGCACGTCGTTGTCGTTTTCGCCGTGCAGGAACAACGTCGGCGTCTTGACCTTGTTCGCGTAGCGGATGGCCGACCGCTCCCACAGTTGATCGATTACGCCCTGCTCGTGCGGGAACGCTCCGTACTCGACCGCGAGATAGTCGTGGTAGTAGGACAGGTAGTTCTGCGTCACCAGGTTCGAGATGCCCCACCCGGGCACCGACGCCTTGAACCGCGTGGTCTGCGTGACCAGCCAGTTGGCGAGCTGCCCGCCGTAGCTGCCGCCTTCGACGCCCATGCGGTTGCCGTCGAGCCACGCATACTTCGCCAGCGCCGCGTCCACGCCGGCGAGCACGTCCTTGGCCTCGCCGCCGTTCTGATCCTTGAAAATCAGGTCCGTGAGCTTTTGCCCATAACCGGTGGAGCCACGATAGTTCACCATCAGCGTCGCCCAGCCGAGGCCGGCATACACCTGCGCCTTGGCGTTGAAGGCGGGACCCTGTTGGCCGTGCGGGCCGCCGTGCATCATGACGATCAGTGGACGTTGCCCGGCGGGGGCTAAAGCCCCCGCCCTCCAACCCACCGGCATGGTCAGGAACGCTTCGATGTCGGTGCCATCGAAACTCTTGAACGTGAACGCCTCGACGGCCGCGATGGACCTTGTCGCCAGGAACGTTTGGTTGAGCGTCGTCACCGGTTTCGGTTCGGCGGCGCCATCGCCCAGAAACAATTCTGCCGGCCGGTCCGGTTTGGTGAACGAGAAAGCGACGAGGTTTTTCGCCAGGGACCACGAGCCAAGGTTGCCGGGCATCGCGACCACGGTCTCGGGCGGTCCGGGCTGGAGGGCCCCGGCTTTCGCCGTCGCCGTGGCGGGGGCTGAAGCCCCCGCCCTCCATCCGATTCTCATCAACTTCGTCGAGCCGCGCTCCTGGACGGAGAAGTAGACATACTTTCCATCCGGCGACCACTGCGGCACGCCCTGCCGGTTGTCGATGCCCGCGCCGATCTCGACGCGGTTCGATCCATCTGCGTTCATCACCCACACATGCGTGTCCTCCATCGTCGTCTCCGACGAGGTCAGGTCGCGCTTGGTGGCGCTGAACGCGAGGCGCGTGCCGTCCGGCGACCACACCGGCACGTACTCGGCGGCCTTGGTGTTGGTGAGGCGGCGGACCGCCGCGTCCTTCACGCGAACGGCGAACATGTCGTAGTTGAAGGTCTTGTCGGCGTTGGCCTCGTGGTTGGAGACGAACACGATCTCTTCGCCCCCGGGCGACCAGTCGATCGAGTGTTCGTAGAAGTTGCCGGTGGTGAGCTGCCGCACCTGCCGCGTGCCGACATCGACCGTGTAGAGGTGCAGCCGCTTGTTGTCGTTGAAGCGCGTCAGCCCCTCGGTGGCGGTCGGCTTGTACAGGTAGCGGGTGATGACCATCGGATCGCCGTTGGCGTCGTCGGTTTCGGGGCCAGGCGCCGACGACACAAATGCGAGGGATCGTCCGTCGGGCGACCACGCCACGCTCTCTCCGGAGGTCGGCAGCGGGTGATTGGTGCCGTCGATGGACGCGACCAGCCGTTCGCCCTCACCGTTCTTATCCGAGACGATCAGGCCCGCGCCTTCCTCGATGCGGCCGAGATACGCCACCCAATGGCCATCACGCGACCAGCGCGGCCCCGATCCGCCATTGAGCTTGGTCACCTTGCCGGTGGCGAGGTCCTTGATCCAGGTGTCGCTGTAGGGACGTCCCGGCCGCTCGTTGTGCGTGATCGAATACGCCGCGCGGGTGCCGTCCGGCGAGAGTTGCACGTCACCGACCGATTGGAGCTTGTAGAGATCGGCGGAGGCCAGGCCCGCCTTGGTTTGCGCGCTGGAACCAGCGATCGCCGCGACCACGAGCAGGCACGCGAGTGTGGACTTGCGCATCTGCCGAGTATACCCACGATGGATTCCTGCGCGGTTACGCCTCTTTGAGTCCTCTCGTCCCGACCGCGAAGCAGGCGATGCCGACGGAGACGAGAATCGTGCACGGCAAGGCCATCTCGGCGAGCGTGAAGCCGCGCCACACGCCGCCTTCAATCGCGAGGATGGCCCACTTGATGGGGCTGATCATGCCAACCGCCTGCATCCAGGCCGGCATCACGAACTGCGGCACCATCGCGCCGCCGAACATCGACAGCGGCATCAGGATCGCCCACGCCGCACCGGACGCGGATTGTTCCGTCTTGCCCAGGCTCGCAATCAGCATCATGAACCCGACAAAGCACACCGACGCCGACAGGCCGGCGAGGATGACCAGCGGAATCGACGTCCACCGCACCCCCATCACGGTGGCGACGATGAACAGCATCACCTGGACGATGACGATGCAGGTGAAGCAGGCGAGGGCCTTGCCGCCGAGGATCTGCGCGCGCGACAGCGGCGCCATGCGCAGCCGCACCAGCGTGCCGTGCGTGCGCTCGGTGACCAGGCTGATGCCGAACGTCATCACGCAGCCGATGAGGCCCCAGATCACACCCTGCGGAAACGTCACCTCGAACGCGTTGTCGGGGCCCCGCCGCTCGCGCGCGACGTCCTTCTTGGTGACCTTGAGCGGCTGCCATTCGGCGGCGCCGCTGCCGGGACCGGCCTGCGCCGCCGGATTGTTGACAAACGACTTCAGCTCGCCGAGGAACTTCGCCACCGGCGCGGTGCCGGCGCCGGCAGCGCCCTGCATGTCGGCCAGCGCCTTGTCGACCATCCGCGTGGACGCGGCCGGATCGTTGAACATCTTCTGCATGTCTTCGGCGGCGTGCTTCATCAGCAGCCCTTCGATCATGCCGGCTTCCGCCTGGCGCGCGGGATCGACGCCGAGCTCGACCTCCTTGGGCGCGCCGTAGAACATCCGCTCCGACGCCACCGCGAAGCCCGGCTTGATGACGATGTAGGCCGGCTTCTGGCCGAGGCGCACGGCGTTCGCCGCGTCGGCCGCGCCCATCGCCGTCAGCTCGAACGACCCCTCGAGCCGCTTCGCGAACGCCCGCGACTGGTCGGTGGCGTCTTCGTCGACGACGATCAGCGCCGGCTTGCCCTGCGCCGAGTTGCTGCCGCCAAACGCGAAGCCGAACAACACCGTGATGATGAGCGGCCAGACAAAGGTGAAGAACATGCCGGCGCGATTGCGGGGCATGAGGCGGAGGTCCTTGAGTGCGAGCGCGATGATGGCTGCCATGGCTTAGTCCCTCAGGCTGCGGCCGGTGAGTCGGAGGAATACTTGCTCGAGCGTGGGCCGTTCCATCTGGAATCGTTCGATCGCCGTCTGGGCCGCAACCCGGTTGAGTTCCGCCAGTGGATCCGGCGTCTGCACGCGCCGCTCGCCGCCGGCGGTCTGCACCATCAGGGTGGGTGGCCCGCCGTGTTCGGCGATCAACTCCTTCAAGGTGCCAAGCGCCAGGAGCTTGCCGGCGTCGACGATGGCGATGCGATCGCAGAGGCGCTCGGCCTCCTCCATGTAGTGCGTGGTGTAGATCACGGTCTTGCCCTCGCGGCGCAGCGCCTCGATGTTCTCGAAGATCTTGTTGCGCGACTGCGGGTCGACGCCGACCGTGGGCTCGTCGAGCAGGAGCAGGTCGGGGTCGTGGACCAGCGCGGCGGCCAGGTTGAGGCGCCGCTTCATGCCGCCCGAGTAGGTGCCCACGCGATCCCCCTTGCGATCGGTGAGCTCGACAAAGTGCAGGCACCACGCCACGCGCGCGGCGAGCGCCGCGCCGGTCACGCCGTAGACTTCGCCGAAGAAGCGGAGGTTTTCCTCCGCGGTCAGCAGGTCGTATAAGGAGAGCGTTTGCGGCGCGACCCCGATGCGCGCCCGCACCGCCGGCTGCGCGGGATTGCCGAGGCCCTCGATGGCGACCTGGCCCGAATCGGGGGCCAGCAGGCCCACCGACAGGCTGACCGTGGTGCTCTTGCCGGCCCCGTTCGGGCCGAGCAGCCCGAACACCTCGCCGCGCTTCACGGCCAGGCTCAGGCCGTCCACCGCGACGATGGGGCCGAAGGCTTTTCGAACGTTGGTCAGCGTCAGCATGAGATACCTGACTATACGGCCCCTTTGGGACGGCGTTCAGCGGGGAAGCTCGAGCGGCCGGTTGCCGGGTCCGAGCGGCCGTGTACAATTCATCATCGGCACCGAACTCCTTATCATCTTCCTGCTCATCGTCGCCAACGGGCTGTTTGCCATGTCCGAGATGGCGCTCGTGGCGTCGAGAAAGGTCCGCCTTCAGCAACGAGCGGAGGATGGCGACGAGCGGGCCAGGACCGCCCTTGGGCTGGCGAAGGATCCCAACCAGTTCCTGTCGACCGTGCAGGTGGGCATCACCACCATCGGCACCTTTGCCGGGGCCTACGGCGGCGCCACCATCGCGTCGCACCTGGTTGGCCCGATCGCGACGGTGCCGCAGCTGGCGCGCTATGCCGAGGGCATCGCGCTCGGCGTCGTCGTGGTCGCGATCACGTTCCTCACGCTGGTCGGCGAGCTGGTCCCCAAGCGCATCGCGCTCAACCATCCGGAGACGATCGCGGCGTGGGTGGCGCGACCCATGCTGTGGCTGTCGCGTCTTGCCGGACCCGGCGTCCTGGTGCTGACGACGACCACCAATGCCATCCTGCGGATTTTCGGGATCAAGGGCAACGCCGAGCCGAACCTGACGGCCGACGAGATCCGCGCGCTCATCACGCAGGGTGCCGAGACCGGCGCGATCGAGGAAGCCGAAGGCGACATCGTCCAGCGCGTGTTCCAGCTGGGCGACCTGCGGGTGGCGGCGATCATGACGCCACGGCCCGACATCGAATGGATCGACGTCGACGCCACCGAAGACCAGCTGCGCGACTTCCTCGCCTCGCACTCGCACACGCAGTTCGTGCTCTGCCACGGCGGCCTCGATAACGTCGTCGGCATCGTCCGCTCCGCAGATCTGTTGCCGCACGCCTTCAAGGACCAGCCGATCGTGCTGCGCGCGCTGACCAAGGAAGCGCTGTTTGTCCCCGACTCGATGCCGGCGGTGCAGCTGCTCGAATCGTTCCGCCGCTCGCACAAGCACGTGGCGCTCGTGATGGACGAATACGGGGCGGTGGAAGGACTCGTGACGGTCACCGACCTGCTGACGGCGATCGTCGGCGACCTGCCCGGCGACGCCAGCGAAGCGCAGGGCGCGTTCGTGGCGCGCGCCGACGGCTCATGGCTGGTTGAGGGCTCGGCGTCGATCGACGAGATGACCAAGCACTTCGAGATCGAATCGCTGCCCGAAGACGAGGCCGGCACGTACCACACCATCGGCGGGTTCGTGATGGCGCGGCTTGGGCGGGTGCCGAAAGCCGCGGATCGGTTCGAGTGGAACGGCATCCGGTTTGAAGTGGTCGACATGGACGGCCGCCGCATCGACAAGGTCCTGGTACAACGGCTCTCGGGAGGTGATGCTCATCGGGAGGAACCTCTCGTCGGGAGGTGATTCTCGTCGGGAGGAACCTCTCGTCCCGAGCTAGTTCTCTTCGGCAAGCAATCAATGGCTGTACGGGTGTATAAGACCTTGGCGGGAGGCTGAGGCATATGCCGTGGACGCGCGGGCTTGTGATCGTGACGGTGATCTGCGCGGCTGCCGTAGTGAGCGTGACCGCGCAGAATGCGCCAGCGAAGAATCCCCTGGAAGGCGACCCGGAGGCCATCCTCGCCGGCATGGGCGGGTTTCGGCAGCGCTGTGCCGATTGCCATGGCACCGACGCCCGCGGGGTCCGCGGGCCGGATATCACGCAGATTTGGAGTTCTGGCCGCACCGACGAGGGGCTGTTCAGGACGATTCGCGCCGGGGTGCCCAACTCCGAGATGCCGGCGTTCCCGGCGCCGCGAACGTCCGACCGCGACGTGTGGCAGATGCTGGCGTACTTGCGGACGCTGTCGGCGCCCGCGCCCACCGATCCGCCGCGTGGCGACGCCGGGAAAGGCGCGCGCCTCTTCGCCGCCAACTGCGCCGGCTGCCATCGCGTGAACTCGAAGGGCGGGCGCCTCGGCCCCGACCTGTCGCGCATCGGCTCGGCGCGCTCGCGCGAGGTGCTGTTGGTTCGCATTCGGCGGGGCACGGAGGACTTTCGCGCCGGCTACGAGCCGGTGACGGTGACGCCGACAGACGGCGCCCCCATTCAAGGCGTGAAGAAGAACGAGGACCTGTTTTCGGTCCAGATCATGGACGCCAAAGAGCGCATCCAGGGATACGAGAAAGACAAGATGAAGGCCGTCGTGAACGGCAAGAAATCGGCGATGCCACTCTTCGGCCCCGATCGCTTGAGCGACAGCGACCTCGACGATCTCCTCCGCTACCTGCAGACGCTTCGCGGGTTCGACCCGACGGTGAAGCAATAAGGCCTCCTATGCGCATCCTCCAGTCCGCGACTGTTCTGGTCCTGCTCGGCGTTGGCTCAGTCGTGGTGATCGGTCAACAGCCACCGCCGCCGCTGGTCACCGCCCAGGAGATCTCGGCCGGCCTCCCGGCCGACGGCTCGCGCTGGCTGACGTTTGGCGGCAACTATGCCAACCATCGGCACAGCCCGCTCACGCAGATCGCGCCGGACAACGTCACGCGCCTGGTGCCGCTGTGGACGTTCCAGACCAGCACCCTGGGCAATTTCGAAACCACGTCATTGATGCGAGACAACGTCCTCTACGTCACCGGGCCGCAGAACGTGGCGTGGGCGATCGACGCCCGCACGGGCCGGCAGATCTGGCGTTACCGCCGCGAGCTGCCGCCGAACCTGACCGCGTGTTGCGGCCTCGTCAATCGCGGCTTCGCGGTGCTCGGCGACAAGTTGTTCATGACCACGCTCGATGCGCACCTGATTGCGCTCGACGTCAAGACCGGCGCGATGGTGTGGGACGCGATCATGGAAGACTACAAGGTCGGGCACGCCTCGACGATTGCGCCCCTCGTCGTCAAGGACAAGGTCATCGTCGGCGTCGCCGGTGGGGAGTACGGCATCCGGGCGTTCATCGATGCGTACGCGGCGGACACGGGCAAGCGGGCGTGGCGCTTCTACACCGTGCCGGGACCCGGCGAGCCCGGCAACAACACGTGGGCGGGTGATTCGTGGAAGACCGGCGGCGCGAGCGTGTGGGTGACCGGCGCCTACGATGCCGAGCAGAATCTGCTGATGTACGGCATCGGCAATCCCGGCCCTGACTACCACAGCGAGAGCCGGAAGGGCGACAACCTGTACAGTAACTCGCTGGTGGCGCTCGACGCCGACACCGGCAAGCTCCGCTGGCACTACCAGTTCACGCCTCACGACCTGCACGACTGGGATGCCACCGAAGTCCCGATCCTCGCGGACCTGCCGATCGGCGGGCAGACGCGCAAGGTCGTCATGTTCGCGAACCGCAACGGCTTTTACTACACGCTCGATCGCACCACGGGCGCATTGATTGTGGGCAAGCCGTTCGTGACGACGACCTGGGCGAAAGAGATTGACGCCGACGGACGCCCGGTCTTGCTCCCCGGCCATGTGCCGGATGAGAAGGGTGAGGTCACGTGTCCGGACCTGACGGGCGGCACCAACTTCTGGCCTCCGAGTTTTGATCCGGCGACGCGGACCTTCTTCGTCAGCGCGCGCGAGGTCTGCATGACCTTCTATGCATGGAAACCGGATTTCACCCCGGGCGAGCGGTTCACCGGCGGCGCGGGGCAGCGGGTGAAGCCGTCGGAGAGTCCCGCCTACGGTGCGGTGCGGGCCATCGATCCGGCGACCGGTGAGCGGAAGTGGGAATACAAGTTCCTGTCGCCGTCAACGGCCGGGATCCTGACCACCGCATCGGGGCTGCTGTTCAGCGGCGACGCCGACGGCAACCTGATCGCGCTCGACTCGCGCAACGGCAAGTTCCTCTGGCATTACCAGATGGGCGCGCAGTTGTATGGCACCTCGCCGACGACCTACATGATCGATGGCCGGCAGCATCTGCTGGTCCCGTCGGGCACGACGCTCACGGCGTGGGCCCTCGCGCCGTAACTCCCGGGAGCTGCTTCTTGTCGGGAGGGCGTTGCTTGTCGGGAGGAACCGCTGGTCGGGAATTGATCCTGGTCGGGATCAAATTCCGCTAGCATTTCGCGCATGCGCCTTGCCTTCGCCGTCGCGGTTGTCGTTGCCCTCTCATCGCAGGCCCAGCCTGCCGTTCGGACGATGCGGCTGGATTACTTCCACACCGGCAACACGAAGCTGGAACTCTTCTCGCTTGATGAAGCGGTGGTCGAGCCGTCGACGTGGTCGGGCTATGCGGGCCGCCGGGCCGATCCGCTCGGCTACGGCGCCTACGGCTTCGACGTGCGCGACGCAGCGACGAAAGAGCTGCGCTATTCGCACGGGTTCGGGTCGATTTACGACGAGTGGGTGACCACCGAGGAAGCCCGGACCCAGACGCGCACCTTCCACGAATCGGTGCGCTTCCCGCTGCCGGCGGCGCAGGTCACCGTCACCATCCGCAAGCGCGAATCCGGCGACCGATGGCGCGACCTGTGGACCGTGGCCGTCGATCCCAAGGACATGTTCGTCAACACCGCCGCTCCCGAGCCGTCGCCGGGCGCCGTGATTGCATTCGAAAAGCACGGCGACCCTGCGGCGAAAGTGGACATCCTGCTGCTGGGCGACGGCTACACCGCCGCCGAGCGTCCTAAGTTCGAGGCCGACTCGCGCAAGCTCCTCACCGTGCTGTTTGGCACCTCGCCGTTCAAGGAACGCCGCAACGATTTCAACGTCTGGGGCCTGGTGCCGCCGGCGAAAGAGTCTGGCATCTCGCGGCCCTCGCAGGGGATTCATAAAAGCAATCCGGTGGGTAGCACCTACGACGCGTTCGGCTCGGAGCGCTACGTCCTGTCGTTCGACAACAAGGCCTTCCGCCAGTTCGCGTCCTACGCTCCCTACGACGTCGTCGAAATCATGGTGAACGGACGCACCTACGGCGGCGGCGGGATCTACGGTCTCTATAGCACCGTGGCCGCCGACAATGCCTTTGCGCCCTACGTCTTCGTCCACGAGTTCGCCCACCATTTCGCGGCCCTGGCCGACGAGTACTACACCTCGCCGGTGGCCTACCTGCCATCGGAGACGCGCGAAGAACCGTGGGAGGCCAACATCACGGCGCTGCTCGATCCCGCCGCGCTCAAGTGGAAAGACCTGGTCAAGCCGGGCACGCCGCTCCCGACCCGGTGGGAGAAGGAGACCTACGAACAGCAATCGCGCGAGTCGCAGGCGCGCCGGGCCGAGCTACGCAAGCAGGGCCGGCCCGAGCAGGAGATGGAAGCGCTCTTCGCCGAAGAGCACGCGCGCGACGAAGCGATGTTCGCCAAGTATCGAGGCCTCGTCGGCGCCTACGAAGGCGGGAGGTACGAAGCGAAGGGCTACTACCGGCCGGAAGCCAACTGCATCATGTTCACGCGCACGGACTTCTTCTGCGCGGTGTGCCGGCGGGCCTTGAATCAGGTCATCGATACGTACTCTCGGGAGGCACTTCTGGTCGGGAAGTAGCTTCTTGTCGGGAGGGCACTGCTTGTCGATCGCGATCGACACGTGATTCTGGTACGCATTATTCCCGATGGGCAGTTACTTCCCGCCGGTATTGCCCTCCCGACAAGCAGTGCCTTCCCGACAAGCAGTGCTCTCCCGAGAGAAGCGGGGCGCCTCCCCGCAGATGCATTACCATGACCCTCGATGCGACTGACTTGGCTTCTCGTCGGTGGCTGCCTCCTCGCGACCCTGATCGGCGCGCCAACTCTGATGGGACAGGCGCCGGCGAAGGGCGTGGCGGGCGATCAGATCCTCATCGGTCTCGAGGGCGCCACCGACTCGTTTTCGTCGGATGAAGAAAACCTTGGCATGCGGCTGTTGATGGCGGAGGTCAACGCCCATGGCGGCATCCATGGCCGGCGGCTGGTCGAACGCAGCTACCCGCGCCAGGGCGGCGCGGCCATCGACGAAGGCGTCGCCAATGCGCGCCGGCTGATCGAAGAGGACGGCGTGTTCCTGCTCTTCAACATGGGCGGTCCCGCCGCCGTGCGCATCGCCCCGCTGGCGATGAGTCGCCAAGTGCCGTTCCTGTTTCCGCATACGGCGCTGCTTACCCACGACGCCGATCGCTACGTGTTCACGTCTTTCCCTCGGTACGCAGGCGAGACCGCCGTGATGTTCCAGCACCTCGCCGCCACCCGCGGGCTCAAGCGGTTGGCGATCGTGCACGACGAAAACGAATACGGCAGCTACTTTCGCGATCGGCTCGTGCAACTCGCGCTCTCGCTCGGCTACCAGATGGTGGGCGCTGAAGGGTTGACCGACCGCAAGCCCGGCGATCTCGCGCCCGCGCTCGGCCGGTTGCGAGCGGTGCGGCCAGAGGCGGTGGTCCTCGCCCTCTACCCCGAGCAGGCGCAGGCGGTGATGCGCGCCAAGGCCGCGCTCGGCTGGCGCGACGTGAGGATGGTGGCCACCGGGCCGCTCACCGACGAGCAATACCTGAACGTCGAGGGCGGGGCGGCGGAGGGGACGATTGGGTTCTGCCTGTATCCCGATCCCAACCAGGCCCAGTCCGCCGGCGTGCGCGAATACCGGCGCCTGATGGCCGTGCACTTTCCGGGACGGCCGCTCAATCGATATTCACTCTACGGCTATGTCTTCGGTCGTCTCGTGGCCGAGGGTCTCGAGCGCGCCGGGCAGGCGCTTACGACTGACCGCTTCGTCGGCGCCATGGAATCGATTCGGAACTGGGACAGCGGCGACATCATCCCGCCAGTCAGCTTTTCGAAGGAGAATCACCACGCGCAACGTGCCGGGTTCATTTGCGAGTTGAAGGACGGCCGCTTCGAGCCGATCACCGGCTGGCTCGTGCCTTAGGCACTGCTTGTCGGGAGGGCACTGCTTGTCGGGAGGGCACTTCTTGGCGGGAGGGCGCCACCTCTTGTCGGGAGGGCACTCCTTGTCGGGAGGGCACTCCTTGTCGGGAGGGCACTCCTTGTCGGGAGGGCCTAGTCGAGCGAATCGTGCAACCGATACGCGATCGACCAAGTCCATTGAAACAATCCACACATCAAGGTCGCGATAGGAGTTGATCGTCATGCCGCATTAGCAGCAAACATGCCATTGCATTTGCGGAGGTGTTTGAACCCGGCGAGCGTGAGAACCGTCTCCCGACGAGTATCAACTTCCCGACGAGTATCAACTTCCCGACGAGTATCAACTTCCCGACCCGCCGTCGCGCCTGCGCGCCTCGGCGGGCAAGCAAGGTTCGCCTCCCGACAAGGCGTGCCCTCCCGACAAGAAGTGCCTCCCGGGAGAAGCGGAAGCGCTAATCCCGAAGCCCACTTGAATTGCCGGGCGCGGCCTCCTAAGAGGGACGCGGACTCGGGTGTCACCGAAATCGTGCCGAGCGAGACGGATTGCACGCGGGATTTCGCCTTCGCCTCGTCCTCGAATCGAAATCGCGCGTCTCATCGTTCGGCACCGCTAAAGCGGTGCCCTACGACAGCGCAATCCGGCGAGACAGTATGGAATGACCGGCTCGCGATCGTAACGTTGTGGT
>JBDTMB010000051.1:0-18561 GCA_039934485.1 Vicinamibacterales bacterium
CTTCATCGCTGTGCGTCGTCGCCGCGACCGGGCACACCACTTCGCACGGCGCGTTCTCGCACTGCTGGCACGGCAGCGGCTGGAAATAGGTGTCGGGCGTGTCGAGTGGACCGGCGAAGTAGCGGTCGATCCGCAACCAGTGCATCTCGCGGTTGGTCTTGACCTGGATCTTGCCGACGACGGGAATGTTGTTCTCGGCGACACACGCGATCACGCACGCCATGCAACCGGTGCAGGTGTTGAGATCGATCGACATGCCCCACGCATCGCCCTTGTATTCGTGGTCGGCGTAAAGCGAGATGCGCCCTTCGAGCTTGCCGTGCTCCATCTCCCTGGCGAACGCGGGGTTGGCCTGGTAGCCCGCCAGGTTCGTGGAGCGGACGATATTGCGGCCGTCGATCGACCAGTGGTCCTGCGTGCTGACCAGGTCGTAGGTGTCGCCGGTCCTGGTCACGGTCGCGGCGCCAAACCATGGCGCCGTCGAGCCGCGCAGCGCAAAGGTGTTGAAGCCGGCGCCGTTGCCGACGCGGCCCGCCCGGGTGCGGCCGTAGCCGGTGGTCAGCGTGATCGAATCCTTCGCGTGGCCGGGCGTGATCCACGCCGGCACGTGCAGGGAGCGGCCCTCGTGCTGGATCGCCAGCACGTCGCCGCTGGCGACCCCGAGACGCTCCGCGGTGGACGGTGCCAGCAGCGCGCCGTTGTCCCACGTCAGCTTGGTGATCGGCTTGGGCAGCTCCTGCAGCCAGCCGTTGTTGGCGAAGCGCCCGTCGTAGATCGTCGGATCGCGGCGGAAGTTCACTTCGACGCCGTCGACCGGGGTGCCGGCGGTGAGCCTTGACGCGAGATCCGCGGCGACCGCCGCCGTCTTCACGGCAAACGCGCTGTCGGCGATGTAGCCGTCGTGCAGCCACTTGCGCCACTGCTTTTCGAACAAGTCCGACGCGGTTGGCGACACCGGCACCGACGGCCCTGCGGTAACCACCGGTGCGGCGCCCGTCGCAGGTGGAGGCAACCCTTTAGGGTTGCCTGGAGCCGCCGGGGCTGCTGCCACCGGAGGCACCACGATCCGGGTGTTGGCAGACCAGTATTCGCGAACGATGTCGTACCCGTTTCGTTCGGGGCGATCCGACAGCGTGGCGACGATTTCGTGCGCCGACTTGCCGGCGTACATCGGCTGAATCAGCGGCTGCACGATCGACACCGTGCCGTCGAAGGTGCGCGCGTCGCTCCAGGCTTCGAGGAAGTGCGCCGCCGGCACGTGCCAGTGGCAGAGGGTGGCGGTTTCATCGAAGAACAGGCCGGAGTGCATGCGCAACGCCACTTTGCTCAGCGCCTCGGCAAACTTGAAGTCGGCCGGCGCGCTCAGCACCGGGTTCGACTCGCCGAGGATGACGAGCATCTGCACGCGGCCCGCTTCGATGTCGCTGACCAGTTCTCGAAGGCCGGCCTGCTGTTCGCTGGCCACCGCTTCGGGCGTCGGCACGTAGGTCACCGTGGCGCCCTGGTTGCCGAGCGCGGCGTTGATGGCGTGGGCGAGCGCGTGCACCGCGGCCGGTTGCGCATCACCAGCGAGCACCGCCGAGCGGCCCTTGTGCGCGGTGAGGTCGGCGGCGACGGCGTCGAGGTACGCCTGCGATTCCCCGGGAGCGGCGCCGGACACGCCGGCAACGCCCACCTTGGCGGCCACGGCCCGCGCGAACGCTTCGACCTGGCTCGCCTTGATCGCCAGGCGATTGTCGGCACGCGCGCCCGTCACCGTGTGATTGGGTTCCACCACGTAGAGACGGTTGAGATTCTCCGCGCCCTCTTCCACGGTGCGGCGCGAGGCGTACTGGCGCGCGTTGGCGAGGTTCTGCGGTCCCTCGGAGGCGAGGAAGTCGGCGTCGAGCGAGAGGATGACGTCCGCCTTCGCCAGGTCGTAGACCGCTTCGAGGTATTCACCGAAGGCCAGCTTGGCGCCGGCGCGCGCGTTGTCGCGCGGCATCGGTTCCCACTGGATCCACTTCGCGGCGGGCTGCATCGCCAGGATTTGCTGAATCTGCGCCGCCAGCGACGGCGAGTTCACCGTTTCGGTGAGGATGCGCAGCCCGGCGCCCTTGGTGGGCGCCTGCGCCGACAAGCCCGCGCGCGTCGCCGTGACGAACGTGCTCCAGGGACGAATCTCGCCGAGCTGCGTGATCGTCTGCGAGCGATCGGGGTCATACAGCGTGAGCACCGACGCCTGCGCGAACAGGTCCGTGGCGCCGCGGCTGGCGGGATGGTCCGGGTTGCCTTCCACCTTGGTCGGGCGCCCCTCGTGGCTTTCGACCAGGAGCCCGGTGGCGACGCCGCCAAGCGACATCGCCGTGGCGAAGAACAGCGGCTTGCCGGGAATTTCTTCTTCCGGCTGGCGAACGTACGGAACGATCAGCTCTCTCGGCTGCACCGTGCAGGCAGTGATGCCGGCCAGCGCCATCGACGCGCTCATCAACTTCAGGAAGTTGCGGCGGCCGGTCGGGTCGAGCCATTCGTCGGCGTTGGTCGGAAATTCGCGGTGCAGGTATGCCTTGAACTCGGGCGTTTCCGCGACCGACTCCAGGCTCTTCCAGATCTGCGGACCACCCGGCGCGTCGAGGCGGGCGCGGACGATGTTGATGTCGATCGGTTCGCTCATCGGCTTCTTGGCGCCACCGGTGTTGCCGGCGGCGCTGGATTGGCCCGCGTTATCGGCGGCCCTCATCGGTGGCACACGGAGCAGCTGGTCATGTGTTCTGGGCCCGAAATCTTGTACTGCTTCACGAGTTGCGGCCCGAGTTCGGCCTGCGCGACGGCCGGCACATAACCCATCGTCGTGATCTGATCGGTCGGCCGCACGAACTTCGACGGATCGCGGTGGCAGGTGATGCACCACTCCATCTGCAGCGACGACTTCTGGATCATCAGCGGCATCTTGTCGACGCGGCCGTGGCACGTCTCGCAACCGACACCCTTTTTGACGTGGATGCTGTGGTTGAAATAGACGAAGTCGGGCAGGTCGTGCACGCGCTCCCAGTTGAGCGGCTTGTCGTCGCGGAAGCTGGCGCGCACCGGCTCGAGGAACGGGCTCGTCGACCAGATTTGCGAATGACAGTTGATGCAGGTCTTGGTCGGCGGGATCCCCGCCGAGTACGACACCTCAACCGACGTGTGACAGTAGCGGCAATCGATGCCGATACCACCCGCGTGGTGTTGATGACTGAACTGAATCGGCTGCATGTGAAATGCGTTCGCCTGCGTGACGAAGTCGGACCGTTGAATGGTCAACACCATCCAACCGAGTCCGAGCAGGACGAACACAATTGCAATCACGCTGGCTTTGGACCATGCGTTGGCACTCTTCGGGAATACTTGCGACATGTCCCTTGTTTACTCCCAGCGTGAAGACGGAGCACTGTACTCCGACTGGAGCTGGGTCAGCTACCTTGTGAAAAGTTTCGCAAGGCAAGGTATCACGGCAACCGATCCGTACATAGGACTAGATTGGTCGGATATGCGGTCCGCGGCACGCTCGAAGCGCACCCCTCTCAGGGGTGCCCGCCCTGGTTACGGCTGGGCTGAAGTCGTCGGTTTTGCGGGCTCTTTCTTCTCGTCGCCCGGCGCCTTTTCCCACACATAGCTGCGATTGTTGATGTACTTCTCGAACCACTCCATCTCGATCTGGAGCTTGAACAGGCGGTGGCGCAGCTCGTTCCAGCCGTGCCCTTCGCGCGGCGCGACATAGAGGTGGGTGGGCACGCCATTCGATTTCAGCGCCCGGTACATTTCCACCGACTGTGGCATCGGCACCCGCGGGTCCTGCTCGCCGACCAGGAAGATCGTCGGCGTCTTCACCTTCGACACCTCCTTCAGCGGCGAATTGTTCCAGTAGAGATCGATCGGCGCGTTGGCGCCCCACGGCGTGCCGCCAAACCACGGCGTGCGGAACTCGCGGTGATCGCTCTGCGCGTACATCGAAATCCAGTTCGCCGCGCCGGCGCCGCTGCTGGCCGCCTTGAAGCGATCGGTGAAGGTGATGATCTTGTTGGTCATGTGGCCGCCGGCGCTCCAGCCCATCTTCACCAGCTTGTTCGGATCGGCCAGGCCCATGGCAATCACCGCGTCGGTGCCGGTCATCACGTCGAGGTGCGCCTGCTTGAAGTAGCCCTTGATCATGTCGCGCAGGAACACGTCGCCGTAGCCGGTGCTGCCGCGATAATTCGGCTTCAACACCGCGTAGCCCTTGCCCGCGTAGACCTGCACGTCGCTGCTGAAGCCGAAGCGATCCGACGCCGCCGGACCGCCATGGGTATACACGATCAACGGATACTTCTGGCCGGCTTGGTAGTCGACCGGGTAATAGAGGATGCCTTCCACGGCCTGGCCGTCCTGGCCCTTCCAGGTCAAGCGTTCCTGGCGTGCGATCTTGAAGTTCGCCACCACGTCATCGAACACCGACGTCACCCGCTTCGGCTCGCCGCCCGCCAGCGGCAGCGTGTAGATCTCGCTCGGCCGCTGCGGCGTGTTGCGCGTGAACACCTGCAGGCCCGAGTCCTCCGACACCGACCATCCCGCCAGCGCGTGATCGCCCCTGGTAAGTTGCGTCACCTGCTTGCTGGCCACATCCACCTTCATCACTTCGTTGTGGATGCCCATGTTGGCGGTGAAGAAGATGCTCTTGCCGTCCTTGGACCACGCCGCGTTCTCGATCTCGTACGAGACGTCGGGAAGCAGCACGTGCGCGGCGCCGCCGCCGGCCGGCATCAGGAACAACTTGTCGTTGTAGTAAATCTCGAACTGCTCGTTCGAGTCCGCCAGGAAGAGCAAGGTCGACCCGTCAGGCGAGAGCGTGGCGGCCCGTTCCGCAATGTGATTGTTGGTGAGCTGCCGCTCGCTGCCGCCCGCGGCATCCATCACCCACACTTCAGTGGTCGCCGTGAACTCGAGCAGCGGGCTCTTCACGCGCGTCATCGCCACGCGCTTGCCGTCGCTCGACAGTTCGTAGCCGCTCACCGACCAGTCGCCGTCGGTGATCTTCTTCGTCTTGCCGGTGAGGTCGGTGGTCCACAGGTGCCGCTGCTTGAAGTTGTTCTCGTCAAACGTGTAGACATCGTCCTGCAGGCGGTCCTTGTCTTTTTCGTCGGCCGACTTGGCGTCGGAAGCCGTGAAGTAGATCAGCTTGCCGTCGGGAGACCAGGTCAGGTTGCCGGGCGCGGCCGGATGATTGGTGAGGCGGCGCGCTTCGCCGCCGGCCGCATCGAGCACGTAGATCTGGTTGTTGGCGTCGCTGTCGCGGCGCGCCGTGAAGGCGATCGCCTTGCCGTCGGGCGACCAGCGCGGCGCCGACTCGCCGCGCTCGCCAAACGTCAACTGCACCTGGCTGGTGCCGTCCGCATTGATCCGGTAGATGTGGCCCAGGCGCCGGTTGACCTTCCAGTCGGGGCGATCCAGCACGAACAGGATCTGCTTGCCGTCGGGTGACAACTGCGGGTCCTGCAGCAACGGCAACTCGAGCGTGTCGACAAAACCCATCGCGCGCTTGTCCTGCGCGGAGGCGATCGCCGAGACGAGCAGCAGGCAGGCAACGAGCAACGCCGGGCGGCGGATGCGTGACATAAGAACTCCAATCAGGCTTCCGGGCGCTCACTGCACGGCGCCGAACGCAAGCCCCGTTGCCGAGGGTGAAAGCCGAATCATACCGGCGAACGCTAAATCCAGCACGCGGAAAGGGATGAGCGGTGGGCCTGCCGTGGCCCCTTGACAAATGCATCCGCTGGGCGCATAACTAGCATCCTGCCAGCGCATGGTGGCGGGCCACCCGGTGCTTCCCCCACTGTCGGTAGCCCAACGCCTTGCGCATGGCGGCATTTACTGATTTTGCGATTGGGCGATCTCGTGATTTGAAATCGCCAAATCGCCACGTCGCGAAATCCCCAAAATTCAGTAAGCCCTCACATAACTGCGGAACATAAGCCCGGGCCCGTGCCGGTCTCGCGCTTGTGTCCTCCGGGCAGGGGGCGTAGACTCTGGCTGTTACCTGCATCTTTTGACCTCTTGGACGGATGATCGGTTGATCTATCTGAGGATCTGGAGATCTTGAGATCTCGTGATCAGATCACGAGATCAAACGATGTACCTGTTTCCAAATGTCTGACCGGAAATACAAGCAGCGCGGCTATCAGGACGATGGCGGGGAACGGCCGAAGGGGCCGCGTCCGTCCGGCGACCGCCCGGGCTCGGGCGGTCAGCGGCCGGAACGCGAGCCCGGCGCGCCGGCGGGCGCCCGCCGCATTTCTTCCGAGGGCGCGCGCAACCCGCGCATGATGGGCTCGCGCGAGGTCGCGCGCTGCGCCCGCTGCGGCACCATCCACGACATGCAAATCATGTCGCTCAGCAAGTGCGCCAAGTGCGGCGTCGACTTGCGCTCGTGCGTGCAATGCGTGCACTTCGATCCGGGCGCCAGCCTCGAGTGCACCGAGAAGATTCCAGCTCGGGTGTCGCCGAAGGACGTGGCCAACGATTGCCAGCACTTCTCCGGCCGCACGTCGTGGGAGCGCGAGACCACCACCGCCCAGCCCAGCAATCCCCAGGGACCCTCCGGGGCGAAGAAAGCCTTCGACGATCTGTTCAAGTTCTAGGGATCAGGGATCGGGGATCGGGGATCGGGGATCAGGGGCCATAATTGGTTATGGGCCTTCTTTCCCCGCAAGACGAAGCCGTCCTCAAGACTCACCTCTCGCAGATCACCAAGCCCGTCACGCTTCTCCTGTTCACGCAGACCATCGGCGGCTCGGAGAGCGGGCCGGTGGCCAAGCAGATCCTCGGCGAGATGGCATCGCTCAACGACAAGATCACGGTGGTCGAGAAGAGCTTCGTTCTCGATACCGAGGATCGCAACAAGTACGGTGTCGACAAGGCGCCGGCCATTGTCATCCTCGGCGACGGCGCCGACACCCGGATGCGGATGTACGGCGCGCCCACTGGCTATGAATTCGTCGGCCTCGTCGAGGCCATCATCGTCGCCGGCACCGGCAAGGTCGAACTCGAGGCGCAGACCCTGGCGTGGCTGGCGGCGGTCGACAAGCCGATGCACATCCAGGTGTTTTCCACACCGACCTGACCGCACTGTCCGAGGGCGGTCGTCCTCGCGCACAAGATGGCCTTCGCCAATCCCCACATCACCGCCGGCGCGGTCGATGCCACGGAGTTCATGGATCTCACGCGCAAGTACCGCGTCACCGGCGTCCCCAAGACCATCGTCAACGAAACGGTGGAGATCCTGGGCGGCCTGCCCGAGGATGATTTTGTGAAGGCCGCGCTGCAGCTTGAATAGCCTGAGGCAGGACGCGCCGCGCGCCAATCCCAGTGGCCTTGGGGATTAGGGCAGCACTCGCGCCGCGCGGAGCTTGTCGAGCGCGCCATCCTCGACGATGGCTTCAGCCACCTCGACCCACCCGGCCGGGGCGATCCTGAGGACGATTTCGATCACCGTGTTGATCGCCTCACCCGTGCCGCGAAGATGGCCCGACAACCAGAAGCGCATGCCCTCGCCGCGCTCGATTTTCGCGTCGGGCACGGCGTGCTGCAACGCCTTGGTCATGAACCGGTAGCCGGCCGGCCCGCGCGTCAGCATCAGCACGAGCGGATCGTCGGGCGGCTGTCCCAGCAGCGTCTCGAACGGCGCGCCGTTCAGGACAAACTGCGTCTTGCGATCGAACAAGCCGTCGGGCAGATCCATCGCCTGTGCATTGAAGAGCGCGATCAGTTCATCGAGCCTGGCGATCATGGCTTGACCGCGCGCCACCTGGCACCGTCTTCGAGCACGAACCGCGTTTCCTCGGGCACCTCCCACCCGGCCATGGCCGGAAACAACGGATCGCCCGGCAACGTCAGCATCGTGACGGTCTCGTCCTTGTGGAACCCCGGCATCACGCGCACGATCGGTTTCGATCGGGCCCACGCGAAGGCGTCGTCGACCGTCGTGAATGCGGCCAGTTGCTTCAGCGTGGTCCACGTCGGCGGCGGCAGCAATACTTCGCCGGCGAGACACTTGTCGATGGCTGCCTTCGGTGACAGCCAGGCCATGGCCGTCATCTCGCCATCGTCGTGCCGGGCCTGTTGCCGTTCCGGCATGCGCGCGAGGAAGAACCGCGTGTCGTACCGGCGAATCTCGATCTCGGGCGTCACCCAGTGCGCAAAAGGTTCGAGATCGAACGGCTCGATCTTGACATTGGCCTCCTCCATCACCTCGCGGACCGCGGCGCGGCGATAGGCGGCGTCTTCGAGCGGGGTGAGATCGGGAAAACGTGAAGGCTGATCCGCAGGCTCCGCCCGATCGGCATCGTCCACCCGGCCGCCCGGGAAGACGTAAGCCCCGGCCATGAACGCCACCTTGTCGTTACGCTTCATCATCAGCACTTCGAAGGGCGCCCTCAACACAACAACGGTGGACGCCGGACGCGCGGCTGCGAGCTCAATCACCCAAGTATCATTTCCGCAAACAGCGCGGGCCTTAAAGGTTTTTCTGCGTCATCTGCGGCCCTGGTGAGTCTTCTGCGCCATCTGCGGCCCTGGAGAGCCTTCTGCGTCATCTGCGGCCCTGGAAAGCCTTCTGCGTCATCTGCGGCCCTGGATTCGCATCTGTCTTAGAATCATCCCATGATCATCCGCGACGATCGCCGCGGCGTTCGCGTGCTGCGCCTGGCCCACGGCAAGGTCAGCGCCATGGACCTCGAGTTGTGCAATGCGATCATCGCGGACCTCGATGCCGCCGCTCGCGACAGCGGCGTTCGCGCCGTGGTCCTCACCGGCACGGGCTCGTCGTTCTCCGCCGGCGTCGACCTGTTTCGCGTGATCAACGAGGGCCCGGCGTACGGCACGCGCTTTCTGCCGGTGCTCGACGCGATGTTGAGGGCCGCGCTGACGTTTCCCAAGCCACTCGTCGCCGCCGTGAACGGGCACGCCATTGCCGGCGGCTGCATTCTCGCCGCCACGTGTGATCACCGGGTGATGGCGGAGGGCAACGGCCGCATCGGCATCCCCGAACTCGCGGTCGGCGTGCCGTTTCCCGCCTTGCCGCTGGAGATCATGGCGGCGCGGGTGCCGGCCTCGGCGCTGCGCGAGCTGGTCTACGGGGGGCGCAACGTGCAGGTGGACGAGGCCATCGCCAAGGGCCTGGCCGATGAGAAGTGTCCGCCGGACCAGCTGCTCGATCGCGCGTGCGGCGTGGCCGGGCAGCTGGCGGCGATTCCGGCCAACGCCTTCGCCCTCACCAAGGAAACTTTCTACTCGTCGATTCTCTCGCGCGTCGCGCAGCTGGCCGATCTCAACGCCCGCGTCGTCGAGTCCTGGACGCAGCAAGCCACCTACGACACCATCCGCGCCTATCTCGAGCGGACGGTCGGCAAGAAGTAGGCATGCGCTAGTATTCAGTGATGGCAGACGAGTCGAGCCCGCTTCCGACGCGGCTCAGCGCCGAGCGCGCCGACGCCCATCGTCGATACAACGAAGCGCTCACCGCGGTCGACAAGGCGATCCAGTCCCTGCCCGACTGGCCGGAGGCGCCACCCGCCGCCCGTGAAGGGTTTGCCGGGCTCGTTCGGTTCGAGTCGATCCTGGTGCAGTTCCTCCAGCAAATCACGCCGCTCTTCGATACCAAGGAACGTGCGCTGGCCGATGCGATCGAAGAGGTGCGGAATGTCGCGGCGGTCGCCCAACGTACGGCGATGGCGACCAAGCGCGAATTGGAGCGCGCAGGAGCTGGTGGAGGCGCTGCGGGTGGCGCAAGTGCAGGTGCAAGTGGAGGGACAAGTGGAGGCAAACCTTTAGGTTTGCCTGTGGCTCAGGGCGAACCTAAAGGTTCGCCCCCACCTGCGGGCGACGCACCTGCGGGCGACGCGTTCAAGTACGTCGGCTTCGAAGATCGCTTCCGCGGCTCCGAGGACGAGATCCGCAAGCGGCTCACCGACTTTGTGCCGTACTTCTCCACGGCCGACAACGTGCTCGATGTGGGTTGCGGCCGCGGCGAATTTCTCGACCTGCTGAAGGCCAAGGGGGTGTCGGCGCGAGGGCTCGACCTCAATCCGGAAATGGTGGAGGTCTGCCTCGCCCGCGGCCTCGAGGCCACGACCGGGGATGCGCTGGCCTACCTGAATGGGCTGCCGGACGAATCGCTCGGCGGGCTCCTGGCCGTGCAGGTCATCGAGCATCTCGAGCCGGAGTATCTGCAACGTTTCCTGCAAGTGGCGTACTTCAAGCTGAAGCCCGGCGCGCGGATGGTGCTCGAGACGATCAATCCCGCCTGTTGGGTGGCGTTCTTCGAGAGCTACATCCGCGATCTCTCGCACGTGAGGCCGATCCATCCCGACACGCTGCAGTACCTGCTGCATGCCAGCGGGTTCAGCTCCGTGGAGGTGGTCTTTCGGGCGCCAATCGCCGAAGAGGCGCGCCTGCAGCGGGTGACGCCGCGCCCGGAACACTTCGGCGATCAGGACGTCGATGCGTTCACGGAACTCGTGTCGGCGTTCAACCGCAACATGGATCGCTTGAACTCGCGGATGTTCACGTTCCAGGATTACGCGGCGATCGCCACGCGTCCGTAGGAGGGCCACGCGTCCGTAGGAGGGCGAGGGCTTTAGCCCTCGCCTTGAGGCGGCGGCTGAAGCCTCCGCCCTCCAGTCCGCCCGGCGCCAAGCAGCGACGCCCCGCCAAGTATTGCGGCCATGGTCACCGCAGGCCACACGCCGATCATGAAACGTGACAGCCCGGCGGCCGTCAGCGCCGACAGCAGCAGGACGCCATGCGCGCACAAGGCCGCGACCGCAGCCGACGCCATCAACGAATCCGCGTCCCGCCTCAAGAGCGCCAACCCCAGGCCCGCAATCGCGATCGCGCCCGTGACCAGGCCCAACAGCACAATCGGCAGCTGCAGGTAGCGAGCGCGATTGGATGCCAGAAACACGATCGGTTGTTGCGGCGCTGGCCGGAACGCTTCCTGCTCGACTGGCAGCGGCCGGTGGGCGGCGATGAATCGATTGAGCGCCGCGACGGTGACGGGGTACTCCTGGCGATACGCGACCCACATCGAGCGGTAGTTGATCCACGTCAAGTGCAGGAACGCGCCCGGAGACTGACGGATCCGTTCGAGACCGATCTGCTGCAAAGCGATGTTCCTCTCGACATCGGTGAGCGCCGACCTGCCCTGGCCGACACACGGACCCTGCAAGCAGGTCTCGTAATAGATCGACAGGACGTCGCGCACTGCCGTTGGCGCCTCCGACAGCAGTGACCGGACCGGCGCGGCGCGATCGAGCAGGTCTTCGAGATCGCTGCGCACCGGATCGGTGTAATTGCCGGTGCGGCCGCCCAGCATCGCCGCCTTGGCAAAGAGGTGTCCACCCGCGAGGCTCGTCAGCCGCGAGCCGTGCACCGCGACGGCGGCCAGCCGTTCCGCGCCCGCGATCATCACCATCGGCAGCAACGCCGCGGCGAATACGACGGCGCGTGCCGGCGGGAGCCGCCGCCATCGCAACATCACCATGACCAGCAGGACGGGGAGAAAGGCGATTGCGGTGTTCCGGATCGTGACCGTCAACCCCGCCACGATCGAAGCGAGGGCGGCCGTCCTTGCAGTGGGCCGCGTGAAGAAACCGATCGCCGCGGCCTGCAGGGCCGTGACGCCGGACACGAAGAGGGATTCGCTCAGGATGGAGGCGTGATACTCCCGCAACGTGGGCACCGCCATCGCGGCAACCACGGCGGCCACGGCGAGCGCGAGATTTCCGGATGCGCGCAGGGTTTGCTGGCCCAGCCAGAACAGGACGAGCGCATAAAGCAGCGGCTGCACCTTGATGGCGGCCCAGGGCCCGAGCAGTTCGAGAAAAAGCGGGTAGCCGAGCGTTCGAATCGGCCAGAACTGGAGATACTCCACCGAGTCGGGCGCGGTGACGATGCCCGGCTGGGTCCACATGCAGAACAGCGCGTAGCCCACACACGCGGCGGGCAACACCGCGCGTTTCATCGGGCTCAGGGTTCCCATTCCCAATCGAGGATCGACAGCCCGAGGTGACGCGTGTCGCGGCTGCCGTAGTCGCTCGGCCTGAACAGACGATCGATCGTGGTCTCGAGCACCATGACCCGGGCGCCAGGCCTGGCCGGAATGTGGAGCTCGATCGCGGAAGAGCGTTTCAACTGGCCGTCAAACGCCAGCTTGCCGTCCGCCACCACCCGCAGGTGCACCGGATGTTCATTGGCGTCGGGATGCTCGGCCCACGCCACGAACTTGAGCGTGCGGCCCCGCACCGGGATCGTGGACAGCGATTGCTCATCGGTCCAACGGCGGCTGAACGTATTGGGAATCCGCTCCAGATCGGAAATGCCGTATTCGTAGATCCAGCCAAACCGCTGCGCGCGGTTTTGCGGCAACAGATCGCCTCGCGCCGAGACCAACGTCAGCCCTGCGTGCACGCAGACGAGCAACAGCACCAGCGCCCATTGCAGCGACGTATCTGTGTCGATCTGTGGCGTCTTTATCTGCGGCGCATTTATCTGTGGCGTATTTATCTGTGGCGCATTTATCTGTGGCGCGTTTATCAGTGGCCCCTGCGTCTGCCTGGCGATCAGGAACCAGAACACAAACGTCCAAAACGTCAGGATAACCGGGAGCGCCTGCCCGGGCACGCCCAGGATCGAGATCAGCCCCATCGCCAC
The DNA here is from genome assembly GCA_039934485.1 of Vicinamibacterales bacterium. Taxonomy (GTDB): domain Bacteria; phylum Acidobacteriota; class Vicinamibacteria; order Vicinamibacterales; family UBA2999; genus 12-FULL-67-14b. The sequence continues at coordinate 12,703 of JBDTMB010000051.1, forward strand.
CAGCGGGCCGCGCATCAGATCCGTGGTCACCACGTCGGCGCCGGCTTCCGCCTTGGTGAACAGCGCCTTGGCGAAGAGAACCGTCCAGGCCATCCAGGGCAGGCTGCCGAGCAGGCCGAGCTCCGCAAAGAGGTGGCGATACCAGTTCTGCGCGTTGTCGGGCGCGATGTGGGCGCCGGTCACCAGGTATCCGTAATCGGCGATCAGCGTGTGGAACGCGCCGATCCCGACGCCCGCCAGCGGATGGTCGGCGATCATTCGCATCGCCGCGGTGCCGTAACCGTTGCGATCCCAGAGGAAGCTGAGCGAGTTGAGCACGCTGCGATCGCCCAATCCGGGAATCAATGCCAGCGTGCCGCGCTCAACAATCGACGTGGTCGATGCCAACCGCGCGGCCAGCGCGACGAGCACGACGAGAACAATCAGCACGGCGGCGATCTTCAGACGCTGCGTTCCCGCGGCACCAACGCTGCGGCGGCCGGCGTGCATGTGCAGCCAACGCTCTCGCAACACCGCGGCGGCGCCGATGCCCATTGCCGCGAGCGCGGTTCGCGAGCCGGACATCACGACGCCAAGGCCGGCGAACAAGAACGTGATGACGGCCAGGGGAAGCCACCGCGCCCCGCCCATTTCGAGCGCCAGCGCCACGAAGGCCGGAGCCCACAACGCCTCGATCGTCCCAAAGGCATTGCCGTCCATCAGGGTTCCCGCCGCCCGCCGCATGTGCGGCCACAAGTGACCGCTCAGGAAGGAGAAATCGACGAACCCCTGGTACAGACCCACCGCGCTCGCGACGATCGCGGTGACGGCAAGCGGCACCAGGACCTGCAGCCTGAACCAGCGCCGATCGCGATCCGCAAACCACCGGAACAGCGCGTCGATCCACAGCAAGCCCACGGCGTGCGACAGCGCGACGGTGATGGTCTGCTGCACCGCTTCGTACGGCGAGATGCCGATCCCGGTGGTGGACGCGCCTCGCGCGTGCATCACGACCCACGAGAACGACGTCTCGCGCAGCGCCACGATGGGCCAGCTGATCGCGGCGACCAGTGCCCAGGCCGCCAGCGGAATCCGCCACGGCGACGGAATGCTCCAGCGCCAGGCGGCCGGACCCGTCAGCAGCAGCGCCACCAGCGGCAGCAGCCACAGCGCTTCCATCGTCGTGCGTTCTTCCCCGAACCACAGGAGGAAACCCGCCGGCGCCAGGTAGATCGAACTGATGACCACCGAGACCGCCGGTCCGCGGAAACGGATGCCGGCGACGCCCGCCACCACCAGCGCGGCGAGGCTCGCCGTCCACAGCGGGCCGCGAGCATCGGTGCCGAGATAGAGCTCCGCGAACGCCGCCGCCAGGATCGAAACGTTGACGATGCTCTTGGTCAGCGTGTTCATGCGCGGCTGAACGTGACGACGGTTTCGATGTGTTCCGTGTGTGGAAACATGTCGACGGCCTGCACCTTGACGACACGGTAGCCTGCCTTGAGGACAAACGGAAGCTCCCGCGCCAGGGCCTCAGGGTTGCACGACACCATCACCGCCCGCGGCGGCGCCATGTGCAGGAACACGCCCTCGAGTACCTCGGGTGAGCAGCCCTCGCGCGGCGGATCGAGGACCACGGCGTCCCACTGGCTCTTCGCCACTCGCGGCAAGGCGTCTTCCACCCGTGAACAAATCGCGCGAACGCTGCCGTCGGGGACCCGATTGAGCCGCAAGTTCGATTCCAGGTCCTTGGTCGCCTGGCGATTCTCTTCGACCGCCGTCACCCTGGCACCCGCGAGGGCCAGCGGCACCGCGAAGAGTCCGCTCCCGCTGTAGAGATCCAGCACCGCACGCGGGGGCTGGCTGGCTGGGGGCTGGCCGGCTGGTGGGGGCAAACCTTCAGGTTTGCCCAGAACCCCTTCAATCACCAGCTTCACCAGCTCCTTCGCGGCGCCGACGTTGGTCTGAAAGAACGTGGTCGGGGAGATGAGGAACGAGAGCTTCCCTGATCCCTGATCCCCGATCCCTGATCCCCGATCCCCGATCCCTGCTTCCCTGACGTGACTATGGCCCTCGATCTTGATGGTCTCGGGGCCGACCATGTACGGACCGGGTTTCTCCTGGACGTTGATGAAGAAGCCATCGGGGCGATCGGCCGACGCCAGCAGGCCGCGCACCGGCGTGCGCAGCGCCTTGTCGTTCCGTGTGACCACCAGCATCGCCACCGCCTGGCGATCGTCGCTGGTGGTGCGGACGATGATGTGGCGGACAAGGCCGTTGCGCTGTGCGCCGGCGCCGTAAATGCGCGCCTTCATCAGGCGATCGCGCAGCGCAAAGGCAATGCGGTTGCCGCGATCGCTATGCACCGGGCATTCGTCGATGCGGACGATCTGTTTCGAACCGCGGGCGTAGTGGCCCATCACCAGGCCGCGGCCCTGGCCCTCGGGGCCGAACACGAACGCGACCTTGCTGCGGAAACGGTCTTCGGACGGCGACGGCAGCAGCGGCGGCACCGCGAGGTCCAGCAGGCGCGAGAGGCGCGCCTGCTTGTCCGCCAGTTGCTGCGCGTAGGGCACGCCCGGAAGCGAGCAGCCGCCGCAGACGCCGAAGTGTTTGCAGTTCATGGGTGGAGGGCGATGGCTTCAGCCGTCGCCTCGGCCCTATTTCACTTCCAGCAATTCAACCTCGAAGAGCAGCGTCGCATTGGGAGGAATCACGCCGCCCGCGCCGCGAGCCCCGTAGCCCATCGCGGGAGGGATGGTGAGCACGCGCGACCCGCCCACCTTCATGCCGGCGAAACCCTGATCCCACCCTTGAATCACCTGGCCGCCACCGAGCGGGAACTCGAACGGCTCGTTGCGATCCTTCGAGCTGTCGAACTTGTTGCCCTTCTTGTCGGGCTTGCTGGCGTCATAGAGCCAACCGGTGTAGTGCACGCGGACCACGCGTCCGGGACGCGCCTCGGCGCCGGTGCCGGTCTTGGTATCGACCATCTGGAGTTGGGTGATGCCGGTATCAGCCATGGGAGTGTCTGCCGCCATTTCGGAAGAAGGTTTGGCCCCGCTGCACGCGAGCGTGGCGCTCAACAGGAGCGATGGAAGAAGGATCTTGTTCATCACGAATCGCTTCGATCCTACATCGCAACGCGAAATTTCCAACGGTTGAGGTGGCTAGGGTTCGCGTTGCTTGACCCGCCCAGATGTGTCAAATTCGTTGCACCACCTCCGTACAAGATGAGTTCAGCCCCCTTAGCCCAATCGCCGGCCGAGATGCTTGCTGCCAAGCTGCAGGAAGCGCAACGCGTCCTGGCCGGCCAATGGCTCAATCAGCTCAATGAAATCCTCCCGGTGGACAAGCTGGAGGTCTTCCCGGGCGATCAGATGCTCGATCACATTCCGGATCTCATCGAGCAAATCGCCGGCTATCTGAGGGCGCCGGAGCATGAAGCGATCGCGGCCAACACCGCCGTCATGGCGAAGGCGGCGGAGTTGGGACAATTGCGGTACGAGCAACAGGCTTCAGTACACCAACTGTTGCGCGAATACAATTTGCTGGGCACGTTGCTGGAGCAGTTCATCACCAGCGAAGTCGCCAAGATGGGCACCGAGACCCAGGTGGTGGGCGCGTTGCAGGCCCTCGGCCGGGTGTCCCAGGCCGTTCGCGTGTTGCAGCAGCAGACCATCGACACCTTCGTCGGGAAGTACGCCGAGACGATCGAGCGGCAAACGGCGCAACTGCGCGGCTTCTCGCGCCTGATCACCCACGAAATCCGGCAGCCCCTGAACGTCCTGCAGCTGGTCACGCGAATGCTTCCGGCTGGTGTGCCACCCAACCAGGCAGTGGTGGAGATGTTGGCGCGCAACGTCCGCCAGGTCTCAGAGATCGCCGGCAAACTCGAGCGCTTTACGCTGGCCTCCGACGACGAGGATTCGCCCGCCGAGCAGGAAGTCGATCTGTCCGCGTTGTGCGCAGACGTCGAGCGGCAATTGCAGGACATGGCGGCGGCGCGCGGCGTAAAGATCATCGTCGACGCCGATCTCCCTCGGTTCGTCACCGACTCCGGCCGCGCCGAGCTGGCCATCGTCAACCTGATCGCCAACGCCATCAAGTACAGCGACCCGGACAAGGCGGAGCGGTTCGTGCGCATCCGCTGCGTGCCAGGGCCCGCGCCGGCGATTGTCGTGGAAGACAATGGCATCGGCATTCCGCAAAACAAGTTGACGGCGATCTTCAGGCAGTTCATCCGCGCGCACGCCGATCGAGACGACGAACTGGGTGCCCAGGGCCTCGGCCTGGGCCTGGCCATCGTCCGCGAGTGCATGGACGCGATGGAGGGGACCGTGACCGTCGAGTCAAAAGAACGTGAAGGCGCCGCCTTCACGCTGACCTGGCCGGCTCGCGACTAAGTGGTCCGAGTCCGAGGTTGACTCCCGAAGACGTGCTCGTCATCGGCGCCGGGCCGGCCGGACTCGCCACCTCAGCGAGTTTGCGTCAGGCGGGAATCCCGCACCTCGTGGTCGACCGCGCCGGCGATGTCGCGGCGTCGTGGAAGCAGCATTACGATCGCCTGCATCTCCACACGGTCAAGCAGTATTCGAGCCTGCCGTTCGCCCCATGGCCCGATGAAACGCCCCTCTATCCTTCGCGCAGTGACGTGGTCCGCTACCTGGAGCGCTACGCGGAGCAGCATCGGATCACGCCGCGGTTTGGTGTCGAGGTGCGGCGCGTCAGCCGCGGGGCGGCGCGCTTCACGGTAGAGACCAGCGCGGGACGTCTCGAGCCGCGATTCGTGATCGTGGCCACCGGATACAACGGTGTGGCGAACCGGCCCGCCTTCCCAGGACTCGGCGGCTTCGCCGGAACCGTGGTCCACACCGAGACCTATAAGAACCCGCAGTTGTTCGTCGGCCGGCGGACGCTCGTGGTGGGGTGCGGCAACTCGGGCGCGGAGATTGCGCTTGATCTGGCGGAGCATGGCATCGATGTGGCGATGGTGGTGCGCGGACCGGTGCACGTGGTGCCGCGTGATCTGTTCGGCCGGCCTTCTCAGGTCACGAGCGTCATGCTCTCTCGCTTGCCCGTTGCGGTCCGCGATGCCGTGGTGTCTCCGATCCTGCGCCTCGCGGTGGGGGACCTCTCCCGCTGGGGAATTACCAGGCCGGCCCTCGGGCCCAACCGGCTGATCGAGGACACCGGCAGGATTCCGATGCTCGACATCGGAACGATCGCGCAAGTGAAGGCGGGCCGGATCCGGGTGCGCCCGGCCGTGCAGGAGGTGCTGCCCGATCGCGTTTGTTTCGAGGATGGCCGCACCGAAGCCTTCGATGCGATCGTCCTGGCCACCGGCTATCGCCCCGGGCTCGATCGTTTCATCGACGGCTTCGCGTCAATCTCGGATCAGCGCGGCCGGCCGCACCGGTTTGGCGAAGAGACTTCTGTTCCGGGTCTGTTCTTCGTGGGGTTTCGAAACCCGTCGACCGGCGCCCTCCGCGAAATCGCGCGCGAAGCGCCGCGAGTGGCGGCGGCGATCCGGAGAAATCAGTAAAATGATTCGTTACGCCTCAAGCGGAGGGATGGCCGAGTGGTTGATGGCGGCGGTCTTGAAAACCGCTGTACCGGAAACGGTATCGGGGGTTCGAATCCCTCTCCCTCCGCCAACCTTCGGTTGGTAAACCCGGTCACAAGATCAACAGATGTGGCTTCACCGACCGTAGACGACGAACCAGCGATCGGGCATGCCCGTCCCTTTCGGATTCTTGGCGCCCTCGAACATGTCGAACTCGGCCTTGAGCGTGAAGCCCACACCGGCCATCCAGCCCTTGACTTGCTCGCGCGTGATGCGATCCTCCGGCTTGTCCCATTTCTTCGCGATCGGATCGT
>JBDTMB010000052.1:0-18533 GCA_039934485.1 Vicinamibacterales bacterium
CAGGGCCAGGGCCGCGTTGAGGCCGCCCATCAGGATCAGCGCGAACCGCACTTCACGGTTGCTCAGGTCGAAGAGGTCGTACGCCTCGTCCATCGCGTCGTTGAGCGCGCGGTAGCGCTCCATGGCGCCGAGCGGCCGATCGTGAACCTGCTTGGCGTCCCACCGGCGACGCCGGGCTTCTTCTTCGAGGTCAGCGACGGCCGAAGGCGCAGGGGTGTCCACGATGTTCCTTATCGGCACGTGCCATAAACTTTTCAGTGGGCTATCGTAAGAGGCATGCGGCGCCTGCTTTTGGCCTTTTGCCTTTTGCCTTTAGCCTTTCTGATTGGGCAGGTTTCCGACGCCCCCGGTGCCGCGCTGTCGCCGTGGCGCCCCGGCACTCTCGATATCCACCAGATCACGACCGGCCGCGGCAACGCGGCGTTCCTGCAGTTGCCCGACGGCACCACGCTGCTGGTGGACGCCGGAGCGGCTCCCGATGGCGAGGCCTACGCGGACCCGCGACCCAATGCGTCGAAGCGGCCAGGGGAATGGGTGGCGGCCTACATTGATCGCATGCTGCCCGCGGGCGCGCCCCGGCGGCTCGACTACGTGTTAAACACCCACGTCCACATCGATCACATGGGTGGCCTCGGCGACGTGGAAAAGGTGCTGCCGGTGGGAAAGGTGATCGACCGCGGTTGGCCAACCTACGATTATCCCGAGCCGATTCCGGCCGTGTTGCTGAACGTCTACAAGACGTTCGTTGATGCCGCCCGCGCGCACGGCGCGACCATCGAACGCGCGCAGCCGGGCCGGGCCGATCAAATCGTCCTCCAACACCCCAACCCATCACTCACCGCCTTCGAGATCCGCATCGTCGCCGCCAATGGCGAAGTGTGGACCGGCAGTGGAACGAACACCGAGAAACGTTTTCCACCGCAGGCGCCGACGACCCCGCCCCAGGATCGGCCGTCGGAGAACGACTGCAGCGTGGCGCTGCGGCTCAGGTTCGGCGCGTTTGATTTCTACACCGGCGGTGATATGACCGGCATCTCCGATCCCGGCACCGCGGCCTGGCACGACATGGAAACCCCCATCGGCCGCGCGATTGGTGCCACCGACGTGCGGGTGATGGACCATCACGGCTCGATCAGCCCGGACAACGCCTCGTTCCTGGCCGCGACGCGCTCGCGCGTGGTGATTATCCCGGCGCATTCACCCACGCATCCGGCGCCGGATGCGTTGAAGCGCGCGCTGGCGCCCACCGCCTATCCGGGCCCGCGCGACGTCTTCGTCAACATCCTGCGCGAGCCCACCGCCCACACCATTGGCGACCGGGTCAGGCAACTCAAGTCCACGCACGGCCACATCGTCGTGCGGGTGGACGCCGACGGGCGTCACTATCGCGTCGTCATCCTTGATGATGAACACGAGGACGCCAGGATCCTCAGCGTCCACGGGCCATATGAATCCCAATAGTCGTGCGCACGCACGGGACGCACTTTAGAATGGACGCATGCGGGCGTTAGTCATCCTCGCGCTGGTCGTCGGCGCGCTCGTCGCGATGCTCTGGAGCCGGCCGTCGATGCCGCCGGGCGGCGAGATGCCTCGGCTCACTTACGTCGCCACGGCGCGTCAGCTGGGCGTGGTGGGCTATCGCGATCCGGCCGGTGCGATCTCCCCGGATGGCTCGCGGCTCGCGTACTCGGAAGGTCGCTTCGTGCGCGTGGTGCCAGTTGGCGGCGGCGCGCCACAGACGCTGGCGGCGGGAGACGGACAGATCCGCAACCTGGCGTGGGTCACCGACCAGCGGCTCGTGGCCGAGGAGACCGGGACCGCCGTGCGATGGTGGGAGTACTCGAGTGCGAGCGGCGAACGCAAGCCGCTGTGGAGCGGTCGTTCGAGCCACGAGATTCGCACCAACGATTTTCGACAGATCGCATGGCGCAGGGACGGCAAGGCCGCGGCGGCGATCGCCAACGGCAAGGAAGGTCAGCAACTGTGGCAACTCGACGAGGACGGCCGGGCCGCGAGTCACCAACCCGCGCCCCTGGCCTCGTCGCTGGCGTGGACCCCGTCGTCCGAGATTGCCTGCATCTCGAGCGAGGGCGGCCGGCCGCGGATTTCACTGCCGTGCGGCGCCCCGGTGCTCAGGACCGAGCCCGACATCGACATCATTGGGCCGGTGGCGTTTTCTCCGGATGGCCAACAGATTTACGGCGCCTCGCCGAATTCGTCGGGCATGGTGGAGTTGTGGACCATCGATCGGCCGTCGCTGCGGGCACGACGGCTGACGTCGTTCACCCGCGACGCTTACGGGCCGTCGATCGCCGCCGACGGCACGACGCTCTTCAAGGTCCAGACCTATCGCACGTTCGTCGCCGATGCGCCCGCCGAAGGCGGGCCGACGCGCCAGCTGACGTCGTTCCAGTCCGAAACACCGCAGTGGCATCCCACCAGGCCGCGCCTCTCGTTCACCTACGGCACGTGGCGGCGCGTGATGGACGATGCGAAGTATCCCGACATCGCGCAGGAGATTGGCGCGCTCGAGGTGGCCGGGCCGCTTCCGGCCTCGAAGCCGTCCGAAGTGATCGCTCAATCCAACTCCGAAGATCAGGCAATGGCCTGGTCGCCCAACGGCAAGTGGATCGCCTTTCACTCCCACCGCGAGATGTCCGACGATGTGTGGCTGCGGCCTGCGGACGGGAAGATCGCCGACCGGCGCATCACGTTTCTCGGCCGCGGCGCGGAGGTCGGGTGGCCGCGCTGGTCCGGCGATGGCCGGATGGTGCTGCTCGACGGCGCTCGCAAGCGTGATGGACGTTCAGTAATCTACGTGATCGGCGTCGATCAGGACACCGGGCAGGTGACGTCGGATCTGCGCGAGGTTGGCGTCGAGGGCTTCACTGGCGAGCTCACCCATGCCGAGTGGCTGCCGGGCGGCACCACCGTCGCGGCGCTCGCCAAAGAGGGGCCCGGCAAGCAGGCCATCCTCACCGTGCCGCTCGCCGGCGGACGGCCGTTGGTCGTGCATCGATGGGCCAGCGAGCACGATTTCTCGGGCCTCGGCGTCGCCGCTGATGGCCGGTCGATCGCATTCACCGCGCCCGCGCCCGACGGCTACTTCCAGATCTTCCGCGTGCCGGTCGGCGGCGGGATGCCGGTGCAGGTCACGCAGGACCCCTCGAACAAGAGCCAGCCGTCGTGGTCGCCGGACGGGTCGCGCATCGCGTTCACCGTCTGGAGTTACGAGGCGGCCTTCTGGACGCTGAGGTGACGACGGCGCGCGGGGATCCTTAATACCCGTCACGCTGCGCAGAGAGGCCGGCGGTGTCCGCCCACTGCCGCGCGCCCCGCGCTGCTCTTCCCACTCCCAGCGAGCCGCGGAATAACGCGTCAATCGGGATGAGGCCGCCCAACCGGTGACGGCCGATGGCGGCGAGCCCGGCCGACGCCATGCACCCGCAAGCCGCACAATCCGGGGTGCCGCCAAACTGGCAGGGCGTGATGCGGCTCTCGAGATCCGCGGACAGGCACTCGGTGGTCTGCGCGAAGATGCACGCGTCTGGCGAACCGGCCGGTTCCAGGTAGGCGTCGAGCAGCCCCGTCGGCATCTGGAGCTTGCGGAACTCCAATCGAAGGCGGCGCAGCTCGCCGACGACACGCCGGCGATCGGCGTCGGTCAATCGCTCGTCCGACACTTCGCCGGCCTGTGGCGTATACAGGCTCATCCAAATCGTCTTCACGTGTCGATTTTCCGACCACGCGCGCACGAACGCCGCCAGGTAGCCGTCGCGCGCGGCCTGTTGCCGCGTGACGGTGCAGTGCACCGTGATCTGGTGCCCCTCGATGTGCTTCAGGATGCGATCGTAGGTGGCTGGCGCGCGGCGCGCGTCGTGCTCGGGCTGCAGGCCGTCGATCGACACGCAGATCTGCAGGCGCCGCAGCGAGGCCCACGCGATCGGAATTGGGCGGACCGCGCTCGTCACCACTTGCACGTAGATGCCACGGTCGGCGAGTTGCGGCAGCAGGACGTCGAGCTCGCGATACCGCACCAGCGGCTCGCCGCCGACGAGCGAGAGGTGGAGCGGCTTCAGCCGATCGACGACGTCGAGGATGCCGTCGATGAGGGCCTGGCCTCGTCGGTCTGAAAGTTGTCGGAGCGTCGTCGCGCCGCCCAGATGGTCGTCGCCGTAGGCGTAACAGCCCGGACAGCGAAGCGGACACTCGCGCGTGATTTCAATGGAGAGGCTGGGCTTGCGGCCCGCAAGGATCTTGCCCCAGGCGCGGATGATTCCATCCATGCTCGAAGCTAACACAGTGAAACGGCGAGAGCCAAGTTGAAGGCTAGGGCGAGGGCTAAAGCCCTCGCCCTCCAGCCGTTTATTTCGACGCGACGAACATGATTTCCACGAGGCCGTCGGCGCCGACGAGTCCCACCTTCACGGTGGCGCGCGCCGGGAAGTCCTTGGTGATCACCGACCGATAGCCGGTGTTCATCCCCTCGAAGTTGTTGAGGTCGGTGATGTAGGCGACGGCGTCGACGACATCCGCCCATCCGTAGCCGGCGGCCTTCATCGTGCGTTCGACACGGGCCATCAGTTCCTTGGTCTGCGCCTCGATGTTGCCCTTGTTGTCGGCGTTGTTGCCAAGCAGTCCCGACACGTAGAGGCGGTTACCCACCTTGATGGCGCTGCTCAGGATTGGGCTCGGCTTGCCGGGCGAACCATCCGCCGCCGGCGTGGTGAACGCTTCTTTCGGCTTCTTGTTGGCGGTGAACGTCATCTCCACCAGGTACTGCGGGCCGGGAAGGCCCGCCACCACCGTCGCGCGTGCCGGCGGGTTCTTCGGGAAGTTCGGCGAGTAGTTGGCGTTCATCGCCTGGAACATGGTGACGTCGGTGATGGCGATCTTCGTAGCCACGACATCCTCGAAGGTGAAGCCCGCGGCCTTGAGCAGTTCGCCGGCGTTGGCCATCACCGTCTTGGTCTGCGCCGCCATGTCGCCTGCGATCGGCGTATTGTCCGTGGTGCTGCGCGAGATCATGCCCGACAGGAAGAGCGTGTCGCCCGACTTGATGGCGTAACTATACGGGTTGGCGGTGGACCACCCGGCCGGGGTGACGACGACGCGTTCGCCGCCGGTGGGGATCGCCACCATCGAGATCTCGACGAGGGCGGTCGGCCGCACGAGGTCGGCGACGATGGTCGTGCGCGTCGGCGGGTCCTTCGGGAACACCGTGCGCCACACTTCGGTCATCGCGGCCACGTCGGCCGCGTTCTTCACGTAGACGTGGGCGGCGGCGACGTTGCCCAGGCTCGACCCAGCCTTGGCCAGCACGGCGCCGATGTCGTCCAGGACTTTCTTGGTCTGGACCTTGATGTCGCCGTCGGTGGCCAGCGTGCCGGCCACATAGATGAGTCCGTCGGCCTTGGTGGCGGCGCTGAACGGCGCCGTGGCCGCTCCCGGAAACACTTGCCGCTGGCCCTGCACGGTCACCCCCAGAAACGCCACGGTCGCAATCGCAGTGATGAAAAACGGTCTCACGGTGTCACCTCTCCGGCGACAATGTATCACCGTCTGCTACACTCGTAGCAACGCATGCCCAGACCGATAATCCTTCCCAAGATCATTCGTAAGCGTTCGAAACTGCACGGATTTGGCGTGTTCGCGTCGGAGCCGATCAACAAGAACAAGCGCATCATCGATTACGCCGGCGAGCTCATCTCCAACAAGCAAAGCGAAAGCCGCGAGGACCGCTACCTCTCCAAGGGGTGCATCTGGGTGTTCCGCGTCAACCGCAACTGGAGCCGCGATGCCGCGGTGGGCGGCAACGTCGCGAGGTTCATCAATCACTCCTGCACGCCCAACTGCTGGATCGACGTCGTCGACAAGACGATCTGGGTCCGCGCCGCGAAGCCGATCGCCAGGGGCGAAGAGCTGACCTACGACTACAACACCGAAGGGGACAAGATCATCCCGTGCCGGTGCCGCCCGGGCTGCAAGACCAAGCTATGAGGTGGCGGTTCGCCGCGATTGTTCTCCTTGCGGTGATCGTAGGGCACCCCCTGCCGCTCGTAGGGCACCCCCTGCCGCTCGTAGGGCACCCCTTTAGGGGTGCCGACGTCGCAGGGGCCCAGATCCCGGACGGCATCGCCTACTTTGTTCGCGACCTCGCCAACCCGCGCGATCGCCGCGAAGCGCGCCCCGAAATCCTCGACGCGCCGATGCTGCCCGGCTCGGTCGTCAAGGCGGTCGCCCTGGTGGCGGCGATGGAAAGCGGCGTGATCGAGCCAGGGTCGTCGTGGATGTGCCGGCGCGTGGCCACCGTCGACGGACATCGATTCGTTTGTGCGCATCCCGATCTCAAGCGTCCGCTCACGCCGGCCGAGGCACTGGCGCATTCCTGCAACGACTTCTTTGCCTCGCTGGCGCCGCGCCTGTCGCGCGAGATGCTGAACCGCACGCGCACGGCCGCCGGCTTGCCGCCGGTGGGCGGATCCACGTCCATGGCCGAGGCCATCGTCGGCCTCGACGGACCGCGGACGACGCCGCGCGCGCTGGTCGACGTCATGGCGCGGCTGGTGGGCGTGGGCGCCGATCGGGCGGTGCCGATGAAGGCGGAGACGCGTCGCGTCTTGCTGGACGGCCTGCGCGGCGCGGCGGATTACGGCACCGCGTCGGCGTTCAAGGCGCGCGGCATCTCGGCGCTGGCGAAGACGGGCACGATCACGCTGGCTAGCGGCGTGGCGATGGGAGTGGTCGTCGCCCTCACACCGGCTGATGCGCCCACCAGGGGAATCGTCGTGGTCGCGCCCGGCGGCGCCGGCGTTGACGCCGCAGCAATCGCGGCGGACATCCTGACTGCACCCCGCACCCCAGCACCCAGCACCCCGGCACCCAGCACCCTGGCACCCAGCACCCCAGCACCCAGCACCCCAGCACCCGGCACCCCAGCCCCCAGCACCCCGGCACCCAGCACCCCAGCACCCAGCACCCGAGCACCCAGCACCCCAGCACCCGGCACCCCAGCCCCCAGCACCCCAGCCCCCAGCACCCTGATCCGTTTGGGCCGGACGCTGCCCGACGGACGAACGCGCGTGGAGACCATTCGCCTGGACGACTACATCGCGCAGGTGCTGGCCGGAGAGGGCCAGCCGCGGGCGGGAGATGCGGCGCAGGAAGCGCTGGCGATCACCGCGCGCACCTTTGCCCTCGCCAATCGCAATCGCCACCGGCGCGAAGGATTCGATCTGTGCGACACCACGCACTGCCAGGTGGTCCGTCCGTCGACGGTGACGACCCGCCGCGCCGCGGACGCGACGTCGGGCCGGTGGCTCCTCTACCAAGGCGAGCCGGCCTTCGTGTTCTACTCCGCCTGGTGCGGCGGCCGCTCCGAGCTGGCGTCGCGGGTGTGGCCCGGCGCGATCGATTATCCGTACGAACCGGCGCTCAAGGATGACGCCTGCGAGAACGAGCAGGGCTGGCAGAGCGAAATCCGCGCCGCCGACATCGAGCGCGCCTTGCGAGCGGCCGGCCTCAAGGGATCGCGCTTGCGCGAGCTGCGGGTCCTCTCGCGAGATTCATCCGACCGGGTGTCACGCGTGCGCCTCGACGGTTTTTCGCCGCCCGACATGAACGGCCACGAGTTTCGCATGGCCGTCGGCCGCATCGTGGGCTGGCAGGCGCTCAAGAGCACGTCCTTCGAAGTGCAGCGGACCAGCCAGGGCTATCGGTTTCGCGGCCGCGGCTACGGTCACGGCGTGGGCCTCTGCGTGATCGGCGCCGGCAACCGCGCCGCGCGCGGCGCCACGGCCGAGGACATCCTGCATTTCTACTTTCCCGGCCTCACGGTCACGTCGGGTGCCTCGGCCGCGTCGGGTGCGCCGGGTGCACGCGTTGCAGCCGAGGCACATGATCCACGTGATGTACCCGCGACCGACACTGCGCTCGCTCTTCCGGCTGATGAGGAAGGGGAGCGCGGCACCATGATGACCCTGATTCGAAAGTCGCGAGACGACGTGGCGAAGCTCACCGGCGTCCTGCCGCCGTCGCGCCTGCGCGTCACCGTGCATCCGACGGTGGATAGCTTCGGACGCGCCACCGGCCAGCCGTGGTGGGTCTCGGGCGCCACCGACGGACCGGCGATCGATCTGCTGCCGATCACGCTGCTCAGGCAGCAGGGCCAACTGGAACGCACCGTCCGCCACGAGGTGACGCACGCGCTGCTCGATGGCGCGTTGGCGAAGCGTCCGATGTGGGTTCGCGAAGGCGCCGCGGCGTATTACGCCGATCCCGCCCAACCGCGGGCCGTCAAGCCGGCGCGGGTGGTGTGCCCATCCGATGCCGAACTGCTGCGCGCGATCTCAGCGGGCGCGCAACGGGACGCCTATGCGCGCGCGGAAACGTGTTTCGCGCGGGCGATTGCCGACGGCAGGAAATGGGACCAGATCAAGTAGGCCACCCTTTAGACGTAGGGCACCCCTTTAGGGGTGCCTCATCGCAACAGCCCTTCCATCTCGTCGGGATGCGCCGAGCGCGCGAGCGCCTCGGCCTTCGTGATCGATCCCGCCCTGACCAGTTTCGCCAGCGACTCCTCGAGGGTAATCGACCCTGCCTTGCGGGTGATGGTGATCTCCTGGTGCAGGTGCTGCAGCGTGTCCCTGCGAATGTGCTGCCGGGCGCCGTAGCTCACCATCAACAGCTCCACCGCCGGCACGCGGCCGCCACCGGCCCGGGGCAGCAGCGATTGGATCAACACCGCCGACAGCGCGAGCGACAGTTCCTGCCGAATCGTGTTCTGGCGTTCGTTGGGAAACGAATCGCAGATGCGCCCGATGGTGGAGGCCACGTCGGTCGTGTGCAGGCTGCTGAACACCAGGTGGCCGGTCTCCGCGGCCGACAGCGCGATGCGCATCGACTCGTGGTCCCGCATCTCGCCGATCACCAGGATGTCTGGCGCCTGGCGGACAGCGGCGCGTAGCGCCGTGGGGAAGTCCGGCGCGTCGATGCCGATCTCCACCTGCTCGATCAGCCCGGCCTGGTGCGCGTGCTCGTACTCGACCGGATCCTCCACCGTGATGATGTGCTTCGCGTCGCGCCGGTTGATGGCGTCCACCAGCGTGGCCAGCGTCGTGGTCTTGCCCGAGCCGGTCGCGCCACCGATCAGGACCAGGCCGCGACCGAGCCTCGACAGTTGTTCGACCTCGGGCGGCAGATTCAGTTCCGCGATCGTCGGGACGCGGTTGGGCAGCACGCGGATGGCCGCCGCGGCGCGGCCGCGTTCGTGGTGAAGGTTGACCCGGAAGCGGCCGAGCGCCGGCAGGCGAAGCGACGCGTCGGCGATGCCCGTCGCGGCGTACTGCCTGGCGGCGTGCGGCGGCAGGAGCGGGATGATCAGCGCCTCGATCTCGTCGCCATCGAGCAGGACCTCGCCGAGGTGCGTGAGCAACCCATCGACGCGCACGGCGGGCGTGCTGCCTGCCACCAGCAGCAAGTCGCTGCCGGCGCGCCGCACCACCTCCGCCAGCCAGTCCTCGATGCGCCCGCCGCCGTCGAGCGGCCCGGACTTTTCGTAGGGCCCGCCTTTAGGGGGCGCCGTCGCGTTCAGCTCGCCGATGAGGGCGTCGAGGTCGTCAGTAGGATCGGCCATGTTAGCCACAGATAAACACAGATAAAACCAAATTACGCCAGGGCCGTAGATGGCGCAGATTAACGCAGATACATTCTCCGCTGGCGATGAATGACTACGACGAGCCGCAGCGGCTCGCGGGTCTCTGCGTCATCTGCGGCACCTGCGGCTCTGAATGCATCTTGTTCATGACGCTTGCTTGCGCGCGACTTCGCGGATCATCAGCGCAAGGCCCATGGCCATTAAGACGGCGGTGACGAGGAGTTTGGCGGCGATGAACGCGATCTCGACCGAAGTCGCCGGCAGGCCGCGTGGCCGCCACGGTGCCAGGTAGACCCACGGCGCGGCCACCAAGGCGCTGAACCAGAGAGTGCTAAGCACCAGCCTGCCCGGCGAGAGAGCGGCACGCAGCCAGGTGGCGCGCCACGCCGACGCCCATCCCGCTGCACCGATCGAGGCCATGAGGGAGAGCGCCAGGAGCGGCGCCACGACCCAGCGCAACCAACTGGTGAGCCACGAGATGGTCGTGAATAGTACCGAGATATCCTCGCGGCCGAAACGGGCGATGAACCAGGCGCTGATCTCGCCGCTGTAGAGGCCCACCCGGCCTGTGGCGTAGCCGGCGATCCACCAGATCAGCAGCACGATCACGAGCGCCGGGATGATGCCTGCCGCGTGAGCCAATGCGCGGCGACCCACCGCGAGCGCCGGTTGGCCGCTCCACGCGCCAATCGCGCCGTTCAGCGTGACGCCGGCCACGGCCAGCGCCAGCAGGACCAGGACGGCCGAGAGCACGAGCGACCCCACCGAGGATTCGGGAGTGTTCAGGAATCCCCAATACACGCCGCCCGCAAGCGCGCCACCCACGAGAATCCAGAGTGTCGCGCCGATGAAGCGTGTGGTCTGCGTCATCTGCGGCCGCTTCCCGGCGGCACGGTGACGACAAACGTCTGCGGCTCGGACGAGGCCGTGACGCCGGGCACATACATCGGCGAAATCTGCGCGGGGATGGCGCGGAACTGGCCCGGCGCGATCACTTTCACGAGGTAGCTGTATTCGTAGCGGCCGCGCTCGAACGTTTCCTGGAAGAAGACGGTCCGCGCATCGCGATATTCCACGCGCGAGCCGTACCACCAGGCGTTGTCCGTCGGACGCTCCATCGGGTACGCCGTGGTGTCCTGGATCGCCTCCACGCCCGCCGGCAGCGGATCTTCGAGCATCAAGTACCGCCAATCCGAAGAGCCGGCCACGGTGATGCGCACGCTGAGCACATCACCCGCGTTGGCGGTACCGGTGAACGGCTGCTCGCGATACACGATCTTCCCCTTGACCGTGACCGGCGTCACCAACGCGTATTTGCGAGTGACGGCCAGGTGGCGATCACCCGTGCGCGCCGCGGCGCCCGTGGTGTCGTAGTACACGGCGGCGGCCGACCAATAGACCGTGCCGCTGTCGCGCTTGACCACGCGGACCTGGTTGGCGCCGGCGTTGGCGGGCACGGTAATAATCATCGGGTCCGGCGCCGTCATCGCCGTGGCCGAAAAGGACTTTCGACCCGCTGATGTGCCGTTGACGAACACTTCCACCGAGAACGGCTGTGCCGTCTCTCCGCGCGCCTGCATGAAGGACAGCAGTCCATAGATGGCCGTCGCCGTCTGCTTGGTCGTCGACCAGTAGCCGGCGGTGCGGTTGAGCATCATCCAACGCACCGCACGCTCGACGAGCGGGTTCCTGGGATCGCGCCTGGCGAGCGCCTGCACGGCGAAGGCCGTCGCTTCGACGCTCGTCTCCACCGCATCAAACAGCAGCGGATCGCGATCGGCGACCCACCACGACACCTCGCCGCGGGTGTGCGCCTCGGCGGCCAGCGCCTGTGCCAGCTCGTTGCCGCGCCCATCCTTGGCGTCGTCCAGCAGCAGCAGCAACAACGCCCGCCCGTAGGGGCTCATCCGGCTGCGCGCCTCCCACAGTTCGTTGCGGGCATCGGCATGCACGTACAGGTGCTGCTGGCCGTCGGCGAACCAGATGATCTGCGCGTTCTTCGCCGCGGCGCGCTGGAGCACGAACGCTTCGTAGGCCTTGAGGTCCGGTTCGACGCGCGGGTAGGTGGCATAGAGGCGCGCCAACGCGCGCGCGCCGTTCTGGATGCGATAGTCGTCCACCTTGACGCCCGCGCGGCGGGCTTCATCGATCCCCCACAGCGCATATGCCGTCATGTAGGGGTGATTGCCGTCCGACTTCCACCACCCCCACCCGCCATCGTCATGCTGATAGTCGTAGAGGCGCTGGAGGCCGGAGGACACCTGTCGATCGAGCGCGGAGAGGCGCTCGGTGGGCGCGAGCTTCAGCTCGGTGAGCGCGCGGGTCACGAGCAGGTTGGGCAGGAAGCTGGACAGCGTTTGCTCGGTGCAGCCGTACGGATACGAGGTCAGAAAGTCGAGCGCGCCGAGCAGCGAACCGGCCAGCGACGGCGCCAGCGCGATTGACACCGTCCGCGCCGCTGGATTGGCGTTGTCGGGAATCATCACCGAGGCGGTCGCTTCACCGGCGCCGACGATGGAGCCGCTGGCGCCGGCCTCGCGGCGCAGGCCGTACGGCAAGACCGGGATCGGCAGTTCCACCGCGTCGGTGTCGCTCTCCGTCGTCGCCGTGGCCGTCACCGAGGCGGTACCCACTTTGTGCGCGGCATATCGCCAGTCGTCGCGCCGTTCGGCGCCGCTCGGTAACGGTGCTGCGCCGGCCGCGCCATCGGGCGCGCTGCCGGACACGTCGAGGCCCGTCGCCGTCATCGTCACGCTCGCCGAACGTGTCTCCGGACGATAGTTGTGCACCATCGTCGGCAGCACCACCTCGTCGCCTTCGGTGAGGAAGCGGGGTGTGATCAGCCGGACGATCAGATCCTTCGTGGTGGTGGTGCGCGCCACGCCCACGCCGGCCCGGGTGTCTTCGGTAATGGCGCGCGCGGTGAGCCGCCAGGTGGTGAGCGCATCCGGGTACGTCACCGCCACGCGACCGCGGCCCTGCGCGTCGGTGACCAGGTCGCCGACCCAGTAGATGGCGTCGGGAAAATCCTTGCGCACGGCGGCCTGGGCCGGCTTGTCGCCCTTGAAGTCAGCCAGCGTATAAGGCCGGCGTTTTCGGTGTGCCAGCTGGAGCCGATCGCGGCCCGAATATCCAGTGAAGTAGTACTCGCGCGAAAACGAGGTCGAGACGCGCGTGTATTCGCGGCGATAGAAATACCGGACCGGATCCGGCGTGTCGTCGGCCTTGACGCCATAAACCGCTTCATCGATCACGGCCAGGCTCAACTGCGCGCGCACGGGTTGGCCGCCCTGGTCGGTGACCAGCACAGAGAAGACGCCGGGCTCGCGCGGCTTCGACACCGCCTGATCGGCGGTCAGGCTGATGTTGAGCGTGCGCGACGATGCCGGCACCCCAAGACGCCGCTCCGCGCGAAACAAACGCCCGTCACGAAGGTAGGCGATGCTGACGTAAACATCGCCAACATCGCCGTCGGTGATTGGCACCTCGAGCGGCTCGGTGGGTGAGGGCCGCAATACCCGGTACCACGAGACGTGCTGGCCTTCCTTGGTGACGAGGATGGGGCCGGTGATGGTCTCGCCGCGCACGATGAGCCGCGCCGATTCGCCGGGCTGGTAGGTCTTTCGATCGGCCAGCAGTTCGAGATAACGATCACCGGTGTTGTCGCTGCTGAACTCGCTCGGCCCGGGTACCCACAACCAGACGTCGTCTTGCACGGTGCGATCGCCGCTCGGGGCGGTGGCGCGAATCCTGAAACTGCCGGTCTGATTGGGCAGCGTCAGCGTCGCCGTCACCCGCCCTTCGGCATCGGTGGTGGCGTTGGCGGTGCCCACTTGCGTGACGGAGGGTTCATTGTAGTAACCCTCCTTGTATTCGAGGCGCTCGAGCGCCAGGTCGATGCGGACATTCGGCTGCGGCACGCCGGTGTAGTCCACCGCGCGAAGCAGCGCCTGCACGGTGCTGCCGGCGCGATAGACGGCCCCCGACATTTGCGCCGAGATCAGGAAGGGGCCGAACGTGGCGTGGACGATGGCGTTGCCGGAGACTTGACGGCTGGCGGCGTCGGTGACCTGCGCCTCGATGCGCGCGGTGAAGTCGCGGCCGTTCTCATCCTCGGCGAGCGGCACGCGCACTTCCGCCCGGCCATCGGCGTCGAGCCGCAGCGTGCCCTGCGCCTTCTGGTCGTCGCCGTAGAAATAGCTGTTCTCTTCGCCGCCGTCCATGCCGTCGTCCCAGCGCAGCGGCGAATAGTACGGTTGCTGATTCACGACCCAATGCAGCTGGCCGTTGGCCACGGGCTGCCCGAAGTAATAGCGCGCCTGGACAGTGACCACCGCGTCGCGGCCTTGCACGACGAAACGCGTGGCCGGCGTGACGATGACTTCGAACTCCGGCTTGCGGTATTCCTGCACCTCGAACGCGCTCGAGGTCTGCATGTCGCCGCTTTGCACCTTGAGGGTGTAGGCGCCGAGCGCGCCGGTCATGGGCACCGGGAACGTCGCCTGTACCGAGCCGAACGCGTCCGCCTTGACCTGCTGGCGGAAGATCACCTTGTCGTTGGGATCGGCAGCGACGATCTCCGCGTCGGGCCGATCGAATGCGGCGAGCGCATCGTGTTGGCGCCAGCGGAGCACCGCCTTCATGTGCACGGTGTGGCCGGGCCGGTAGATCGGCTTGTCGGTGTAGATGTATCCCACCAACTCGCGCGCCGGCTCCTGCAGGGAATAGGAACTGGGATCGGTGGCGGCCATTTGATCGCCGCATTGGGCGACACCCACCACATCCTCGGGCCGGGTATCTGGGAGCACCGCCTCGAAGAGTCCGTCGGCCGAGGTCTTGCCCTCTGACACAAACTTCTGTCCGCTGATCACGCGGACGTCGCAGCCGGCGGCGGGCTCGCCGGAGAACCGGTTGGCCGCAAAGAACACCACCTGGCCCGGTGCGGTCTTGGTCACGAGTCCGATGTCGGAGACGATGACCACGGTGTAGGCGCGCAGCAGGTCGTTGACGGCTTCGACCACGTAGATGCCGGGCGCCTTGACGTCCACCGGCACTCGCCGCACCTCGGGATCGCGGTGATCCGGCAGGATCTCGCGCCACGACGTGATCAGTTGCCCGGGATTGAGCAGCGGCACCTGCGCGAACGTGTTGACGTTGAGCGTCATGCGCTGCGCCACTTCCACCTGGTCGGTGGCCGCGCGTCGCGCGGCGCGGTACTGGTGACTGGCCTGCGCGCGCGCGAAGCGCTGGACCTGCTGCCGCTGCCCGCGCTTCCAGTCGGCCAGGCGCTCGAGCCACGTCCGCTGCTGCGCCACGTAGACGTCGCCGCTGCCGAGTTGATGCGGATCCTTGAGGCCGGCGAAGAACGTGAACGGATCGCGGATCTTGTAGACGCGAAAGTCCAGCCTGGGGACGTGTCGAAACGTGAGATAGAAGTTCGGCGGGTCTTTGGTGGTGAAGACTTCGCTCGTGGAGAGCGAAAAGGCGGGATGATCCTCGGCGAAGTCCTGCGCCGACGCCGCGCCCTCGAGAGACAGCAGTGCGCAGAACACATGGACCAGCGGCCAGAAGATCGAGGTCCCCTGAAGCCTGCAGCCCGAAGCCTGGAGCCTGTTCATAACGCGGCCAACCTGAACACGCCGATGAACTGCGGATTCGACACGAGCGGGCGCCAGCGGGGCGCTGGGTGCTGTGCGAGCGTGGACAGCCGCGCCTTGCGCACTTCACCGGGGCCGGTCGCGGTGGGGCCGGTGTGATACACGACCCAATCGTCGCCGTCGGCTTCGAAGAACGATCGGCCGACGAACACCATCAAGTGATCGGGATCCTGCTGGCCGGGCTGATGGAAATACAACAGGTCGCCGGCCCGGGCCGCGGCGGCACTGCGCCCGAGCGCGCGCGCGTTGAGGCTGACGAGTGTCTTGGCGTCGGCGAACTCCGCATATTTCGGCGCTGGCGTGTTGGCGACCCGGAACAGCGGCCAGCCGTCGTCTCCCGCATGAGGCGCGGAGCGGACCTCGGCAAAATGCGGCGTGAAAGGGAGCGCGCTCTGCCGCACCCACTCCGGCGTGTGCGCGCGCAACGCTTCGCGAAACGCGTGACGCACCAGCGCGGCGCAGTCGACGACGTCGGGGGTGGTGCGTTCGAACTGCGCGTCGGCGAGCAGGACGAACCAGGCGCGGAACGCGGCGCGATCGGACTCGTCCGCGAGCCGCACCTGCGCCGCCGGTCTTGCCGCGAGCGCCAGGGTGAGCGCGATGATGACGGCGATCGGTTGGATAGATTTCACGCTCAACACGCAATCGCTCTCATTCTGAGGAGGATCGCAGTATAAGCCCTGGCCCCGAAGCCCCGAAGCCCCCGAAGCCAGCAGCCTGAAGCCCGAAGCCCGTTTACAGCCGCACGGCAAATCCCACCCAGCGCCCGGCCAGCCAGCGCTCTCGCAAGCGTCCGCCGTGGGCGGTGACGATTGCGTCGGCGATGGCCAGCGTCAGGCCGATCCCGCCCCGCGTCAAATCCACGGGACGTTCGCTGACCATTCCCCTGCCGAGGCTGTGGATCGCGACGACCACGTGAGGGGCCGCGTTGGCCTTGCGCGGCTGCACCAGCTTGAGTTCGAGCGTCACCACGCCGTTTTGCGCCCGCGCCAGGGTCACGATCAGCGTCTCGAAGACAAAGCGCAGCCGGGCCTCGTCGGCGCGGACCCTGACGTCCTCCTGCGCGAGCACGTCGAGCGTCACGTCCGGATTGGGCAGCGCCACGGCCTGCACCGCCTGCACCAGGACGGAGCGCAGCGACACGCTCTTGGGCGACAGGCGAATGGTGCCCGACTTGAATCGCCCCAATTCGCTCAGTTCTTCAAGGAGATCGAGGAGGCGGTTCGAGGCGTCCGAGGCCTGCGCGATGGTCCGCCGGACCCGTTCCGGGAGCAAGGCGTCTTGTTCGAGCAACCGCAGGTAGCCTCGGACCACCCCGGTGGGGCCTCGCAGCTCATGAGAGGTCAGGGACAGCAGGGCTGGCAGGGCGGAATCGGGCATGACAGGGGTAATATCCCATGACTTGAAACCCGCCTGCCCGTCTGGGCGTCTCAACGGGTAGCCTGCGCTAGAATTGAGCCCACGATGCTGATCAAGAAACCGGCCGATCTCAAGGAATCCGACGTCACGCCCCAGTCGTTGTACCTCCGGCGGCGCGAGTTTCTCGCCGTGGCCGGCAGCACGGCGGCGGCGGCGGTGGTGGCGGCCCAGGTATTGGGCGGCGGCGCGACTGCGGCGGCGCAGAATCCCGCCGCGCAGAAGTGGCCCAACCTGAAGAAGAGCCCGTTCAGCACCGACGAGAAGCTCAACTCCTACAAGGACGTCACCACCTACAACAACTTCTACGAGTTTGGCCTCGACAAGGCCGACCCGTCGAAATACGCCGGCACGCTCAAGCCGCGCCCGTGGTCGGTGGTGGTGGACGGGCAATGCGGCAAGCCCGGCACCTACAACATCGAAGACATCATCAAGTGGGCGCCGCTCGAAGAGCGCATCTATCGCCATCGCTGTGTTGAGGCGTGGTCGATCGTGGTGCCGTGGGCGGGCTATCCGCTGAGCGAGTTCATCAAGCGCTTCGAGCCCACCTCGAAGGCGAAGTACATCGAGTTCAAGACGCTGGTCGATCCGAAGCAGATGCCGGGGCAGACCGAGCCGGCGCTGCAGTGGCCCTACGTCGAGGGCCTGCGCATGGACGAGGCGATGCATCCGCTGGCGCTACTCGGGCTTGGGCTCTACGGGGAAGTGCTGCCGAACCAGAACGGCGCGCCGATCCGCCTCGTGCTGCCATGGAAGTACGGCTTCAAGAGCATCAAGTCGATCGTGCGCGTGCGCTTCGTCGAGACCGAACCGCTGAACACGTGGAAGCAGCAGCAGTCGCAGGAATACGGCTTCTACGCCAACGTCAACCCGCAGGTCGATCATCCGCGCTGGTCGCAGGGCAGCGAGCGGCGGCTGGGCGAGTTCTTCAAGCGCAAGACGCTGATGTTCAACGGCTACGCCGATCAGGTCGCGTCGCTCTACACCGGCATGGACCTGCGGAAGAATTACTGAGCGGGGATCAGGGATCGGGGATCAGGGATCGGGGATCGGCTACGTAGGGCGCCGCTTTAGCGGTGCCAAGATAATCTTGACTCAAACTCAATGGAGAAAGCGGGTCCTCAAGCCCGCGCTGTGGGTCGCCTGCCTCACGCCGCTCGCGCTGCTCATCTACGACGGGTTCACCGACAACCTCACGGCGAACCCGATCGAGAAGATCACCAACACCACCGGCATCTGGACGCTGCGGCTGATCGTGGCGACGCTGGCGATCACTCCGCTCCGCTGGTGGACCGGGTGGAACCAGGTGATCCAGTATCGCCGCGCGGTGGGCCTGTTCGCGTTCTTCTACGGCTGCCTGCACTTCACGACGTTTTTCTTTTTCGACCACCAGTTCGACTTCGCGGCGATGTGGCAGGACGTCTTGAAGCGGCCGTACATCACGGCGGGCTTCACCGGTTTCGTGCTGATGATTCCGCTGGCGGTGACGTCCACGACGGGCTGGATTCGACGGATGGGCGGCAAGAACTGGAATCTCCTGCACAAGCTCATCTACGTCACGGCGCTCGCCGGGGTGCTGCATTATGTCTGGAAGGTCAAACTCGACGCGACCAACCCGATTTACTATGGGATTGTCGTCATCTCTCTTCTCGCCGTCCGCGTCTGGCACCAATCGCGGCGCGCGTCCACCGCAAAATAAACTTCAGATGCTTGGCGGGATGCGGAGTCGTGTGCTACGATCAATCTCTTCAGTGTCGCGGGGTGGAGCAGTCCGGTAGCTCGTTGGGCTCATAACCCAAAGGTCG
>JBDTMB010000053.1:0-18247 GCA_039934485.1 Vicinamibacterales bacterium
AGGCTGGTGGGTTGATCCGCGACGTCCCACAGGCTCGCCACGAATGAACGGGTGCCGGCGTACAGGAACGCCCGCGCAAATGTGGCGATGCCGTCGCCGGTGACGATGCCGCCGGCCGATCGGCAGGCGCTCAGCACGACGAGGTCGGCGCGCAGGCGAAGCCCGTACACTTCCTGCGCCGTGAGCAGCCCATCGGCCGCGCCAGTGCCCATTGCCGACGGGCCAAGCGCCAAATACGATGCGAACGGATCGTCGTCTCGCACCAACGCATGCGTGGCGAAGTGGAGGATCGTGTTACTGGGTGCCGAATCGCGGACGCGGGCTTCGGTGGCGGCGGCGTCCTGCAGCGATGTGATCTGGCCGGCCGACATCAGTCGCGTGATGGCCGCAGCCTCGCTCCTGGCGCCCGGTAGCCTTGGCAGGGGCGCGTCGAGCGCGGACAGATGCGGGGGCACGGGGTCGGACACCAGCAGCATCGTCCGCGGTCGTGGCTGCAGGGTGTCTGGCGCCGTGAAGTGGAACATGGCGCCTGCCGGCGAGTAGTGCAGTGTGAAGTCTTCGAGCAGGTAGCGCCCGCGGCTGTTCTGCAACGCGGCAAAGCTCAGTCGCGACAACGAGTCGTGCGGCACGATGGTCAGCAGCGCGCCCGGCGAGGTGGGCAGGACATCGCTGATCGGGGCGATCAGCACCGTATAGAGCTCGCGCCAGGCCGACGAGGCATCACGTAGCGACAACGGCGATGCGCCGGCAGTTGGCGCGCGTGCCGCACTCGAAGGGCCTTCCCCTGGACCTGCGGATTCGACCAACGGCGACGTCTGGCGTACGAGAGAAGTCAGCCGCGATCGCCGCACCGCCACGCGGCGAGTGTGGACCGCGCCGTCCGCCTTCACGACCCAGATGAAGGTTTCGTCGGGGCCTACCCAGTACAGAAGCAGCGTGGATCCGAGCCGCGCTGCCGTCGCCACGAGGTCCGCCGCGGTGGCCGGCACGGCTTGCGCCGTCGCCGGTGGTGCGCCGTCGGTTTCGGCTCCGCCGCCTCGTAGTTGCAGCGGCACGGTCGTCGAGGCGCGGGGCGGCGCTGGCGGCAGGGAACGGCTGGCCAGGAGGTCGAGAAAAGCGCGCGAGCGTGCCAGCTCGGCCGTCTCCAGCGCCTGCCGCCCCTGACCCACTCCAACCTGCAGCGCGATTGTGTCGGTGTAGGCGAATTGGTAATAGCGATGGAAGTCCTGCCGAAAGAAGTCCGCGGGCAACAGTTGCTTGCGAAGATCTTCGAGTCGGCTGAGCGCGACCGACAGGTCCTCGATGGCCGCGGGAGAGCGGCCCAGCAAGGCCTGGGCTTCCGATCGGGCGATGTAGGCGGAGATACAAACGTCTTGCTCTCCGCCGGTGCAGCCGGCCACGGCCGATTCGGCGGCCGCCAGCGCATCGCGTCCACGACCGAGGCCCACGTAGGCCCTCGACAACTGCAGGTAGCGGGTCGGCAGGAAGTGGTCGAGCCCGCGATTGATCACCTGTTCGAGCGTCGCCGCGGCATTCGCAAATTGTCCGAGGTCGACCAGCAGGTCCGCCATGTTGGCGCCCAGGAAGTCCTGCACGGCAGGGGAACTGATCTGCTCGGACAGCGACAGCGCCTGTCCGATGTACGACTGCGCCGCGGCCGAATCGCCGAGCCGCTGGTAGACCACGCCCACGGCGTTGAGGCTCTGCAGCAGCATCAACCGGCTGTCGCCCTTGCGATGGAGTTCGAGCGCCGCCATCTGGTATTTCAAGGCTTCATCGAGACGGCCGTGGGCGCGGTACACCCGTCCGATGCTGTTGTAAACGGTGCCGAGATCGACGAGCGCATGCGCCGACTCGTACGCGGCCGCCGCCCGTGTCAGCATCTGCATCGATTCTTCATACCGTCCAGCGTTGAACAGGTGATCGCCGAAGTCGTGCAGGACCTCTCCTTCGAGTACGGCGTTGCCGCCGGCCCGCGCGCCCGAGGCGGCCCGCTCGCCCAGGGCACGCGCCTCCTCGTCCGCGAGGTCCCCGAGCTCCAGCACCTGGAGCGCGGCTCTTGCAAAACCCTGGTGGTCCTGCAGACCGTCAAATACCTCGAGGGCGCGCTGCGCATAGGCGAGCGCGGCGCCGCGGTCACGATTCGCCAGGGCGATCCGGCTGAGCAGGTAATTGGCACGCGCGATTCCAGGCCGCTGGTCCAGCCGGTCGTAGGTGGCCAGCGCCTCCTCAGCGCCAGGCGTCGCCGCTGCCGCCTGTCCCGTTCGCAGGAGGATGTCGCTCAGTCCAAGCAGCGCTCGCGCGATCTGCGGCTCGAAGGCAGACTGGCGGGCCGCTTCGAGGGCCCGCTGAAACTCAGGTTGCGCCTGTTTGAAGTCGCGCTGCAGCAGGAACGCGTCGGCGCTGTCGAGCAGACCGTCGATATCGGCGGCGCTGAGCTGCGCGAGGGTTGCTGCCGTTGTTGCAGAACGAACCGTCGCGGCTGGCGCGAGCAGCGTCAGCAGCAATAATCCCGTCGCGCAGCGACGGACCCGCGAACTGCTCATCTCGTGTTCGCGGGAGCCGGTCGTGTCGCGGCGTCCAGCACGGCCACCGCCGCGCACGCGTCGGCCGCGCGATCCCCGCCCTTGTCGCACAGGACCGCCAGCCTGGCTCGCGATTGAACCACCTGACCCGATCGCTGCTCGGCGACCCCAAGAAACCACGACGCATCGTCGGCAAACGTGACGTTCTTCAGGCGCTCGGCGGCGGCCAGCGGTTGAAGGGCCCCCGTGAAGTCGCCGCGCAGCATGCGCGTGAGGCCCAGGTAGAACAGCACTTCGATGGAGCCGGGATACCTGGCGGACAATGGCTCAAATGACGACTCGGCCCGCGCGTAGTCACCCTTGCTGTAGGCGTCCATCGCGGGCGTAAGGTCGGTGATGAACGATGGATCAGAAGGCGCGCCGCGCCAGGTGAGGGCTCCCGCGCCCCATTTGACATCTGGCTTGGTGAACGTGAGCCGGGGCGGCTGCGCCGCAGGCGAAGCCGCAGCCGCCGTCGAGCTCGCAGCAGGCGGCGGTGGGGCAGCGGGCCCAGTGCCTGGCGTCGGTCGTTCCCGCCCGATGAACACACCGATCAGAACCGTGGCCGCCAACGCCAACCCGCCCACCGCCGTCCAGGTCCGCCGCCTCGCGGGAGGCACGGCTACGGCCTGGCCTCCTTGGATTCTCCCGAGAAGACGCTCCTCGAGCGCGACGTCGACACTGTCGTCGGCGCCGCTCTGTTCGAAGCCCTCGACGATGGCGCGGCTCCACGCGTCCTGCGCGAGGTGCGCGTTGGCTCGCGCCTGCAACTTCGCGGGCAGTAAGTCCGCGCGTGCCGCCAGGAGCAGATCATGTGGCGGATCGTTGGCGTGCCGCTTGCGGATGGCATCGAGTTCATTTGCGAGCCGAAAGCGCAATTGTTGCTCCTCTTGATCCCAATCACTCGGTGGCGTGCTCATCTGATGCGGCCCCCATGCGCCTTGCGAAGCAGCGTCAACGCGTACTGCAAATGGCCCTTCACCTGCGTTTCACTCAGGCCGGTCTTGGCGGCAATTTCTGACCGGGTCATCCCGGACACATACCGAAGTATCACGCACAGCCGATGAATCGGCTTCAGGTCCGGACAACCCACGATCCAGTCTTCGAGCGGCGGGACGGGCGTCGGTGTCGCGGGCTCCCCGTGCCAATTCTGTTTGGCATACCGCTCCTCGACGACCTGACGGCGCCATCTATCCCTGGCGCGATTGCGCACCACGGTCAACAACCATGCCGGCAACTGCGACGGATCAATCGAGGCCAGTTCCCGATGGAGCGCCATAAACGCCTCGGACGTCAGGTCTTCCGCGACATCCCGGTCCCGTGTGAGGCTCAACGCAAACCGGTACACAGCTCGGAGATGTTGCCGGTAAAGAGCCTCAAATTCCATTGTGATTACGAATTGGTAGGTCGGTCCGGAAGAACCGGTGACAAAAAAAAATCCAGGCACGTTCTTCCGGCTTGGGCTGACCGCTCGTATACAAGGCGACCGCTCAGACCCTTTTCATGCGTCGCTCAATCTTATCTCGGAACGAACCGGCGAGGGCGCCCGGGGCGGCGCTCCATTTCAGGCGCCGGTTCGCGGCAACTTGTCTCGTCGCGCTCACCCTTGGCGCGCTGCTGATGTCGCATCCATCAGGCGCGGCGCGGTATGAAGAGAAGGAATCGTCCGCGCTGGTCTTCGGGCCGCGAGTCTACAAGAGGTTGGCCGGGCCGCCGAATACATCCGAAGACACCTTTTCAACTACCGCGGCAATTCGCGGACCATACGTGCTTCGCGTCCTCAATGGCGATGCCAAGGGCGGGCATCGCGTCACGTCGGCGACCATCACACTGAATGGCGTCGACCTGCTGAAGCCGAAGGACTTTTCCCCAAAGGTCGGCGCGCTCGATCGGCCGGTCGAGCTTCGTCTGGTGAACCTGCTGCGGGTCAGCCTGGCCGGCGGCCCAGGCGACTATCTCACCATCAGTGTGACGGGCGTAGCGGTCCCGGCCGTGCCGTTGCGGCTGACGCCGGATCCGTTGTCGCTGGTTGCCGGTGCCAATGGCGCGTTCACGGCCACATTCACGCCGGCGCCAACCGCATCGGGGCGACTGACGGTCACGAGTGCGGCTCCGCGAGTGGCCACCGTCCCCGTCTCGATTCCGTTCGCGGCCGGCCAGGCGAGTGTATCCGTGCCGGTCACGGCTGTCGCGGCCGGTAGTTCCGTAGTCACCGTTTCGATCGGCGGCGATCGCCGAGTTGGCTCCGACGGCCGAGATCGGCCCGATGATCGGGACGACGCAAACGGCCGTAATCGCCAGAACGATCGGGACGACCGAAACCCGCAGGGTGCCGGCTCGGACCGAGGCGACGGCCGAGACCGTGGAGGCGACCACGACGAAAGGCCGATCACGGCGTCCGCCACGGTCATCGTGACGGCGCCGCCCCCGCCGCCGGTGAACCACGCGCCGAGTGCGAGCGCGGGCGGGCCGTATGCGGGTGAGACGAACCAGCTGCTCGCCTTCGCGGGGAGCGGCAGTGATCCGGATGGCGACCCGCTCACGTTCGCGTGGGATTTTGGCGATGGCGCAAGCGGCAGTGGCGCGTTGGCCACGCACGGCTATGCGACGGCCGGACCTTACACGGCGACGCTGACGGTCAGCGATGGCCGCGGCGGCACCGCCACGGCGACGGCGAGTGTGTCGGTCACCGAACCGCCGCCCCCCCCGCCGGTGAACCGCGCGCCGAGTGCGAGCGCGGGCGGACCGTATGCCGGTGAGACGAATCAGGCGATCGCCTTCGCGGGGAGCGGCAGTGATCCGGATGGCGACCCGCTGACGTTCACGTGGGATTTTGGCGATGGCGCAAGCGGCAGTGGCGCGATGGCCACGCACGGCTATACGACGGCCGGACCTTACACGGCGACGCTGACGGTCAGCGATGGCCGCGGCGGCGTAGCTTCCTCCACGGCATCGGTGACCACGGTTGCGCCGCGGCCGAATTCCCCTCCCAGCATCACCTCCACGCCGGTTGCGACCGGCGCTCATCAGCAACCGTACGCGTATCAAGCGACCGCCAGCGACCCCGACGGCGATGCGATCGTCTTCTCGTTGACCGCAGCACCGCCGGGCATGGCCATCAACGCCACCACCGGTCGGATGACCTGGATACCTGGCCTCGGCCAGATCGGCGTGCACGCCGTGACCCTCGCCGCCACCGACATCCATGGCGCGTCCGCCACGCAATCCTTCGCCATCACCATCGTTGACGCCACGTCACCCGTCGTGAGCCTGACGTTGCCATCAGAAGTCCTGCCGGGTGCGACCGTCACTGCGACCGCGCTCGTCACCGACGATGTCGGTGTCGTGGCGGTGCGTTTCGAGGTGAACGGCGCGAACGCGACCGAAACAGCGAATGCGCCGTTCCAACGCGCGATCGTCGTGCCCGCCAATGCGCTGGTCGGCACGGAGTTCCACGTTCGCGCGATCGCACGAGACGCCGCAGGGAACACCGGTGCTGCCGATCGCATCTTCAGAGTGGCCGCGACACCCGATGTGCAGCCGCCCACACTCGTGCTGAACGTCCCGTCGCAGGCCGCGCCCGGCACCACCATCCGCCTCAGCGTCACGGCCGCCGACAACGTAGGTGTGAAGTCCGTCGTCTTCCGCGTCGGCGGAACACCGATCGCGACGGATCTTGATCCGCCGTATGAAGCGACGTTCACGGTGCCCGCCGATCTGGCGGCAGGTGCCACCGTCGACGTCGCGGCCCGGGCCTACGACTTCACTGATAACTTCACCGACACCGTGGGCGCGCTCCACATCACGGCGACCCCGGACACGACGCCGCCCACCGTGCAATTGCTGGTCGGGCCCTCCGTCGCGGAAGGCGCCACCGCCACGCTGGTGGCCACGGCCGCCGACAACGTGGGCGTGGCGAGCGTGACCTTCTTCGTGAATGGGGTGAACGTCGGAGCGGCGGCAAGCGAGCCGTACCGGATTCTCTTCACGTTGCCGCCGGACGTGGCGGCGGGCGCCGTGTTGAATATCGAAGCGCGCGCGCTCGATTTCTCCGGCTTGACCGCTTCAAGCCTGGGCACCATCGAGGTACTCGCGAATCCGAACCGGCCGCCGTCGGCAAACGCCGGCGGCCCGTATGCCGGCGAGGTGGGCGAGCTGATTCGTGTCAGCGCAGCGGCCTCGGGCGATCCGGACGCCGGCGATCGCCTCAGTTACGACTGGGACTTCGGCGATCAGACGACCGGCAGCGGCCTGTCACCCAGCCACGCCTACGCGGCGGAAGGGTCGTTTGTGGTCGTGGTCACGGTGAGCGACGGGCGCGGCGGAGTGGCCACCAGCGCAGCGACGGTCGTCGTGGGCGCGGCGACCGACCGACAGCCACCGGCCATCACGCTCAACGGACCGTCGACCGTGCTACCCGGCAGCCGGGTCACGATGACCGCGACCGCCACCGACGATCGCGGGGTCGCGGGCGTGGCGTTCGAGGTCAACGGCGGCGCGATCGTTGACGCGCCCGGCCCGCCATATCAGCACGTGATCGATGTCCCGCCCGTGGCGTCGCCCGGTGACACGGTGACCGTCAGGGCAACCGCACGCGATGCGGCGGGCAACCGCACGAGCGCCGAGCGGGCCCTCATCATCGGATCGGCGCCCGATACCGAGAGCCCCGCCGTGGTGATCCACGCGCCGCCAAGCACCACCGGCGGAGTGATGATGCAGTTGTCGGCCACCGTGAGCGACAACGTCGGCGTGCAATCGGTGTCGTTCACGGTCAATGGCGTGGTCGTCGCCGCACTGCTGGGGCCGCCGTTCGAGGCGGCGTACCCGGTGCCCGTTGATGCCGCGGCCGGATCCTCGATTGGCGTGGTCGTCCAGGCCACCGACTTCGAAGGCAACCGCGCGGAAGCCAGTGCGGCCGTCGCGGTCGTCGCGCTCGCCGACAGCGACACGCTGCCGCCATCGATCAGCCTGGCGGCGCCCCTGCAGGTGTTCGAGGGCCAGGCCCTTCAGCTCTCAGCGCAAACCCAGGACAACGTCGGCGTCGCGCGCGTGCGGTTCTTCGTCAACAACGTCAACGTCACCACGCTGACGGCGCCGCCGTTCGCGTTTGCCTATCCGCTCGCCGCCTCCTTGTCCGCGGGCACGGTGCTCAACCTGCGTGCCGAGGTCGTGGACTCGTCCGGGTTGTCGGCCTCCGCGACCGCTCAAACCCTCGTCGTCTCAGCCACCTCCGCCGGACAGGGCGTGTTAACCGGCGAGGTGTTTGACGATGGCATGGGCGTGCCGCTGGCTGGCGCCACCGTCGCGTTGATCGGTACCGACACGGCGGGGATGGCCTTCGCGGCCTCCACCGTGTCTGACGATCGCGGCCGATGGGTGTTGCGCGCCGCCGCAGGGCAGGGCGTGGTCACGGTCACCAAGCCTGGGTGGACGCGCGTCGATCGCCCGACGGCCGTGGTCGTGAACCAGGCGCTCGAATTGATCGACGCACGACTCACCTTGCTGGCGCCGCCGACCATCGTCTCCGCGGTACTTGGTGGCTCGGTGTCCTTGCCGAATGGAGCGGGCGCTCCCGCGCAACTCGTGGTGCCGGCCGGAGCGTTGACGACCGCGACCGGCGTGGCGTTGACCCTGCTCACGCAGCAGGGCCTGGCGGGCCCGCTGCCCGCGGGCTGGTCGCCCGTGGCGGCCGCCGACATCAGCGCGCATGACGTGCTGTTGGCGAGCCCGGCGAATTTGTCGCTGCCCAACGATTTCAAGATCGGCGCCGGCAGCGCGCTGACCGTGGCGAAGTGGGACGAGACGGTCGCCGCCTGGCGTGCGATGGGCTCGCTCGTCGTGCCCGCCAGCGGGCCGCTGGTGACTGAGATCAGCCAGGGCGGGCAATACGCCGTGCTCAAACCCGATGTGACGCCGCTACCGCCGCCGCCGGCGGTGGCGGGAGAGGTGCTCGACGGCCTGGCGCCCTCGGCGCTCGCGCTGGATGCCTCCACGATTGTCGATCCGCAGCCGCGCGTGCTCTTCTACCGGCCGGGCGTGCGGTCCGACGTCCACGGCACGATCACCGCGCCGGCGCCGATCTCGAGCGGCCTCCCGATTGAAGCGCGGATCGTCGAGTCGTACTCGTTCCTGGGCGGTACCAATATCCGTCCGGAGCCTTTCGTCGAAGACCTGGCCTTCTACCAGGTGGGTGGGCCGGAGTCGGGCCTGGCGGCGGCCTTCGGCGTCACGCCGTCGCGGACGTTCGATCCGCTGGCGCTGCAGCAGGGCGTGATCACCGTGGAACTGATGGCGTCCCCTCTCGGAGCGCGCGTGGTTTCCACGTTCGGGCCCGATGGTGGCGCGGCCTCCGCCGCGGGCGGCGAAGCGCTCCAGGTGCCGCCGGGCGCGGTGACCACGTCGCTTCCGTTCTCCGTTCGCGGTCTGACCGCGGCGACCTACGGCGTCACGCTGCCGCCGGGCCTCGCCGTCGCCGGCGCCGCGCTGGTGGACTTCGCAGGCACCCTGGACCGACCGGCCACCTTGTCGACCGCGAAGCCTGCCGCGTTGGCGGGCTCCACGCGCCTGCTGCTGGTCCGGGCGCAGGAGCTCGGCGGCGAGAGCCGGCTCGTGCTCGTGGGCCGCGGCGTCATCGTCGGCGATCGCATCCTGTCAGACACCACGCTCAATGGCGTCGACGCGTTCGAGGGCATTCGCGTGGGCGGGCGGTACTTCTTCATCAGCAGCACGAACGCGTTTGGCTTTGCGAGCGGCCAGGTGACGGCGGCTGCGGGCGGGCCATTTGCCGGCGCGCTCGTGTCGGCAAATGGCTTTCCGATTGTGTCGCTCTCGCGAACGGCCGGCGCGTACGCGGCGGCGGCACTCGTCGGCCCGGTCTCGCTGACGGCGACCGACCTGGTGAATGCCGATGCGGGCAGCGGGGCTGGCGTGCTCGGCAGCGCCGGCGCCGTGCTGCCGCTCGACCTGCAGATCGCGGTGGTGGTGCCGCGAGTGACCGCGGTGGTGCCGGCCGACGGCGCGTCCAACGTGCCGCTCTCCGAGCCAATCGTGGTGCGCTTCTCCAAGGCGATCGACGCGGCGTCGGTCAACGGCGCCAACGCCGGCAACGTGCGCCTGATGTCACCCACCGGCACGCCGGTGAGCGCGTCGATCAGCTTGTCCGGCGCCAGCAACATCGCGACGCTGCGGCCGGCCAGCGCGCTGCTCTCGAACACGCTGTATACAGTGGTGGTCACCGGCGGCGTCGCCGGCCTCGCCGGGCGGCACCTCGCGACGGACGTGACCTCGCAGTTCACGAGCCTCGATACCGAGCCGCCGCCCACACCACCGGCCGGCAATATCACGACGGCGCTGCCCGGGACCGACGGGTTCACGACGATCACGGCTACGCAAGGCACCGCCGGCACGCATGACACCGTGACCATCATCAACCTGACGAAGCGCTCGACGTCGCCGGTGTTGCTGGATCCGAACGGCGGATTCATCGTCCGCGTGGCGGCGTCGATCACCGACAGGCTCCAGATCGCGATCACCGACGTCAACGGCAACCAGACCGTGGTGTCGCTCGCGCGGTTCACGCGAGCGAATGCCGACGGCAGTGTCTCGGTGTTTGTCGGCGCGGAAGGTGGAAGAGTTGAGGGCGCCGGCGGAACTGCCGCCGATATCGCCGCAGGTACATTCCCCGATGGTGCGGTCGTGACGATCAAGCCGGTAACGGAGACCGCGTTCCCGGTGCAACTCTCGCCAGAGAATCGCGCCGTCTTCAGCTTTGCCGGTGGATTCGAGATCGACTTCGATGGCGCGATTCCCACTCATTATGTGAACGTGTCGATCCCGCCGGCGCCAGGCGATACTGCCGACGATCAATGGCTGGTCAGCCAAGTCGTGCAGATCAACGGGCAGCCGATGCTCAACATGGCCGATACGGCCAAGCTGATCAGCGGACGTGTGACCACATCGTCCCCGCCGTGCCCAGGGGTACTAGCGGCCGGTGTTTACGGCGTGCACAAGAGCAGCCGGCCTGTGGGGTTGACCTTTGGCACGCTCGCCCCCACGTTTGCTTCGGGTGGCCTGTTGGCGCATATTGCGACGACCGAGGTCGGGGCGTTCGTGCTGGATGTCCTTGGCTTCACTCCTGACGTGCCCGTCGGCGTCTGTCTGCCTGTGCTGAGCGGTCGAGTGACGTTGACCGCCAACACCGTCATGATTGGCCTCCCTCCGCAGCAACTGGTGGCTGGTGACGAGCTAATCACGGTCAAGAACGTGACGACGGGGGCCGAGTCGAGGTTCAACCGGGAAGACCTGGCCTATGCATTCCCGGCAGCCGGTGTCCTTAGCGATGGCTTCAGCGTGACCACGGTATCGGCTACTGGCGTCAGGCAGAGTGTGGATTCTCACGTGGTGGCTGACGGCAACGGTGCCCTGCGAGTCCTGATCGCGCTACCGGCGATCACGCCGGCAGACGCCGCCGTCGAGGTCCAGAACTTGCGAACGTTGGCGGTGGTGAGCTATCCACGGTCGGGTTTCGCGGCCTCCCTCATCGTGAGTGGTGGGATGGTCGACAGCTACGAGATGATCGCCAGCAACGTCGGGACCGGGGATCGCCCGTTGATGTTCTCCGTCAGCCCATCCTCGCTGGGAACGGGGAACTTGGTGTTGCGAGCCCTGCCAGCAACCATCGACCCGACCCAGGCGGAGATCGCCGCCTATAACCTCCTGCATCCCGGCTCGCCGTTGACGGGAGCGGCGCGGACACGAGTGACCTTGAATGACCTGACGCTCGGCGTCAATGCCGACGTCGCGCCGGCGGCCATTATTGAAGGTGCAATCGCCTGGGCCTTTGATGGCGATTTGAGCCATCGGTATCAGCTCCAAGTGCATTACGCCGACAATTCATCGGACTTCATCGACATCCCCGTGTTCCGCATCGTCGTGACGAACGCGGCCGGTACGGCGGTGAAGACCATCATGCTGCCATCGCCGCCCCAAAACCAGCCGCTCGACCTGGGGCCGCTCACCGACGACCATACCGCTCCGGTGTTGACGACGCCGCTCTATCGACTCCAGGACTTCGACCCGTCAAGCATCCTCGCGATTGATTTCAACGAGTCGATCAACGTGGCGAGTATTCTCGCGAATTTCCGCGTGCTTGATTCGGCGAATGTGCGAGTCGATGGGGAAGTACGAATCTCGAATCAGAACCGCACCATCACGTTCATACCGGCAGGCGGATTCGCCCTTGGCCAGCACTACACCGTGCGTCTTGCCGGGCTCGTCGATCGGGGTGGCAATGCCGTGCCCCCATCGCGTCGATACCTAGCGCTGATCACGGTGGCGCCGCGCAAGATCAGCGACTTGAAGGTGGGTACGAATCCTGCGGGTCGCCCTCTCGGTGGGCTGAAGGATATTCAGATCCTCAGGCGCGGGCCGGCCGGATCGCCCCAGACGACTCTCGTGGCCGTCGCAGACGCATCTCCGGCGTTCAAGTTCGTGACGATCGACGTGACCAACCCACAAACGCCGGTGGACGTGGGTCGTGAACTGGGTGGTTCGTTGAAGGAACGGCTGACGCTGTTGACAGGCGTGACGGCATTGCATTTGCGGCCCACGCCGCCGAGCACCTGCCCGCCTGGTGGTGGAACGTTTACCGGTGATCTGGCGCTGACCGCCACCGACAATCCGCTGTTCAGCTTCGTCTCCTATTACGACATCACCAATCGAACGGCGCCGTGCCTGATTGGTGGCAAGCTGCTGTCGGCGAATCCCGAAACGCTGTCGGATTTCAGCCGGACCGGCACGGTGCGAGCCGTCGGACATGCCAGAGGCGTCGCGGCCCTGCAACATTCCAACGGCTACATGGCGTATACGGCCGTCGCGGACGTGGGGCTGTTTGCCACCGACATCGGCCTCAACATCCCGGAAATCGATCCACTCCAACGAACCCGGGAGCCGATGCTTCCCGGCGACTACATCGACGTCGCGGCGGTCGGGGGCCGGCTGGTGGCGCTCAATCGCGGCGAGCAACAACTGGAGATCTTGGATGGGAGCCTGGCAGTGCTGTCGGTCGTGAGTCTGCCTGGTGAACCCAGCCGGATGCGCTACGTGGCGCGCCTGCCATTTGACGCCAGTGGCGACGGGATCATCGCTTCTGGCGAATTCATCGATGCCGGCATCGTCGTCGTCGACAGCAAGCTCGTCATCGTCGATCTCACCAATATTGAAGCTCCGCGGGTGCTGGGCACAATCTCGCTGCCCGCCATCATCCGCGACATCGACGTGGACCGGGCGAGGCTGCGGCTGTTCGCAGCTACCCCATCGGCTTGGTACATCGTGGACCTCGCGCGAGGCGCGTCGGCCGCGCTGGTCGATGCGAATGGCGACGGCATCGACGACCGCGTGGTCTGGACGCGGCCCTCTGCCGATGCTGTCTATACGGTACGGGTGGACACTGAGACCAGGCACATTTACGTCGGCACCGAAAAGGGGCTGGAAGTGTTTCGCCTCGAACGTCCGGGCCTCTCGGGCGTGGCCACCTTCACGTACTTCCCGGTCGACGCAACCGGCGGCATCGACTTCGCGCAGCCTGAAGAGCGGCCGATCAGGGGGGCGATCGTCGAATTGCAGAGCGGCGCCGGGGTGATTGCCACCACCAACACCGACGACCATGGCTATTACTCGTTTGATGCCTCTCCTGGCGCGACGGTGGAAGTGGTGGTCAAGGCGGCACTAGGCACGCCAGGCCTCGAGACCGTCGAGGTGATCGACAACACCACCGCCAACAAGGTGTGGACCAAGTCGTCCGGGACCTTCACGATGCCGTCGTCGCGGGAGCTGAATATCTACGCTGAGACGAAGTTTGCGCGCGCCGCCACGACGACAGTGTCCAGTTTTACCGTGCGCGATGCTGCACCCTTCGCCATTCTCGATATGGCCTATCGCGCGCAGAAGACGATTCGCGATGTCGATCCCAGCGTCGAGTTCCCGCCTCTCAAGATGGCGTGGAGTTGGAAGAACCAGCCGAGTTCCGTGATCAACAAGCCCGCCGGACTGATCGGGACGTCGCACTATGCGTCCGACGAGGGGACGTTGTACATCCTGGGTGCCGAGAACGTCGATACCGACGAGTACGACTCGCAGGTCGTGTTGCACGAGTGGTCGCACTACTTCGAAGACAAGTTCAGCCGGAGCGATTCGATCGGCGGGACCCACACGGGCGGCGATCGCCTTGATCCCCGCGTGGCCTTTGGCGAAGGCTTCGCGACGGCATTTGCGGCGATGCTGACGAACGATCCTCTTTACATCGATTCCAAGGGCGCCTACCAGCATGCGGTGGCGGTCTTAACGGACGTCGAACGCGACATCAATAATGCGAGCGGGTTCTACTCCGAGGACGCCGTGATCGAACTGTTGTGGGACCTCTTCGATGGCAAGGCCGTGGAGGCGGACCTGGAGGGCGGCATCGCAATCCCGGACGACGTCGCGCTCGGCTTCGCGCCGATCTATCACGTCATGATCGACGGGGAGCGCAAGACCCGGGCGTTCACGACGATCTTCAGTTTCCTGCACGCCTTATCGGCGCCCTATCTGGCCGACCCCGGTCTGGCATTGGTGGCCGCCAACATTGGCGCGCTGGCCCACGCCGAGAACATCGACCTGGCCAACGCCGACGAGTTCGAATTGTTCAATACCTTGGCGATCGGCGCCGTCCAGGTGGGACGCCTCTACACCGTGGTACCGCCAAACGGATTACCGGTGTCGGTTTCCGGACCGGGCCCGTTCGCGGGTCAGCTACTCCAGACGAGGATTACCCACGATCCAGGATTGGACGGCAACAAGCTGTACAGCGAGGTGTACGTCAAGTTCACGATTGCTTCTGCAGGGACCTATCGCGTCCAGGTGTCGCCCGCGAGTGCGAACAACGCGTTGTTTGTGACTGTGAATGACGGCGGCAAGCAGACGACGAATCCGACGACCACCACCGGTCGCACGGAGAGCGTGTCGCTGGTGCTGCAGCCGGGCACCTACACGGCGGCGGTGAGCGCCCAGACTCCGGTCGGCGTGAAATGGTTCCCGGTGTCGGCGGCGTTGACGATTCAGATTAGTCGGGTGCCGTAAGTGAAAGGCAGGGTGGCGGTCATGACGTGGCGAATGACGGTCGGGTGTGGCGCGGTAATCCTCGTCGCGGCAGCCATGGGCGCCGGGATCGAGGCCAAGCCCAACAACTCTCCGGTCCGGGTCGAGTTCTCCGTTCCGCCGGACGTGAAGCCTGGTGACGAAGTGTCGACGATTCTCCGGTTCCGGGCGCTTGAGAATGTCGAGCAGCTTGACGTTGCGGTCTCCCCGTTCGTCGGGCTGGAGTTGTTATCAGAACCTCGGACCGCCACGTTCCGGAACGTCACGAAAGGCGCCGCACCGGAGCTGGAAGTTCGGATTCGCCTGACGGCGGAGAAGTGGGGTTCGCTAGCCGTCGTGCTCGAGACCCGCACGGCGGCCGGCTCGGCTGCCGATGCGATCACGATCGTCTTCGGAGATGCGAAATAGCAAGTCAGGTTCGTGAAACTGAAGCAATGTCGCACATGACTCACACCCTCACCCGGCGACGCGCCCTGACGACGGCCCTCCTCGCGGCCTTCGTCATGACGCTCGTGGTGTCGGTGGCGGCCACCGCGCAGCAGGCCGAGTCTCGCTTCCTCGCGCGCGAGGACATTCTTCTGTACGGCATCGGCCTCCGCGTCGAACCTGCGCAACAGACCGTGCCGAGAAACATCGCCACGATCGTGAGCACCTTCCTCCAGGCGCCGAACGATCCCAACCTGAACCTGCCGCCCTTTGCGCCCGATGCGATGGTTCGCGCCACCTTGCGCGGGCCAAGCTTCGCGACGCCGCTCGAATTGACCACGCGGCCCAACACGCCGTTCAACATCCCGCCCCTGACGGTGGCCGGCCCGCACACGCTCGAGAACATCCGGCTGATGAGCGGCGGCGACGTCGTGCTGCGTGGATCGCCCGAGAGCGTGCGCATCGACGTGATCGATCGCCTCCTCGTCACGCAGGTCACCGCCCGCCCCTTGACCGCGGCCGAGATCCGCGAGAAGGCTATCGTCTTCGACAAGTCGAACTTCCAGGCCTACAACTTCACCGCCGCGTTCGCGGTGCAGGGTGGACCGGTCGTCAACCTGAACTTTCCGGTGGTGCTGCCCTCACTCCATGGCGCCGCCGACGTGCAGGTCTCCACGACCACCATCCCGTCGATTCAACCGCCGGCGCTGCAGTCGCTGCGGTCCATCATTCCCGACACGCTGCAGATCCAGACGCAGGTCCCGAACCTCAGCGTCGTCGGCTTCTCGCTGCAGGTGCCGCAACTCCAGGGGCAGCAGTTCATCGTGCCGCCGATTCCTGGCGTCATCGTGTTCCCCGGCAACATCGGGTTCCTCAACCAGTTCTTCAGCGTGCTGTTGATGGTCTCGAATGCGGCGCCGGTGGGCTCGAACCTGTCGGTGAGCAACCTGCGCGCCTCGATCGTCCTGCCGCCGGGCAAGGATACGGTGGTCGGCTCGACCGACGATCCGCTCGCGATGGCGAACACCGCGGCCGGCGCGACGCCGCGGATCCAGCCCATCACGCAGCCGGGCGCCGACGGCCAGCTTGGCACGGCCGACGATGTGACGTCGATTGGCCCAGGCGAAACAGGCAACGCGGAATACCTGGTTGAAGGACGC
Organism: Vicinamibacterales bacterium; assembly: GCA_039934485.1. Classification (GTDB taxonomy): domain Bacteria; phylum Acidobacteriota; class Vicinamibacteria; order Vicinamibacterales; family UBA2999; genus 12-FULL-67-14b. Next base: position 16,283 of record JBDTMB010000053.1, read on the forward strand.
CGCGAGGGCAGTCACGTCGTGGAAATGGAAATCGACGGCACGCTGAACGGCCTGCCGGTTGGACCGGTGGCGATCCGTGGCCGCGCCGCCGGCGCCGTGCTCGTTCGCAACCCGACCTATACGCTGACCTTCATCCATCCCGAGCGCGTCGCCGCGGGCGAACCGTACAGTCTTGATGTCACGGTGACGAACACCTCGGAGTCGCCGGCGAACTTCGTCAGCCTCAACCTCTTCTCGCGCAATCTCTCCGGCGCCACGCTGGTGGGTGATGCGTCGAAGGCGATCGAGTTCATCGCGCCGGGTGATTCGGCGACGGTCAGCTTCGATCTGATCGCGCGGGTCAGCGGCAAGATCACCGCGGCGACTCTCGACTCGGACGAGCAGGTCGCCGGCCGCTTCGAGTTGAAGCACGCCGTGGGCGAGCTCGGCGTGCCGCTGTCGCCAGATTCGCTGGTGCTGCCGGCCCAGGCCCACAGCCTGCCTGTCAACCTCCGCGAGGCCACGCTCGGCCTGCTCGGCAAGGCGTGGGCCGTCGCCACGGCGCCGGCGGCCGCGCTTCCCCCCAACGTCCCGCGCTTCTCCCGGCAAGTCGTGCTCGACATGGCGGTGGCCACGGCCGAGGCCGGCCTGCGCGTTGACCTGCACGAGCCGCTGCGCGACTCCGCCACGCAGCTGGCCATGGACTTTTTCGGCAGCGTCTTCGATCGCCTGCCGCAGAAGAACCCGTTGCCGGACGATCTCGCGTTTGCGCGCAGCAACTACGTGGGCTTCGACGATCTGCGCCGCCACTCCGCCCGCGGCGACGTCTTCGCGCAGGCCGTGGCCGACCTGTTGGCGCCGGACTTTCAGTCGCTTGGTGTCTCGGCGTTCCACCAGGACGTGGCGCAGAAGATTTCCTATCGCCCTGCGCACCTCTCCGCCCTGATTGGAGCGACGGGCGGCCCATTGCCCTACACGCTCACGGTGGCCGATGCGCAGAACCGGCGCGTGGGCGGCACCGACGCCAGCGGAAAAGTCATCAAGGAGATTCCGTTCGCGGACTATTTGCGACTGAAGGACGGGGCCGGCGAGGAAGCCGGCCAGATGGCCCTCCTCGTCGCTCCTCCTGCCGGCGCCTACACCGTGCACCTGACCCCGGCACCAGGTGCGGCCCCCGGAACGCTCTTCTCGCTGAGCCTCGTGGTCCCGACGGCGGATGGCAGCCTCCGTCACGTGGTCTTTGAAGGTCTTACCGGCCAGTTGGCCCCTGCAGTGCCGTTCGTCGCCGGTGATCCGTATCGCGTGTCGATCGTGATCGACGGCGCGGCTAGCAGCACGGCGGCGCCTTCGTTGGACATCGTCCTTAGCGATCCGGCACCCGCGATCGTCGGGGTCGTCCAGCAGGCCACCGCGGACCAGTTAGTCTGCGAAGCCAACGAACAGAATGGTCCGCAGCCGGGACGAGTGGTAGCAGTGCTCTTCAGCGAAGAGGTCACGCCGGAGAGCGTTCAAGATCGCATTCGCGCGGAAGACATCACGAACTTCGAACCCGAGGCCAACAAGGTGGTGTCGGTCGCCTTGCAGCCGGGTGGCCGCGTGGTGTTCCTCGCACTGCGCGATCCGCTGGGACCGTTTGTGCCGCGCAGCATCGAGCTGTCCGGCATCACGGATTTGCGTGGACACGTGATGGCGCCGCAATCCATGCCGATGGAGAGCACCATTCCCGACGCCGGCGGCGTGGTCTCCGGGCGCGTGATCAATGCCGATGGAACACCGGTGCCGTTCGCGAGCGTCAGGCTCTTCAGTCTGCTGACGTGTGGTGAAACCGCGGCTTGGGTCGGGATCAGCGCGAAGCGCGCCGACGAACAGGGCCGCTATTCGTGGGACTTTGTCCTCCGCACGCTGCCCGATCGCATTGTGGCCGTCGATCCGCAGACCGACGAGTTCCGCGACATCCGGTTCAACGTCCAGCGTAACGGTCAGCGC
>JBDTMB010000054.1:0-18184 GCA_039934485.1 Vicinamibacterales bacterium
CCCACGACGCCAACCACCTCGCTCTTGCCGTGCGGGTTCTGGATGATCTGCCCGAGCGGGCTGCGGTCCTTGAAGTATCGCCGCGCCATCGTCTCGTTGATCACGCTCGTCTTCGGACCATTTTCCGAATCGCGTTCGTCGAGGAACCGGCCCTCGATGAGGGCGATCTTCATCGTCTCGAAGTACTTTGGCGCGACGATGCGGACGTCGGCGAGGGGATCTTCGGTGGGCGGCGGCGGTTGGCCGGCCACCGAGAACGGCAGCGCGCCGGCGGCGCCCACGTCGTGGAGCGGCATCGCCGAGACCGCGGACGCGCCGTCGACGCCTGGCGCGCGGCGCAGGCGCTCGATCACGTCTTCATAGAAGCGCACCAGGCCCGGCCGCTGGTTGTACTTCGTCGTCGGCAGCAGCACGCGCGCCGCAACGAGGTTGGTGGAGTCGAAACCGGGGCTGACCTGCAGGAGTTTCGTGAAGCTGCGGGTCATCAACCCGGCGCCGACGAGCAGGACGAGCGCGAGCGCCACTTCGATCACGACGAGCCCGCTCAGCACGCGGCGCGCGTAGGGGCTGCCGGTTCCGCCCGCCGACTCGTTCATGTTGTCGCGCAGGTCGGTGCGCGAGGCGTGGAGCGCCGGCAGCAATCCAAAGCCGATGGCGACCGCGATCGACACCACCATCGTGAACAGCAGCACGCCGCCATCCAGGTGGATCTGGTCCAGGCGCGGCAGTTCACCTTCGGGCAGCGTGGTGAGGAGGCGAAGTCCGCCGAAGGCCGCGGCGAGCCCCAGCGCGCCGCCGGCGAGCGCGAGCAGCAGGCTTTCGGCAAGAATCGGCCGCGCCACTTCCCATCGGCTCGCGCCAAGCGCGCCGCGCACGGCGATCTCGCGGCGCCGGCTCGACAGCCGCGCCAGCAGCAAGTTCGCCATGTTCGCGCAGACGATCAGCAGGAGGAACCCGACGGCGCCCATCAGCACCATCAGCGCGGGACGCGACGCCGCCACGAGTTGCTCCTTCGCCGCGATCACGCGCGCGCCCCAGCCGGCGTTGCTGTCCTGGTGCTCGTCGGCGATGCGCTTGGCCAGCACCGAGAGTTCCTGTTGCGCCGCTTCGTGCGTAGCGGTCGGCGTCACGCGGCCCACCACCACCAGCGACCGCGCGCGCCGCGACGCGCCGTGGAGATCCTTCGGATCAAACGCGAGCGGCGTCCACACCTCCACGTTGGTGCTGGTCGGGAATTCGAAGGCCGGCTTCATCACGCCGACCACGGTGTACGGCACCGCGTCGAGTTGAATGGTCTTGCCGACGATCGATCGATCCGAGCCGAGGACGCGCGTCCAGAAGCCGTGGCTCAGCACCACGACGCGATCGGCGCCGACGACGCTTTCTTCGGGCAGGAAGGTGCGGCCGAGCGCGGCGCCGGCCTTCAGCACGGTGAAGAGATCGGGCGTCGCCTTCACGCCGGGAACGTTGCGCGGATCGCCGTTGCCGGAATAGGAGAAGTCCACCTGCCGGTAGGCGGCCATCGACTCCAGCGTCTTGGCCTCGCGCTGCCAGTCTTCGAAGGTGGGGATCGAGACGCGTTCCTGGTTGCCTTCGGGATTCACTTCCCATAGCACCGCGATCTGGTCAGGATCGTCGTAGGGCAGCGGGTTGAGCACGACCGTCTTGATCACGCTGAAGATGGCGGTGTTGGCGCCAATACCGAGCGCCAGCGTGAGCAGGGCCACCGCGACAAAGGTGGGCTGGCGGCGCAGCGTGCGGAAGGCGTAAGTAAAGGCAGCGGCCCATTCGGACATAGGGGTGATTGTATCGGGCTTCTGGCGTGCCGTTTGCGTCACAATGGACGGAGGAAGACATGTGATCAGGCTATCCCTCGCCCCGATCGTGGTGGTTTCGCTGCTCTTCGCCGGCTGTGCCAGCGGGCGCTACGGTCCGAAGGCCAGCACCAAGGCCCCGGAAGGCCCTCACACCCTGAAGAAGCTGAGTCTCGAGGAGCGGCAGTTGCTACTGCAACGTGCTCATGTGTGGCAACCGATTGCCACTTCCTCCCTCAACCTGGCCGCGGGTCCTGACCTCCCGGCCGCGATGCGCATCGGCCAGTTGACGATGTGCACGTTTGTCTTCCCCGACAAGCCGCTCACCGGCAACACGCCGAAGTTCCTGTGCGAGATCCGGAAGGGCGACGCCGCCAAGGTGAAGTACGACGCGAAAAATGGCGAGGTCTACGGGGAGGTCGCCGCGACGCGGCTGCTGTGGGCGCTTGGCTTCAAGTCCGACGTGATGGTCCCCACGCTCATCTCCTGTCGCGGCTGCCCGCCCGATCCGTTCACGGCCAGCACCGTCAATTGGTCGCTTGGCAATCCCGCCGACACGGCAACGCGCACCTTCGAACCCGCGGTAATCGAGCGTCCGATTGCCGGCCGTTCGATCGAAGTGGACGGCTTCGAGGGGTGGGCGTGGCCGGAGCTCGACAAGCTGGGGCAGCGCGGCGGCGGCGCCACGCGCGCGGAGATCGACGCCTTCAAGCTGCTGGCCGTCTTCATCCAGCATTCGGATTCGAAGCCGGATCAGCAGGACATCATTTGCGGCGACACCAAGTTCCGCATCGACGGCCAGGGCAACGAAACGTGTGGCTTGCCGTGGCTGGTCATCAAGGACCTGGGCGCGACGTTCGGCAAGGCCACGCGGCTGAACAGCAGCAAGATGACGCTCGCGGATTGGGACAGCGTCCCGGTGTGGAAGGACGCGGCGCAGTGCGTCGGTGACCTGCCGCGATCGGTGACCGGCAGCCTCGAGAACCCGAAGATCAGCGAAGCCGGCCGCCGGTTCCTGGCGCAGCGGCTGCGGCTGCTCAAGGACCGGCAGCTTCGCGACTTGTTCGCGGTGGCGAATGTGGAGCGGCGCGGCGAAACCCTTACCGGCGCCGATGGCAGCAAGCGTAAAGTCACGATAGACGACTGGGTGCGCGTGTTCAAGAAGAAGCGGTCGGAGATCGTCGCGGCGCACTGCCCGGCGTAACGTCGGGCACCCTTCGTACGTAGGGCACCCCTTTTAGCGGTACGTAGGGCACCCCTTTAGGGGTACGTAGGGCACCCCTTTTAGGGGTACGTAGGGCACCCCTAAAGGGGTACGTAGGGCACCCCTTTAGGGGTGCCGTGAGAGGAACATCATGGCGGACAGCAAGAATTCAAAAGCGGTCGATACCAAACTCGTGGCGTATGCCGAGAAGCTCGGGACGCTGCTGGGCACGGCCAGCAGGAAGGCCGATGGCTTGATCGACCGCGAGGCGGTCAGCAAGGAGTTGCGCCGCATCCGCGACCGCGCCGCGGACCTGCTGGCCCAGGTGAATCGCGCGCGCGCGAAGCGTAAGACGGCGCGGGCGGCGAAGAAGAAATCCGCGGAGAAGAAAAAGAAGAAGGCCACTCCCCGCCCGAGCCGCGGCCTGGTGGACGCGCCGGGGAAGAAGCATCGCAAGCCGCCACCGCAGGAGAGGGTAGACCTGCATTCAAGCGCGCCGGCGGTTAAAAAGTTGGGGAGGAAGAATCTGCAAGGGATCATGCGCCCGCGCCAAGGCTAGCGGACTACCCCTTTCGGGTGATGCCGCCGGACCCGGCTGAGCTGGAATATATGGCCGCGCCGCCCGTTTATACGGGTGGAGCGTTCATGTCGAAGTACATCGTGACCATCGGCGACTCGGTGCATTGGGGACAGGGCCTGGCTCGCGAGCACAAGCTGCACACCCTGGTGGCGAAGGCCATTCGGGCAGGCGTTCCGGACCTGGTTGAGCACCACATGGCGCATTCCGGCGCGGTGATTGGCGCCGGCGCCACGGTCACTCACGAGCGCGTCGACGGCGAGGTCCCGGTCGGCTCGCCCACCATCCTCGAGCAGGCCGCCGCGTTTCCCGGCGATCCGGCGGACGTGCTGTGTGTCCTGGCCAATGGCGGCATCAACGATGTCGACATCAAGAACATCCTCAATCCGTTCATCTCCAGCCGGCAGCTGAGCGACCTCACCCGCGAGCACTGTTACGACAGCATGCGCGTGCTGCTCGAGGAATTGGTGCTGAGGTTTCCGGCGACGACCACCCGGATTATCGTGACCGGCTATTACCCGATCTTGAGCCATCACAGCGCGGTGCTTGGGTTGCGGCTCTATCTCCAGCTCCACGGCATCGACGCCTCGTTGTCTTTCACCAGCCCGCTTCCACACGGCACCAATCCCATCGTCGATCACTGCCTGCAGTTCTGGCAGGAATCCACGAGTTGCTTCATTGAAGCTGTGGCGCAGGTCCGCACGGCGCATCCGAAGGCGCGGGTGGGGTTTGTCAACCCGGGGTTCACCGAACAACATGCGATGTTCACCGCCGACCCCTGGCTGTTCGGCCTCGATCCGCTGCTGCTGCCTGAAGATGAAGTGATACCCGGCCGGCATGGGGCGTGCGACGCGGCGATCCCGGCGCACGATATCCTGGCGCGCGAGCAATGTTACCGTGCCTCCGCCGGACATCCCAACGTCGCCGGCGCCCGGCAATATGCGGACGCGATCCTCGAGGCGATCTAACGCCGCCGCGATCTAACGCCGCCGTGGGGGCAACGCTTTAGGGTTGCCCAAAGCTCCTACGCCGCAATCACCGTGTAATAAAGGTAGTCGCCGGCTTTAGCGACCAGCTTCTTCCGAAGATCGAGGTGGTTGGTCTGCTTGCCGCCGAGCAGTTCGCCCATGTGCACGACGAAGCCTGTCAGGTCCTGTAGCGGATTGGCCTGATCGAGATCGAACTCGGCGTAGGTGTACGGCAGATCGATCGGCGGCACGGCGATCACCATCTGCAGCGACGGCGATCCTTCACCGCGGAAGCTCAAGAGTCCCTGGAACCTGGACTTGATGTCCGCCGGCTCGGGGATTTGCTCCAGGAGCCGTGCGTGGATCGACGCGGTGGGCGCGCCTTCCGCGTAAAACGGTTGCGCGGGATCCTTCACCAATTCATCGATGCGCGGCAGCAGGCCGCGGCCCACTTTCATGTAGGCGCGATCGTTGAACACCATGAAGGTGTTGTCCACGAGGTCGATCAGCGGGTCCGACACCTTCGGCCGCACGCGAAGGCTGGCGAGCAGGTTCAACCAGCACGCGCGGCGCACGGCGCGATGGTCCGATTGCAGCCACTCCACGCCGGCGAGGCCGTCGATGGACGAAGAATCGAGGATGCGCGCGACGTCGGGGTCGCAGCCCTGGAGATCGACGGCGATGTCGCGCTCGTCCATCGCGACGGTGACGGCGAGCGAGTCGTGACCGTCTTGATCGACTGTGAGGTTCTTCGTCGCCTGGCTGGTGGTGGCTTCTTCCACCAGCACCTTCAGTGAGTAAAGGCCTTCCGGCAGCGCATCCTGATCGACGCCGCGAAGGAGGACGTTGCCGTCTTCGACGCCGGCGGTCAGCTTGAATTGTCCCGGGTCCCAGCCCTTGACCTGCGCGATGCGTCGCATCCGCTGGCGAGTGGCTTCCCCGCGCCCGTTGATTTGCAGTCCCACGGTGCGCTCAATCGCATCGGGCTCGTCGAACTCGATGCCACCGGGCAGCTGGCGCTTGACGCGCAGCCGGGTCCCATTGGGTTTCCTGAACGAGACTTCGATGTATTCATTCATGTCGCGCTCCGTCGCCCATGGAACCCGTAGGGCACCGCTTTAGCGGTGCCTAAGGTTCGTAGGGCACCCCTTTAGGGGTGCCTAAGGTTCGTAGGGCACCCCTTTAGGGGCGCCTAAGGTTCGTAGGGCACCCCTTTAGGGGTGCCTCACGGCAACTGCCAGGCGCCGCGGATCTTGTCGTATGCTGCTTGCGGCAACTGGACAAAGGCGGGGCCGGCCTTCGGATCCAGCCACTCCATCACCGTGCGCAATTCGGTGGGCGACGTTGCCGTGCATCCCGCGGTGCCCTTGCCATTCTCTCCGCCGATGTGCAGGAAGATGCACGAGCCTCTTTTTGTCACTGCAGGCGATGCGTTGTAGTTGATGACGACGCCCCATCGATAGGCCTCGCCCACTTCGCGCATCTTCTCGGAGCTCGTCCAATCGGGCGCGGCGATCGAGCGGCGGTTGACGATCTGGTTATAAGACGTCGACGCCACATCGTCCACGCACTCGATGCCTTCGGTGACGTGGAGGTATGGCAGCTTCAGCCACGCCGCCTCCGGCGCGGGCGCGTAGCCGAATGCGGTGCCGAGGGTGAAGATGCCGGCCGGCGAGCGTCCATCCCCTTCTCTCTTTACGGGCCCGGCGACGACGGGATCGACGAGCGGGTCCCAGGCGGAGCCGTTCTTGCCGACGACGATGGAGGCCGGCGCCCCCACCGCGCGCCAGGTCTCCCCTGTGGCGCGCCGTTCGAATCGGCGCAGCTCACCGCGGACGTCGTCCCAGCCGGGGGTGATGACGAGGACCAGTTGTCGAGCAGAGTGCAGGTGATCGAGCGGCGCAGCGGCGGTCGCCGCAGCGAGTGCAGCAAGGGCAACGCAAGTGGCGAAGGACTTCATGGCTGGATTGTAGATCGCCTGGACCATCGCAGTTCCTGCAATACAAATCGAGGGCTTCGTACGAAAGATCTGCGACCTATCGAAAGACAATCCCAGAAAGTGTTCGGGATCTCGACCTATTTCAACTGGCTCGTTGTTAGCAGGATCCGCCTCCGCCACGGCTACGGCGGACAAGTCTGGTGGCGGAGGACGATGCTACGATGGATACCAACGAAGAAGTCATGGCTGTTGACAAGCGACTGGCGCGGCTCGAGGAAACGGTTGCGAAGGGGTTCTTCGAGCAGGGTCGCTGTCTGACCAAAATCGAGGGCCATCTCAGTAAGATCGACGGCAGCCTCGGCAAGATCGACAGCCACTTGCGCGCTCACACGGGACGCTTCGACCGTCTGGAAGACCGGATGCTGGCGCTCGAATCCAAGGTGGACGTCGTCGCGGACCACAAGGTCGATCCGCGAGGAGCACGCGGACGACCAGCAGCGGCAACAGATGGGTTCTGGCTTCGGTGATGCTGACAAGGCGAATGTCCTCGCTTTTCATGGAGAGGACGATGTCATCGTCAATCGGCGTCGACGATGCTATCCTTCGACTCTCGTTCAGGACGTGGGGCGGTAGACAACAAGACTTGAAAGATGCGAGAAGACTTCAACGAACTCAGACAGGCGATCATCAGCGATCTCGATGCCAAGCTGGATGCGAAGTTCGAAGCGAGCGAACGCAGGCTTCGACAGGACCTCACCCAGGACCTGGGCCAGGAGCTGGCGCGACAGCTCGAGACCGCTCAGAAGCATCTTGAGGGCTGCATGCAGATGCACGCTGAGGACTTGAAGGAGCTCGCCACCAAGGCCGCGGAGGGATACGGCGGAACGTTGGAAGGAATCCAACGCCAGCTCGCAGACCTGAACCAGAAAGTCGACGACAAGTTTTCTGTCCACGAAAAAACCCTGCTCAATCACGCCGAACGCATCTCTGCGCTCGAGCTGCGGTGACTCGGCTAGTCAAGCGGGAACGAGGCTTCGAGCCCTCACCTCCAGCGCATTCACGAGGGCTGGAATCTGTTCTCTCCACTCCACCTGCTCCTGAAGGTCCCGCCTCTCCTTCGCAAGCCACGCGAGGACCTGGCTGGCGTCGAACAAGTTGGTTGCCTCTCCTTCAGAACCCGGAACGTCGTTCGTCAGCCGAACCGGCACCGTCGTCGGTAGCCGGTGCTTGTAGGGGCCACGGACGGCGGCGTCACGTCCGCAATGCGAAATGTGGAACGCGCGGGTGGCGGCCTTGAATCCCCAGGCGCGAAGCACATCCGAATCCGCCCAATCGCTGATGGCGTCGAGGCTGACGTCGCAACCCATCCACCGCGTCATGTTCTTTCGTTCGGCCTTGTAGTCGGTGAGCCCGGCGCCAAGCACGTCGCCGATGTGTGCAAGTTGCAGGTCACCCACGTGCCGACGGTTGGCTTCGGATTGCGTGATGCCGAACCCCATGCCGTTGCTGCACACCAGGCGGAACCATCCCATCGAGGCGCGGAACCTGGTGCTGCCGTCCACGGAGTTGAGGCATTCGAGGCGAACCGTCATCGGGAATTTGTCGCCGGGATCGAACAGGTAATTATCGGGAAGGTCGAGGCCCAGGGACATCCGCTCGCCGAGCTCGGTGATGCGGAGGTCTGCCGTCACGCTCGCTGGATCGATGCCCGCGTCATCGAAGGCCTCGACGGCGGCGTCGAAGACTGCGGTGTGCGGCAGGAGCGCGTAGTCCTTCGAGACCACGCCAACCGGAACGTAGTCCCGGTCGTCGTCGTGAGGCCGCCGCACGACCGTATCCAGGCGCAGGTTTTGCCGGAAATGTTCGTGGGCCGGGTCGCTCAGCGCGAACGGCCGCCGCTCGAACGAGGGGATGTGCCGGCGCATGTCGTCGAAGGCGCCGGTGTGCCTGGTGACGCGAGAGTTGAGCCACCTGAGGGAATCTGTCATCGCGCCCACAGCTTATTGAGCGGTCGTGACAGGTGAGGTCACGGGATGCCGGTGTCAGAAACTGCGATGCGGAACGCCCAGCGCGTACGAATAAATTTCGACGTCCAAGTCCCACGCCTCAAGAATCATTGGGGATTTCGCCCAATTTCACTTGGCTCGTCGTTCGCAGGTTCTAGTGGCGGAGGACGATGCTACGATGGCGACCAACGACGATATGCGCGAACGGTTCGACAAGTTGGAATCGAGATTTGACCAACTGGAGAAGAAGGTCGATCAGCTGCCGACCAAGGCCGACTGGTCTGGCTTCGCCACCAAGGCCGACTTGTCTGGCTTCGCCACCAAGGCCGACTTGTCTGGCTTTGCCACCAAAGCCGACTTGTCTGGCTTTGCCACCAAAGCCGACTTGTCTGGCTTTGCCACCAAGGCCGACTTGATTGTTTTCAAAGACGAGATCATCAAGAACTTCAGCATCCTGGCCGAAGACGCGAAGGTAAGCGTCAAGAAGGCTGCTGAGGGCTACGCAGGCACTCTGGACCGCATCGAGCGGGATCTCGTCGCGTTGAACAAGAAGATGGACGACAATTTATCAGTCCACGATCAGGTCCTGACCAATCACGTCGAGCGCATCGTCGCGCTTGAGCAGGCGACAGGATTGCTGCCGAAATAAGCGGCGTTCATCGCGCCCACAGCGCCCTGAATCCTGTCTCTTAATCGCCGATAATCCGGGCATGCCCCGCAATGCTGAAGTGATCCGCCAGTGGAAGCTCCTCCTCCACTTGGACGGCCTGGCGCACGGCCGCTCGGTTGACGAACTGGCCGCCGAATTGTCCGTCACCAAGCGCACCGTCTGGCGCGACCTGGCCGCGCTCCAGGAGGCCGGCTTTCCGTTGGTGGACGATAAGCGAGACCGCAAGACCGTGTGGCGGGTCATGCAGTTGCCGCTGAAATCGCTGACCGACGCGGGACTGTCGGTCACCGAGGTCTGCTCGCTCTATATGAGCCGCGCCTTGCTGCTCACGCTGACCGGGTCTCCATTCGAAGCCGGGCTCAACTCGCTCCTGAAGAAAGTGCAACGCGCGCTCTCGCCGAAGACGCGCGAGTTCCTCGACAAGCTGCCCAACGTCGTCCGCGTGCGGTCCGAGCCGCGAAAGAAGGTGTCGGCCGGTTACAACGAGACGGTTGCCAAGCTGATCGAGGCATCCACCCGGCGCAAGACGGCGCAGATGCGCTACTTCTCGGTGAGCAGCAACCGGCAGAAGGACTACGTCGTGCATCCATACCTGGTGGAGTACTCCGAAGGAGGCCTCTACCTCCGCGCCTTCGTCCCCGAGTACGACGAGGTCAGGCTCTTCGCAATCGAGCGCATCAAGAAGTGCGCGATTTCCGAGCAGTCGTTCACGCCGGTAAAGGCCGCGAACGACGAAGACTTCGAGCCATCACTCGGCCTTGGCATGGGAACACCCGAGCGGGTCCTGCTCGAGTTTTCCGAGAGAGTCGCGCCCTATGTGCGCGAGAGGGTGTGGCACAAGTCGCAACAGATCGAGGAGTTGCCGGACGGCGGCGTGCGGCTCGGCCTGAAAGTCTGCCGCGACTGGGCCCTGCATGCCTGGGTCCTCAGTTGGGGTCCCCACGTGCACGTCGCGGCGCCGGCGTCCCTGGCGCAGGAGATCCTGGCGATGCTGGACGACGCGCGCGATTGGTATGTGCCGCGATTCGAGTTCGAGCAGTCGTTCAGCGCGGACGCTTCGTTCGCCGCGCCGTCCCTCCCTCTGCGCGAGAGTGGGAGGCCGAGTAAGCGGCGAAGTGCCTCGCCTTCCTAGCCATCGGCGTCATCATCTCGGCGAATGCCGGCTCGTCGTCATGGAGTTGGTCGATCAGGGCGAGCACCCGCGGGTCGCCGGGCGCCATCGCGCGCAAATCGTCGACGACCTCGCGCAGGATGCGTTGCGCAGCGTCGAAGTCTTCGCGCCGGTTGGCCGCGAGCGCGGCACTGCGCGCCCGTTCCGCAAGCGCGGTTGCTGCCGCGAGGCACACCTCCTGGTTGACGGGCTGTGCGCTGTCCTCGGCGGCGGATGCCGCACTCCAGGTGACCTCGATCGGTGCCGGATGGAGGACGTGGTCCTGATCGGTCACGCGGCAGCGGACCCCGAGGCTGCTTCCTTCGGCGTGTGAGCCCTTGAAGAGGACGGCGACGATGAATGTGATCTCCTGATCGGCGACGAGGTTGCCGAATCGAACATTCAGGACCCCTCCAGCGAACTCCGACGGCCATCCATTGAGAACGGCCGCCTCGATGCCCGGATCGCAGGCGACCTCGAAGGCGACCTCCCTGGCCACCACCTCGAGGGTCTCACCGAGTTCGCTGGCGAGGAAGTCCGGGATCTGCTGCGCCTTCTCAATGAAGTAGAAATGTCCACCGCCCTCTGTAGCCAGGCTTGAGAGGAGGTCCTCGTCGAAGTCCGCGCCCACGCCAAACGTGGAGGTTGCAACGCCATCCGCGCGAAGCGTCCTGGCCTTGGCGACGAGTACTTCGTGATCGACCACGCCGTTGTTGGCGAGGCCATCGGTGAGCAACATCACTTTCGAGATGCCGGCTCCGCCAGGCTGGGGACGCTTCGCGAGTTCCGCGCCCCGCAGCCATCCGCCGCAAAGGTCAGTCGCGCCGCGGGCATCGATCAAGGCGAGCCGGTCGGATGCCAGCTTCCGCGCCTCCGGTGTCGCATGCGTGCGATCGAGCACGGTCGTCACCTGATCGTCGTAGCAGACGACCGCGAGGTGGTCGATCGGCTTGAGGAGCCGGACGGCATAGCCAACCGCGGCGCGCGCCATCTCGATCTTGGTGCCGGCCATCGAGCCGGAGCGATCCAGCACGAGGGCCACGTCAACCGGTGGACGCGCCACCCCGGCCGCGGGTGTTTGGGCGGGAGCGCCGATCACCACCTGGAGGTACCGGACGGCGGGAGTGTTGGCCGGAACAAACGCGCGATCGGTCTGGATGTGCATGAACCCAGTCTGTCAGGCGACTGTGACAGACCGGGTCGCAGTCAGGTTCGGGTCCGCGTGGCCACCAAAGACGATGTCACATTGCCATCGGTGAATCGCCGCCACGCCTCGACATAGGCGGCCAATTGCCTGGCGTAACGCGCCTGAAGAATCGCCGGCGTGCCATCGACATCCGTCTTGTAGTCGACGATCTTCCAATCCGCGCCGTGACGGAACACCGAGTCAATCGTGCCGTTCAAGATCTTCGGCACTCCCGTCTGCTCGTCGACGGTCCGGATGGCAAACGGCACCTCCTCGTGGCACTCCGGTGACGCCTTGGCCTCGGCCCAGAACGCCGTCTTGGCAACAGACTGAACCGTCGTCACGGCCTCGTCGATCAGCGGCCGTAAGCCGGGCTCGTCAACCGTCAGCCACATCGCCAGCCGGCGGAGGTCCTCGCGCGTCGCCCGCTGGTGCCGCAAGGCGTGCTCGAGCAATCCGTGGATCAAGCTCCCCCACGCCGCCCCGGCATCCGCGCGTCGGCTCGGCGTATCGGCGGACACGACCCCGGTCGGATCGTCCGGCGCCGCAGGCACGGTCGTTGACGTCGGGAACGCTTTCGATTCGCCGGTAACCGAGGCGGAGGCCCACGACGCTCTGAGCGCTTGTGTGTGCTGAGCCGCTGCACGCGCGACCGCCTCCGCAGCGGCAGCAGCAGACAGGTCAACCGTTTGCGCCACTGGTGGCGCCACACTCGCGGGCACGTTCAATTCTTGCGACTTCGACAGGAAGCCCTCGAACACGCCCCAAGGTCCCTTGTCGGCGGACTTGGCCGCGCAGCTGACCACCAACATGTCCTTGGCGCGGGTGGCGGCGACGTACAGCAGGCGCTTCTCCTCCGCCTCGAGATACCCGAGTTCCTCCGCCTCGTATTGATCCCAATCAGGCGGTTCGGCCACCACTTTCTGGCTCCGGCCGAAATCCTTCGTGATCTTGAAATAGCCGCGCGCCGTCGCACCGTCGCGAATGATGCGCGTGTCCACGCGCGGACCAACGCCGCTCAGCGGATCGACCAGGAACACCACCGGTGCCTCGAGGCCCTTCGCCTTGTGCAGGTTCATCAACCGCACCACATCGTCTCGCCCCGGCTCGAGCGGAAGCGACTCGACGTCGCTCGGCTCATCCGCATCCGGCTCGAGGGCGTCGGCGGCGTCCGCCAGCGTGAAGCCGCTTTCGACGATGCTGCGGACGCGATCGACGGCGTGGAGAAGATCTCCGGCCTCAACCCCTCCTGGAGTCGTGGCGGCGAGTGCCAGGTAGCCGCTCTCTTCGAGAATGCGCTCCACGGCGGCGCCGACGGGCAGGATCCGAGTCCACCGATGCATCCCGCGCAACGAGGCCACCGCGTCGGCCACCCGCTGGACGGAGGTCACGTCCGACGTTGGCACCTCGGCGAAGAGGCTGAACCATCCGCCGGGGCGATAGGCAAAGAGGTCGGGGTCGCTGATGCCAAACAGCGGGCCCCGCAACACGCCGACCAGCGACACGCCGTCTTGAGGATCGGCAAGCGCGCGAAGGAGCAGCGCCAGGTGTTGCACTTCCTGGGAACTGCCGAAGGCCCCGGCTCCGCTGACCTCGGCGGGAATCTGCTGTTCCTCGAGTGCGCCGGCGTAGGTCTTGATGTCCTTCTTCTTGCGCGTCAGGATCAGGAAGTCGCCGAACCTGCGGCGTCCCGCGTTCACTTCGGACTGGATGTATCGGGCGATTTGCGCGGCTTCATAGGCGGGCATGTCTGCCGGCTTACTGACGGTCGGAGGAATGGTCAACGTATACAGACCCGACGTGCGCTTCGCGTCTTTCCACTTCGGGTTCGGGTCCAGATGTCAATGTCGGCGCGCCTGAAGCGATAGATCGACTGCTTGGGATCGCCGACGACAAACAGCGCGCCTGGTCGCAGCGCCACTGTTCTCCAGTCGGCGCTGCCGGATTCCGGCTTCCCCTCCGAGGACAGCAGAAACATTATCTCGGCCTGCACCGGGTCGGTATCCTGGAACTCGTCCACGAACACCCACCGATACTTCTCCCCCAGCGCGCGGCGGACATCGGCGTTCTCGCGGAGCACCTGCGCGGCCATCTGCAACAGGTCGCCGTAGTTCAGCGTGTTAAGCCGGCGACGTTCCCCGGCGGCATAGTCGCGCGCCTTGGTGAGCAGCGCCACGCTCAGCCGGTAGACATACTGGCGCCACTGGCGGAGGAACGGCTCGACGACGCCCGAACAGAACGCCTCGTGGAGGGCCGTGACCTCCACCGCGATCTGTTTTTTCTCCTTCGCATCGTCCGACCACCATTTCTGGATGATCTTCGACGCGCCATCCCAGGTCTCGAGCAGCCCGACGAGCGCACGCGCCTGGCCGCGATGCATCTCCGCAACGCGCCATTGGCCTTGGAACTTCCGCGCGCGCTCCTGGATCTTGCAGGTGGTGTCAGGATCAATCGAAGCCGGCAAGCGCCGCTGCAGGGTCTTCCAGAACGTGTCGAGCTCCGCCCACGGCGCCGTGGCATCCGGGCGCTGAGCATCACCACCGGGAAAGTCCACCTCATCGAACAGGCACACGGTGTCGAAGGCGCGGTCGAGGTCGGTCGGCTTGAGCCCGGCCTCGATAATCTCCAGCATCAGCGGGTCGCCCGCCGCTTTCAGTTGGCTTCGGTAGTCCCGCCAGCTTTGGCGCCGCAGCCGCTGGTCTTCGACCTCGTCCAGTTCCGTGAATCCGGGCGACACGCCTGCCTCGACTGGCCGCTCGCGCAGGAGATGCGCGCAGAACGAATGGATGGTGCCGGCGAAGAAGCGTTCGATGTTGGAGAGCGCGAGGCGAACGCGCGCCAACCGCTCGTTGTCTTGCCCGGCGTCGTTCAGTTCCTGCTCGAGCGCCAACTGGAAGCGTCCGCGCAGTTCCGCCGCCGCCTTTCGCGTGAACGTGACGGCGGCCATGTGCTCGACCACGTAGGCGCCAGAGGCGATGCCGGCCGCCATGCGCTCGGCCATCATCTGGGTCTTTCCGGATCCGGCGCCCGCCTCCACCAGCTGGTTGCGCTGCAGCTCCGTCTTGATGCGCGTGCGCGATTGCTGGTCAACGAGTTGGCTACCCATGGGCCACCAGGTTTCGATAGGGCGCGAGCGCGGGACCGATTGCGATCTTCTGTTGCGCTCGCTGGGGCGCCGACACACCGCAGGCCGCGCCGAAGTCGCACCACTTGCAGGCGGATGCATCCGGCGCGTGAACGAACAGGCCGGAAGCAATCACCTGCCGCAGATCACCGAGCACCGCGGTGACCGTGGCGGTGGTCTGGGTGGGGATCACCTTGTGCGTCTGACGACCCTTGGCGCTGGGAAAGTAATAGACGCAGTCCTTCACCACGGGCTTCTTCACCCGCCGCTTGAGGATTTCGACCGCTGCCAGCCCGTAGAGCGCATGCTGGAGTTTCTTGCCGCCGGCGAACGTGCCTTTCCAGTCGTTGTCCCAATAGCCGCCGGTCTTGTAGTCGATGACTTGGAACGATGACGGTCCGATCTCGTCGATGCGGTCGATTTGGCCGGCCAATCGGAATTTGAGGCCGCCGCCGAGATCGATGACGATCGGCTCCGCTTGTGCGAGCGGCTCTTCTCCGCCGCCAGGCCGGCCGAACGACACTTCGAATGCCACGGCCGTACGTGCCGGGTCCGATGCGTCTTCAGCAGTGACGAAGAGGAGAAGGTCGTCCAGGACGCCCTTCTGTTCGCCTTCAAACACTTCCTGTGAAGGCGGAGGCATCTTGACCCGGAGTTCGTTCAGCGCGTCGCGCCCGGCGGAGTAACTCCAGTCAAGGTCGTCCTTCAGCGTCAAGCGTCGCTGTTCGTCGCGGCATCGTCGCATCATCCGCGCGAACAGCTCGTGCATCAGCGATCCGCGCGTCAGCGGATCCAGCCACACATCCTGCTCCCGCGATCCATCGTCCACCGCCGCCAGGCCGAGGCCGCGTTCGAGGAAGTGGCGGAACGGACATTCGGCGGCCTTCTCGAGTTGCGTGGCCGACACCGGCGCCTCGCGCGCGCACGGATCGAGAAACGCGCCCGCGTCGGGCACGAAGCCGTCGAATTCGGTGAATGCCAGCGACTCTCGATGTGCATCCGCGTCACGACCGAGCTGCAGCAAGGGGTACTGCTTCAGCAGCGCGTCGCGGCCCGAAGCTCCCGTGCGCTTCAGGCCATTGAGCCACCAGCCGGCGACGCCGAGCGCGGACGCGGCGGGCTCCGGCACGCAGGAGACGGGAGTACCCAGGGCCTTCAGCAGATCCGGATAGGAGCTGTTGGGTTGAGCACTGACGATGCGGTGGGCCTGGAGCATGAGCCAGGACGGATAGGTCTGGCGGAACTCGCGCAGGTCGCGGCAGGAGTAGCTGAGCGTGATGGACGCGGCGCCGCTGGTTGCGGCCAGGCGATTCACCACCGCGTCAACCGCTTCCTCGATGCGATCGCTGGCGAGTCGAAGGTGAGGACTGATGCGCCGGCGCTCGGCGTCGAGGAGCACCGGGTCTTCGGTGGCGGAGGGAAACACGCGGCCTTCTTCGAGGCCGGTGATGAAGATGTGGGGCCGGCCCGAGTAGCCCATCTGGGGAAGCGTCGAGACGTGGAGGTGACCCGGGCGGGCGCGATCCGCACCCACGCGCACGCCGTCAACCCGCTCGCTGATGAAGCGAAGGCCCGTCGTCAGCGAGCAACGGAACGAGCCGAGGGCCTTCAGCTCGGCGATCGCAGCGATCAACGCGATCGCGGCGGCGCCGTCGAGGGCGCTGCCCTTCGCGGCGTAGTCTTCGATGAAGGCCTGGCTGCCGTCGACGAGTTGTTGCAGGTCGATCTGTCCATTCGCGTCGTCTTCGGGAACGCCAGAGAGCAAGCCGCGGATCCAGGCCAGGAGCTGATCCGCTTGTTCTACCCTTTTCCCAGCAGCCGTTCGATGTTCGTCCGGCAGTTCCGCGTCCTCCGCTCGCGTGCGGTATCGCTGTGACAGGTTTTGAAGGGACAGCTCGTAGGTCTGTCGTCCCCACGCGGCCTCTGCCTTCACGAGCACGCGCGCGGCCTGTCCGGGTGACAGGTCGAGGTCGCCGAGGGTGACGTCGCCCGATTGCAGCAGGCGACGCAGGATACCGGCGGCGAAGTCGCTTTCGATCCAGGAGCCGAGGCCGACGAGGGCGCGTCCGGGCCTGGTTAGCGAAACCGGCAGGCCGGAGGCGAGGGTGACCGGCCAATCGTGGCGGCAGGCCTTCTCCCAAATCAGCGGTGCGTAGTCATCCCACCCGCAGGCAATCTCCACTTGATCGAGCGAGCATCCGGCTGCGAGTGTTCGCCGAAACACTTCTTCGACTTCTGCCTCTCGCCCGCCGGCGTGAAAGAGGTGTATCGACTGGAGGGCCAGGACGCTAGCGCCGGCCACGCCCGGCGCCAAGACAAACGCCATCGGCATCGCTGCATCCGGCGCCACTCGCTCAACCGTCGCGGCCGCAAGCCGCCGCGGGATCGCGGCGCCCGGCACCTGAATCATCCGCGGCACTACGCGCTCCCCCGGCAACGTGTCGAGCAACCGGCGCTGCAGCGGCGTCCACATGGCGGCAGGCAGTTCGGTCCAGCAATCATTCGCCTGGATCGGACACCAGTCCAGATGGCGAAGTGCTTCCCCGTACACCGTGGCCATGTCCCCGCGCCTGGTCGCCGCCAGGAATGCGTCGTAGGCGCGATAGAGCGCGTGCATCTCGACGTGCTTCGTCGGCGAAGTAAAGGCCTCGGCCGCGAGATCGTCGGGACCAACGCCGGCCATCCGCAGCTCACGGATCGTGGCCCACAGCGCCCGCGCCATCGCGGGGTGATTGGCCAGCGGGCGGAAGTATGAAGGTTTCTCCGGGAGTTCGAGGAGCAACCGCATGATGAGCGCCGGGCCGAGGCCCTCCTCGGACGGATCGATGCCGCGCTCAACGAGAAACGGCGCGCCCATGCGGAGGGCGATGTCGAGGGGCGTGACGAAGCGGAGGTTGGCCCATTCTTCGCCCTCGAGCACGAGCCGGTCGGCGACCATCCGGCCGATGGCATGCGTGGGGACGAACACCCACTTGGCGCGGGTGGGCGACGAGGCGCAGAGCTGCTTCAGTTGGGCTGCAAAGGGGTCCACCCGTGGCGGATCAGGCGTCACATCGAAGCGAGTGTATCAGGGGCACTGTGACAGGGCTGGTCTCAGTCCTTGATGAACTCGAAGTCGACTCGCGTCGCCTCACTTAGTCGACCGAGGCGACGAATCAAGCGAATGGGAGGTACCGTGACCAAACCCTGCGCGTCGAATGCGCTCCGCCGCGGCCCGCCATGTCAGCATCCGGTTTCGCGCTTGTCGAGCTCGAGGAAGACCTGGTCCGCTAGTGCCACGAGGTCCGCGTCCGCAGGCAGGTCGTGGTCGGATTGGGCCGCGCGCCGCAGTAACTCGGCAACGACTTCTTGTCGCTCGGAAGGCGGGAGCGCTTCGATAGTTTCGAGAATGCGCTTGGCTGCCTGCGTCATGATTCAAGACTCGCATTACCAGATGGGTCGGTCAAGAGCCTGATCATGATTCGCATCCTACCATCGTCGGAGTGCACCGAGTCGATCCCTTGGGTGGAATGTGCAAGGAGCGAGGCCAGGCGAAATCTAGAAACG
>JBDTMB010000055.1:0-17936 GCA_039934485.1 Vicinamibacterales bacterium
CCATCAATGCCTCGCTCGCGCAGGGCAGCCCTCAGGTCCGCCATGCCGCGGGCCGACAGGTTCCGCGCGCGTTCATACGACCATCCAAACATCGTCATTGTCTCCGGCACCGAGAACCCGGCGAGGTACGCCTGCGCCGCGCGCCTGCGGTCGGGCGGCAACGTTCGCAGCGCCTCGGCCACCAACCGCGACCGCTCGCGCGAGGCCACCTGGTCGTCTGGACCGATCGCCGGATCCCTGACGAACTCGGCGGCGTCGTCCCCCTCGTGGTCGGCCTTCCGCTCCACGCTCAACAGCCGGACGGTCTCGCGAACAGCGCACCTATAGATATAAGAGCCGGGGTTCTCGATGTTCTGCTCACGACGGAGCTGTTTCCACAGGTTCAGGAAGACGTGCTGCTCGACGTCGTCGGCGATTTGGCGGCCCTGCGGGCCGCCCACCCGCCCGGCGACCGAGCGAACCAGGCGGGAAAACTGACGGACCAGGGCCTCGAGTTGTGCATCTTCCGGGGAACCTGGCATCCGCCAAGGATTCTGACGCCAGAAAGGCCGACCTGCAAGGTTTCGGTGAGCAGATCGCGTCGGCGGGCCGCTCTTGATCTGTTGTGACGGATCTCCCGCGGCGCCGGCCGATTATCCTCAGCGCCTTCGCGCTGCTGACGTTTTTGGTGTGCAGTCCGGCCGCTGTCAGGGCGCAAACCACCGGCAGTTGGCAATTCGAGAACGTTGGGCAGGGAAACTTGATCGCCGGCTGCGTGAGCGGCATGACGCTCGCGGGTTTCGAATACGGGCCCGACGGCCGCCCCGTCATCGCCTGGCGGGAAGAAAACGGGTGCGGCGGTCCGCCACGTGTGTTTTGGACCCGCCTCGGCGCAGGACAGTGGAGCCAAGCGGAGTTTCTCTCGGACCGCCGGTACCAAGGCGGCGCGCCAGGCGACTACGCCCATCAACTCGCGCTGCGGCCAAGCGACGGCAATCCGTTCCTGATTTATGCCGACGTCGGCAACTTCAACGAGATCAACACCTATCGCACTGACCTCGTCAGCGGCGCCTCGGCGTATCTCGAAGGGCTCGTCGGCCCGCAGAACTGTGCGTACGTGAATTACAGCGCGGCATTTGGTTCGTCTGATCAACTGCCGCAGTGGGCCACCGGCCTCAGCCTCTGCAACGGCGGCGGACCGATCAGCCTCAATGGCGTGAACATCAATGCGACCGCGTTCAATCCCAGGGCGTCGCTCGCGATTGGCCCGGATGGGACACGCCACGTGCTGTGGAACTCGAGCTCGGATGCCTACTATTCACGCTTTCCCCCGAACGCGGCGACGCCGGACCTGACCACGCACCTGTTCAACGATCTCAATCGCTTCGGCGGGGAGGTCCGCATCGCGATTGATGATGCCGGCGTGCTGCACGCGATCGTGCGCGGACCCGACATCAGCGCGGATTGGGACCTTGGCGCGATCGTGTACTTGACATCGGCCGACGGCGGCAACACCTGGTCGTCTCGCCAGTACGTTGACCCGCACGACGATCCCGCGGTTCAGAATCCCTGGAACGGCAACAGCGATCTGTCGTTTGCCGTTGACGCCGACGGCGTGCCCGCGGTGGCGTTCTGGAGATGGTCGTCGGAACTCTGGTACGCGCGCCGCGATGGTCCTAACGGGCAGTGGACACAGCAACTGGTGAGTGCGCTGCCGAGCGTCAATCCGGTCCGGGCCAACCAGCTGCGCTTTGATCCGAATGGCGCTCCGGTGATTGCGTTCTACGATCCGGCGATTCGAACGATCCGGCTGGCCCGCCCGGTTCCGACGGGCGTGGTGCTGCCGATCGATGTTGCCGTCACGGCCACCGCTTCGCCCGGCGTGCTTCCCGCGGGCGCGGCCACCACATTCACGTTGACGGTAACCAACAAGGGTACGACCAATCTCGATCAGGTCGAGCTCACCAACCGGCTCCCAGACGGTGCGGCGCTTGTCAGCGCCTCGCCGGCGCCGGGCGTCGATGGTCGCTGGACATTCGCGCTCACGTCTGGCGCCTCGACCACGGTGACG
This sequence comes from Vicinamibacterales bacterium, assembly GCA_039934485.1. GTDB lineage: Bacteria > Acidobacteriota > Vicinamibacteria > Vicinamibacterales > UBA2999 > 12-FULL-67-14b. The sequence goes on from JBDTMB010000055.1 coordinate 2,051, forward strand.
ATCGCCGCCCTGGCGCCATTCGCGGAGGGCGCGTCAGCAGACGTGGCCACCGTGTCGATCGATGCGGCCGATGATCACCCTGAGAACAACGCGGCGGCCGCCGGTATCCGGGTGCAGCCGGATCAATGCTTCGTGCCGCATGGCGCCGGCTCGGGCCTTCTCGGCTGGTGGCGAGGCGACGGCAGCGCGGACAATGCGGTCACGGGTCTCCCCGAAGGCACCAATGTGTTCGGCAACGTCGGTTATGAGCGCGCGGTCGTTGGTGGCGGCTTCAAGTTCGATGGCGCGAGCGCAGTTCACGCCTATCACGACAACGACAATTACTACTACCCGGGCGACGGTTCATTCACGGTCGAGGCCGAAATCAAGACCTTCGCGCCGGCTGGGACGATCGCGTCGAGATATGAGTGCCGCAGTTTTGGCTGTGGACCCACGACCTGGTTCCTGTCGCTGGACGGCAATGGCCATCTCGCCGGCTGGATCCGCGATCGCACCGATCATGACCTGAACTTCCATGGTGTCCGGGTGATCAACGACGGCGCTTTCCATCATGTGGCATTGGTGCTGGATCGCGCGTCGGTTGAAGCGAGACTGTATGTCGACGGCGCCGTCGACGCGGTGGCGCCGTTCACGCTGGGCACGATTTCAGACAGCAATGGCCCGTACACGCCGGTCGTGATTGGCGCTTACCTGGACTATTCAGGCAACAACACGGCAGGGTTTACCGGCGTGATCGATGAAGTGGCGATCCACAGCCGCGCGCTCAGTGCCTCGGAGATCGGACAGGTCGCGGCGTCGGCGACGCTGTCACTGTGCGGACGCGTCGAGGCGTCCGCTGGCGTCGATGTGGCGGTGACCGTGCAGGCGGTGCCCGCGTCGGTGGCGCCGGGCGGCAACGCCAGTTTCCTGATCAGCGTGACCAACAACGGCTCGACCGACTTGCTGGGCGTGAATGTCGACAACGTCCTGGACGGCGGCGCGACGTTGGTCGATGCGGCGCCGAATCCGCAGTCGGCGATCGGCGGCTTCCAGAACTTCAATGTCGGGTCGCTCGCGAAGGGCGAGCAGAAATGGATCGCGGTGCGGGTGACGGCGCCACCCGTGCCCGGGACGATGTCCAGCCAGGCGCATCACCTGGTGGATAGCGATCAGAATACGCTCAACGACGAGTCGCGCGCGGTGGTGCAGGTGGTGGCCGACGCGTGCTTCGTGCCGCCGGCATCGCTGGTCGGCCGATGGCGGGCCGACGGCGATGTCACGGATGCGACCGGTGGCCCCGCCGGGTCAATGGTTGGTGGCGCCAGCTTCGAAGTGGGACGCGCTGGTCAGGCTTTCCGCCTTCAGGGGAACGGCAGCTACGTCGAGATTCCCGACGCGCCGCGGCTGAAGCCGGCGCAATTCACGATCGCGGCGTGGACGCTGGCGCCGTCGTTCGCGCAGGGCGGCTATGACACGGTGATCGCCAAGGGCGCATCGGGCCAGGACGGCGCTTTCGGCGCCGATCTCGACTCGTATTGGCTCGGGTTCGCCAACGGCTATCCCATCCTCTTTACCCACCATCAGAACGGTGGCACTTATGCCACGCAGGGCCCGTCGCGCCTTCAGCCGATGCAGTGGTATCACCTCGGCGCCACCTTCGATGGCACTACCGTGCGGGTCTATGTCAACGGCGTCGCAGTGGCAAGCGACCTCATCGGCTCACCGATTCAATACGACAGCCATCCGGTGCCGCTGATCTTCGGTGACGATTGGCAGTACGGTTACGCGAATGGCGCGGACTACCGCGGGTTGATCGACGACGTCACGATTCACGACCGAGCGCTGTCCGCCGCCGAGATGCAGGCGATGTTCGATGGCTCGAGCGCGGCGTGCGTGGTGGTTGCGCCGACAGCGACCACGACCACGGTGGCATCGTCCATCAATCCCTCCGCTAGTGGTCAGGCGATGACGTTCACGGCCACCGTCGCTGCGGTTGGAGCCACGGCACTGACGCCGACTGGCGACCTCGCATTCGTCTACGTTCCCACCAACACGACGCTGGCAACGATCACCCTTGCCGGCGGGACCGCGGCGTTCACGACCAGCGCGTTGCCCGAGGGCACCTTCAACATCCGGGCCATCTTTACCGGCAACGACTCGTTCGGTGGCAGCACCGCGACCGTCGCCCAGGTCGTTGAGACCGCCCCGTGGACGCCGATCCGAAACGGCGACCCTGAGACCCGTCCACAGTTCAATGGCGTCGGGATGATCGTTCCTAGCGCGACGCACGGCGGGTGCACGGCCACACTGATTAGTCCGTTCATCGTGCTGACGGCGGCGCAGTGCCTTATAGATACCTCACCCGATCCGGTGTTCGAGTTCTCTCTTGGTGCCGGCCGGACCGCGCGGGTGACGGACATTCGTGTCCATCCTTCGTTCAGCACCGTAGATGGCGTCAACCTGGCGTTCGATGTCGCGTTGGCTGTCCTCGATCGGGCGGCCGTGGCTTCGTGGACCGACATCAACCCCGCGACGCGCCGAGCGGATCCGATCTCTCCAATCGTTGACGGCATAGCGGTTGGATTCGGCGAAACGGGTGCGGGCGCCGGCGGCCGAACCTCGGGAACGTTGCAGATCACGAGCTACGTGGGCGGGGAAGACGCCAATTTCAATTTTCTGCCAGACGCATTTATCGAGACAAGTCCCGGGACTGCGAACCAGATGTTTTGTCGCACGGGGACCGGCGGGCCGCTTTTCTTCGACGACCAGGTCGTCGGCGTCGCCTCATTCCGAAACGTGGCCACGTGCGCCGAGGACGGCCCCGGCTTCTACATCCCCGTAGCCCGCCTCGCTGATTGGATCCAATCGGCCGCGAACGAGCTCGGGAACCGTGCGCCCACAGCCGAGGACGATTTCGCCGAGTTCCTTTACACCGCAGGGATGATCGACATCGACGTGCTTCAGAACGACACCGATCCGGACGGCGATCCGCTGTCGGTCGCGGCGGTGGAGAACGGCAGCGCCGGCGGCACGACGAGTGTCACGGCCGACGGGCGAGTGCGATATACGCCGCCGCTGAATTTCAGCGGCGTCGATATGTTTGTCTATCACGTTACCGATCCGCTGGGACTGAGCAGCAGCGCTACGGTCACCGTCGCTGGGATCTTTGACACGTCAACCACGCTGACGGCCTCGCCGAATCCGGCCACGGCCGGGCGGGCTGTCACGTTGATGGCGACCGTGTCGACGCCCGCCTCATCAGCGGTAACGCCAACCGGCGTGGTGACGTTCAAGGAGGGCGCCACGGTGCTTGCCACCGTGACGCTGACCAACGGTGCCGCCTCGTTCGCAACCTCGAGCCTGCCGCCCGGCGATCATCAGATTGAGGCCGAGTACGACGGCGCGCCGGCCTTCCGGCCCAGCCGGTCCTCGGTCGTGGCGCTCCCGGTCGTGCTGCCGCCCCCGGCGGTGATCCGGATCGCGGAGCGGATCGGGGTGAGAGATACGCCGATTGAAACCTCGGTCGTCGTCTCCGCGTCGTCCGATTCGGTGAAGGTTGGCCAGCCAGTCACGTTCACCGCCATCGTGATGTCGTCCACGGCGGCGCCGCCGGCCGGCACGGTGACGTTCACGGACGGCGCGACCGAATTGGCCACGGTGACGCTGACCAGCGGCCGAGCGTCCTTGACGACGTCGAGCCTTTCGATTGGCGCTCATCAGATCGGCGCGGCGTTCGCCGCGCCGGGCTCTCAGCGCGGCCACGCGGCGTTCCTTTCGCTGAGTGTCACGAACCTGACGGTGATCCGGATCGCGGAAACGATCCTGGTGAGCGACGCGCCGGTCCAGAGGTGGCTGAACCTGACGGCGTCTCCGAATCCTGTCAAAGCCGGTCAGCCGTTAACGCTCACCGCCACGGTGAACTCGTTCCCCTCGTCTGCCGCAGTTGGGACGGTGACGTTCCTTGATGGCGCGATTGAGCTGGCGACCGTGGCCTTGAGTAACGGGCGTGCCTCCTTCACGACGTCATCCTTGCCGATCGGGGCCCACCAGACTGCCGCCGTTGACACCTCGCCGTCATCACCGCCGGGTGCGGTCGCTCGGGTCACGGTAAACGTCACCGCGCAGACCCTGATTCGCATCAGGGAAGACATCCGGGTGGACGATGGCCTCGGCGTCGGCAACACGCCGCTTGGCAGCAACGTGAGCGTGCAGCCGATTGAGCCGACCACTGGCGGCACGCCGGTCACGGTGACGTTCTCGAACATCACGCACGCAGGCGTGACCTCGGTGACGGCGCGCAGCAGCGGGCCGGCCGCGCCACTCGGCTTCACCCTTGGCACGCCACCGATCTCGTTCGACATCGTGACCACGGCCGGCTACACGCCTCCGATCACGGTGTGCATCAACTATGGCGGCGTGAGCTTCCAGAACCCGTCGGCGCTGGGTCTCTGGCATTTCGAGAACGGCGCATGGGTCAATCGGACGGTGTCGCAGGATGCCGCCAGCAGCACGATCTGCGGGCTGGTGAATTCGCTGTCGCCGTTCGCGGTCTTTGCACCGGTTGGCCTCGAGGCGCGGATGAACGGCGATGGCGGGATCACCGCCGCCGACGGCCGCGACCATCGGTTCAACTTCCACCTCGTCGAGCGGCACCGTGGCGTCGAGCGCGGCGAGTTGAACTACGTGGTGGTCACGCCGAAGTCGGGCAAGCGAAAATTGAAGACGGATCGCTTCGAATCGGCCTCGATCACCGCGATCACGTTCTGGGACGACCCGGCGTTCAAGCCCGGCAAGAGTCCAAAGGCGACGGCAGACTCGGCGATCTTCACCGGTACCGGCACGTGGAATGGCGCGGCGGGTTACACCTTCGAGGCGCGCGCGACCGACGCAGGCGAGCCTGGACGCGGGCGCGACACCTTCGCCCTGACCGTGCGAGACCGGAACCGAATGGTGGTGGCGACCGTGAATGGGACGTTGACTCAGGGAAATATTCAGTCGGCACGATGGGCTAATGGGAGAGACGATCATGAGTGAGATGCAAACCTCGGTTGGACGACGGCTGCTGGGCGTGGCGGCAGCGGTTGCCGTAGCGGTGCTGACCGCCGGCGCCTTGAGCCTGAGCGCCCAGGCGCCGGCACCCGGCACCGGCGGACCCGGTGAGAAAATTGCGGTGCGCGGCCACTGGAAGATTGATGTCCGTCAGCCCAACGGCGATCTCGTGACCCACACGGAATTCGACAACGCGTTTTTCGACACCGGTGGCGTTGAACTCACCAACACGCTGGCGCGGCGACGGGCCCCGGCGGCCTGGGAGATCGATCTTCAAGCCATTAGTTCGTCAGCGTGCGGCCCTGCCGCGGGCCCTGGCGCGCCCTGCGTGATTGTCGAGCCCGGCTTTGTGCCGCTTGCTGGTTCAAATGTCTTCAAGAACGTGACGATGGACCCGACCGGGTTGGTGCTGCGGGGAACCGCCACCGCGGAGCGCGTCGGCCGTATCGATGTGGTATTCACCCGTCTCTGGTCGTGCAATGCAGGGACGCCGGCTTCAACGTGTGCCTTCGATCCGACGGTCGGCGCCGGAATTGGTCGAACCTCGGTTGTGTTCAGTGGCCATAATCTCTCGCCACCCATCGATGTCGTCGCCGGCCAAGTGATTGAAGTGGAAGTGACCTATTCGTTTTCCGCCGGCGGCACGACGGTGAGTCAATGATAGAGTCTGCGCATGCTGACCCTTTTTGCGCTGCTCCTGTCACTGTCCGCTGAGCAGGCCTCGGTCCCTGCTGTCCACATCAGCAAGGAAGAGCACGAAAAAGTGCTGAAGGAATCGATCGCCAACAAGGTGGTCGATCAGCCGATCAAGGCCACCGAGGTGCCGGGCGGGAAGGCCTCCGTGGCGATGCTCCACCGGGTAAAGCCGGAGGTGAGCTCGCTGATTCACGATCGGGTCACCGAGACCTACTACATTCTTTCGGGCTCGGGCACGATCGTGACCGGCGGCAGGCTGGGGGATGCCAAGCCGACCGATCTCACGCGCGTCAACGCCGGGATGAGCCAGACCGGCACCCGCATCGGTGGTGACAGCCGCAAGGTCAAGCCGGGCGACATCGTGATCGTCCCCGCCGGGACGCCGCACGGCTTCAGCGACCTGGACGGCCCGATCAGCTACCTCGTCTACCGCTTCGAACCGAAGTAGGGCACCCCTTCAGGGGTGCCGAACCTCGAGCCAACCCTTCACCCGCTCCTACCGTCCAAGGTGATCGTAGATAAGGTCACCTTATGTCGAAGCAGGCCCTGCCCACGCTCACGCACCTGCAATTCCTGGTGCTCGGGGTGTTACGAAGCACCGATCGGCCGGGACGAACGGTCCGGCAGGTGCTCGCCACCTACGGCGTCCGCCGCAGTGCGCCCGCGTTCTACCAATTGATGGCGCGGCTGGAACGCGACGGACTGGTCGAGGGCCGCTACGAGCAGGTCACCGTGGGCGACCAGGCGGTCACCGAGCGGCACTATCACCTCACCACCGATGGGGCCCGGCGATGGAGCCGCGCGCAGGCGTTCTACGAACAGGTCGGACGGGTCGCCGCCCGCGTGAGGTGGTCCGATGCGTAACGGCGCCTGGGCCGATCGGCTGGGCCGCTGGCTGCCCGCCGAGGCGCGTCGCGATCTGTGGGCGCCGTCTCTCGGCGACCTTCGCATCCGGCATCTCGAAACCAAGGCCGGCGCCGCGTGGTCGGCGCTCTGCGTCATCGCCCTCTATCTCGAATGCCTGCGCGTCGGCATTGTCGCTCGCGTGGCCTCGCGCTTCGAGGATCGGCCCCGTCTTTCTCGTCCTCCCAGAAGGGAATTCGCCGCCATGTTGCTCCAGGATCTCCGCCGCGCCTTGCGTCTCTTCCGCCTCGAGTCCGGCTTCACGGCGGCCGCGGTGCTCACGCTGGCCTTGGGCATCGGCGCCAACACCGCGCTCTTCGCGGTGGTCGAGGCCGTCCTGCTGCGGCCGTTGCCGTTCAGCAACGCCGGCGATCTCGTCATCATCAAGCATCGCGACAAGAACACCGGCCTCGCGAAGGAGTTCCTCGCAATCGGCGACTTCGTCGATCTGCGGACGCAAGAGACGTCACTGGAGACGCTGGTGGCGTACGGCGGCGTGACGGCGACGATGCTGGGCGGACCGGAGCCCGTGCGCCTCGAGGGTTTGAGCGCCGCGCCCGACCTGTTCGACACATTGCGCGTGCAACCGGCGATGGGCCGCTTCTTCACGGCCGACGACAGCCGGCAGGGTGCGCAGCCCGTCGTGGTGATCGGCTACGAACTGTGGCAAACGCAGTTCGGCTCCGACCCAAATATCTTGTCGCGATCGGTGCAGTTCGCAAGCGCTCGACGTTTGATCGTCGGCGTCGCAGCGAAGGGCTTCCACTTTCCACCTGGTGCTGCGACTGACGTGATCTTCCCTGCGACTGTGCCACCGGCGGCGCCCGCGCAACGAAAGTCGGGATGGGTATTTGGTGTCGGCCGTCTGAAGCCGGGACAGACCATCGAGACGGCCAGGGCCGACTTCGAGCGCTTGTCGCAGCAATTCGAACGCCAGTTCCCCGAACAGAATCGCGGCTCGCTCTACTACGTCGAACCGATTCGCGACGCCCTGCTTGGTGACACCAAGCGGCCGTTGCTCTTGCTGCTTGGCGCGGTTGGGTTCGTCTTGCTCATCGCCTGCGCCAACGTCGGCAACTTGCTGCTGGCCCGATCGCTCGCGCGCCAGCAGGAGATGTCCGTGCGAATGGCACTTGGCGCCGGTTGGGGACGCCTCGCCGCGCAGGTGCTCACTGAAGCGCTGGTGCTGTCGATGACGGGCGCGGCCATCGGCGTGGCGGTGGCGTGGAAAGGCGCGCCAGCACTGGCCAGCTTGATTCCGCAGTCACCGGAGCTGACAGGCGTGACGCAATCGAGCCACATTCCTGGGCTCGAGGCCGTGGGCCTCAACGGCTGGGTCCTCGCGTTCTCGGTAAGTGCCGCAATCGTGTCCGCCGTGATCTTTGGCGCGATCTCCTGCTTGACCTTCATGCATGGTGAGCAGCGCCAGGCGTTGAATGCCACGCGCCGCACGACAATGGGCGCGGCGGCGCGGCGAGCGGCGTCGGCGCTGGTGACGGCGGAAATCGCGTTGGCCGCGGTCCTGCTGATCGGCGCCGGACTGACGCTCCGCAGCTTCGCCAATCTCGTCTCGGTCGACCCGGGATTTCGCACGGCCAACGTCTTGCTCGTCAACGTCTCGCTGCCCAACGGGCGCTATCCCACTCCGGAGTCGCGGCGCGCCTTCTACGATCGGGCGTTCAGCGACCTGATCGCGTTGCCCGAGATCGACGACGCCGGTGCGGCAGCCGTGACGCCGCTGACCGGCAACAACTGGACGGTGGGCTTCGAACGCGTCGAGCATCCGTTGGCGAAGGGTGAGCGCCCACCGGAAGTCGGGTGGCAATCGGCGTCGGGTGGTTACTTCAGGACGCTCGACATTCCGCTGCGTTCCGGCCGCCTGTTCGACAATCGTGATGCCGCTCCCGCGCCCGGCGTGGTGATCATCAGCGAAGAGATCGCGCGGCAATACTTCCCAAATGAAGACCCGGTCGGCCGCCGCGTGCGCGGCGGCGATGGCGAGGTCGAGATCGTCGGCGTGGTTGGCAACATTCACCGTGCCTCGCTGGCCGACCGGCCGCGCGCGGACATGTATTTCCCGTTCGAGCACGACCCGGATCGGGCGACCACGCTGTTCGTGCGGACCACCGGCGATCCGGCGCAGGCCCTGCCGGCGGTGCGCACCGTGCTTCGGCGCATCGAGCCGGGCCTTGTGGTCTACGGCACGCGCACGCTGGACGAGGTGGCGTCGGCGTCGGCGGCGGTAACGCAGCTGGCGATGCGGCTCCTGGCGGGCTTCGCGGTGGTGGCGCTGGTGCTGGCGGCGATTGGCATCTACGGCGTGATGGCCTACAGCGTGAAGCAGCGGACCCGCGAACTCGGCACGCGCGTGGCCCTGGGCGCCAGCCGCGGCGACATCATTCGCTTGATGATGCGGCAGGGGGCGGTGATGACCCTGGTGGGACTGGTGGCCGGCGTGGCCGGCGGTCTCGCCGCCGCCCGCTCGCTGTCGGTCGTGCTCTACGGAGTGCCGCCGTCGGACCCGATCGCGTTGTCGGCCGCGGCCGCGCTGTTGTCGGCGACAGCGCTGGCCGCGTGTTACCTGCCCGCGCGTCGCGCGGCGCGCGTGGACCCGGCGCAGACGTTGGCGGCGGAATAAAGGCACATGGCACAAGGCACAAGGCAGAAGAGAGAGAATGGCGTTGCCTTCTGCCTTTTGCCTTTTGCCTTCTGCCTTCTAACCTGTCCGTAGGAAACCGATCGCCGCGGCGGCAAACTGCGCCGCCTGCTCTCCGAAGATCGGGCCGTGTCCGCCGTGCGGCACGACCCACAGCGCTGAGCCCGGAATGCCCCGGTATAATTCGACCGCCACTTCCACCGGATAGAGCGGGTCGCGATCGCCGTGCACGATCAGCGTGCGCGCGGTGATGGCGCCGAGCGTGGCGGCGGTGAAGTTCATGTCGTCGTGACTGGTGGCAAAGTCCACGCTTTGTTGCCAGAGCGCGCGGATCTGTTCGTCGCCCTGCGGATGCCACTGGCGCATCTGCGCCCAGTCCTCCGGCGTCCGCGACTCGAGCGTCATCATCCGCATGATCGCGCGCGCGGGATCGGGGATCCGCGGCGTCGCGCTCACCAGCACCATCGCCTCGATGCGCCCCGGCTGCGCGGTGGCCATGTGCAGCAGCGTCTTGGCGCCGGCACTCAGGCCAATCGCCTGGAAGCGATCGATGCCGAGATGCTCGAGCAGGCCGAAGATGTCGAGCGCGGACTGCCGGAAGGTGAATGAGCCGGACGGATTGGTGGAGCCGCCGTGCCCGCGCAGGTCGGGAATGATGACGCGATGGCCCGGAATCGCATCGGGAAACACGTGGCGCCAGTTGTCGCCGATGCCCGTGAAACCGTGCAGCAACACGAGCGGTTCGCCCTCGCCGTGCTCCTGGAACGCCAACTGAACGCCGTTGGTCGCGACGATGTGCGCCATGCGGCCATTATGCAATCCAAGATCAAAAGATCACAAACAAGAGATCAAGAGATCCAAAGATCAACAGCTGGATCAAAAGATCACCCGTTCACCCGATCACAAGATTCATTGCGTCATTCCACTCTCAAACCCTCAACGGGATCGACCCGCATCGCCCGCAGTGCCGGCGGGATGCACGCGACGAGTGCGGCGACGAGCAGCGCCGCGCCGGCGGCGGCGATCGCTGTCGTATCGCTGGCGGTGACGCCAAACAGCACGCGGGCCAGGACGCTTTCGGCGAGCCGGATGATGACGAAGCCGGCGACCAGCCCGGCGCCGATCAAGACGGCGCTTTGTCGCACGACGAGCGCGCCGACGGCCGAGGGCCTGGCGCCCAGCGTCAACCTGATCGCCAGCTCGCGCGTCCGCAGGGCGACCGACCACGAGAACAGTCCGTAGACTCCGAGCGCGGCGAGCAGCGCCGCGAGGCCGCCGAAGAACAACAGGATGGTCATCAGCAGCCGCGGCTCCGCGGTCCTCGCGGCAAACCGCTCGCCCCAGGTGCGGGGCGCACCCATCGGCACCGACGGCGCCTCCTGCTGCAATGCCGTCCGAATCGCGGCAATCGCCGCGGCGCGATCGGCGGCGCGCACCGTGACGAACTGTTCGCGGAACGTGAACTGGCGCGTGGAGAAATAAAGCGCCGGCTCGACCGGCTGTCCGAACGGCGCGTTGCGGACGTCCTGGACGACGCCGATGATCTCGTAACGGGTCGGCGGCGTGTGCACGGGCTGCGCCGGCGGCGGCACGCCTGGCGGCCGCGGCCGGATGCGCACGAGATTCAACCCAAGCGGACCAATGGCGCCCGTCGCGCTCACGATCACCTTGCCCACCGCAGGCTGGCCCGCGAAGAACCGCGACGCAAACGTTTCGTTCACGATCACGACGCCCGCGGAGTCGGCTTCGTCGGCGGGCGCAAACCCCCGCCCCGCGGCGATCGGCGATCCCAGCGATTCGAAGTAGCCGTCGCTGATGCTGTGATACTGGACTTGCGGCGCGTCCTCGGGTCGCGGCGGCGCCGGTTCGCCCTCGATGCCGAACCCGCCGCGCCAACCGACCTCAAAGGGCAGGAAGTTGCTGCCACCCGCGGCGATCACCCCTGGCTGGCGGCGAATGTTGTCGATGATCGCGCCGTGCACCCGGCCGACTTTTCGCCAGTCTTCGTAGTCGCGGCCCGACAGCTGCACGCTGCTCACGACCACCTCGTCGGCGTCGACGCCCGTCGGCGTGTTCATCATCTGTCCCACCGTCCGGACCAGCAGGCTCGACGCCACCAGCAGTGCGCACGCCAGCGCGACTTCGCCCACCACCAGGAACGAATAGATGCGGCGCGCCCCGCGCGAGCTGCCGCGCTCGCCCGATCGCAGATCCGTCGCCAGCTGCTTCTTCAACAGCACCAGGGCCGGCACCAGCGCGAAGAACACGGTCGTGCAGACGATCACCGCCAGGCCCAGCCCGAGCGCGCGCAGATCCATCGACGCCTCTTCGAGCCGCGGGATGCTGACCGGCATGAAGCGAACCACCAGCGGCAGCGACGCGGCCGCGGCGAGCACACCCACCACCGCGCCCGCCACCGACAGGACGCAGCTCTCGGCCAGCAGTTGCACGACGAGCTGGCGCGGCGCGGCGCCCATCGCCACGCGCACCGCGATTTCCTTTTCGCGCGACAGCGCCCGCGTCAGCAGGAGCGACGCCACGTTGAGGCAGCCGATCACCAGGAGCAGTCCCACGGCGCCGAACATCACCATCAAGGCCGGCCGGTAGTAGCCGAGTTGCTCGTCGAGCAGCGGCACCAGGTGGCGTCCCCACCCCTTGTTGGTGACCGGAAACTGCGTCTGCAACCGGTTGGTCAGCCCGTCGATCGCGCTCTGCGCCTGCGCGATCGTGGTGCCGGGTGCCAGGCGCGCGACCGCTTCCATGAAATGCGCCTCACGACTGTGCTGCGTCATGTCCCAGCGCAAGCGCTGCCAGACATCGATGTCATCCGGATAGCGGAACTTCGCCGGCATCACCCCGGCCACGATGTAGGGCGTGCCGTTCAGCACGATGGGCCGGCCGACGATGGCGCGGTCGGCGTTGTAGCGGGTGCGCCAGAGCCGATCGCTGATGACGCAGATGAGCTCGTTCTGCACGAACAGCGGGCCGCCGGCGGGGAATCCGCTGCCGAGCTGCGGGCCGACGCCAAGCACCTCAAAAATGTTGCCCGACACCTCGATGGTGTTGACGCGCACCGGATCCTGGCCGGGATCCACCAGGTTGACACTGGGGCGCCACCACGCGGCCGCGTCCTTGAACACCGGCAGCGATCGATCGTCCATGAAATTCACGGGCGAAATCGGATCGTGCCGCAGCCCCTTCTCCGTGTTGGTGTCCCACAGTGTCACCAGGCGATCGGGTTCCGCATAAGGCAGCGGCCGCAGGATCACCGAATCCACGACGGTAAAGACCGTGGTTGCGGCGCCGGTGCCGAGGCCGAGCACCAGGACGGTGACCAGGCCGAAGGTGGGATGTTGCAACAGTTGACGCAACGCAAGACGGAGGGCGCTCATCACGTTCAGGCTCCTTCCTCCGGACGCGCGCGCCAGGGCATCGGCGCGTCGCGCGTGGAGGCGTTCGGGATTGCGCGACGCATGGCGCCGCAACATCGAAAAAGCAGACTCGTCGAGGGCGGCCACTGCCTTCTCACGCGCCTCGGCCTCGCTCGCGCCTTCGTCCACCGCGGCCGCATACAGGTCCTCGACGTGCGCGACCAACTCCTCGATGGTGGCGTCCGGCAGATCGATCCCGGATTTCGCGACCTGGCGCTGGATTTCGTGACGAAAATTGAAAGCCTGCATCTGTGTTTATCTGTGGCTATGTCTTTTATCTGTGTTTATCTGTGGCCATTGTCTTAATCAGCGGCTCATGCCGGCTTGACACCTGCCACGTGTGAGAGCGCGGCCATGAAGCGGCTCCAGTCCGCACGCTGCGAGGCCAGCATGGTGCGGCCACCCTCGGTGATGCGGTAATAGCGCCGGCGGCGCTGGCCCGCCTTTTCCACCCACCGGCCCTTGAGCAGGTGGCGTTCCTCGAGCCCATAGAGCGCCGCGTAGAGCGAGGCCATCGTGAAATGCAGCAGGCCTCCCGATCGCGACTCGATCAGCTGGCCGATCTCGTAGCCGTGCAGCGCCCGCTCTTCCACCAGGGCGAGGATCAACAGGTCGGCGCTGCCCTTCTTGGCGGCGTCGATGGCGGGGCGGTCGAGGCGGGTCGTCACCATATATAGGAAAGCATCATATAGGATTACTGACGCTGGTAAAAGCTTGGACGGGGGACCGGCCGCAAAGGTTGTCGCCGCACCCCGGGCCATCAACGCTTTCTCGCGGCCCGTCGTCCAACCGGCCATGAGCGATCTGGTCCGCGACCTGCTGCATGGATTCCGCCTGCTCCGCCGCGCGCCCGGCTTCGCGCTCATCGCCATCCTCACGCTCGCCCTCGGCATCGGCGCCACCACCGCGCTCTTCAGCGTGGTCAACGCCGTGCTGCTCGAGCCGCTGCCGTTTCCCGGTTCGAACCAGCTCGTCCAGGTGTGGCGCGCCGAACTGCCGGCGCTGACGTACGGGTCCGCCGCGTACGGGCGGTACCTCGACTGGCGTCGCGACCAACACGCCTTCACCGAGCTTGGCGCCTGGGCCCCGCGCGGCATGACGCTGGCGGGCGAGGGCGGTCCGGAACGCGCCGCCGGCGCCACCGCGTCGGCGTCCTTCTTCCGCGTCGTCGGCGCCTCGCCGATCGTCGGCCGATGGTTCACCGACGACGAAGATCAACAAGGCGGCAACAACGTTGCGGTGATCAGCGAGGGACTGTGGCGCCGCCGCTTCCAGGCATCGCCGTCGGCGATTGGCGCCAACGTGCAGATCGATGGCGCGCCCTTCACCGTGATCGGTGTCGCGCCCGCGGGCTTCTCCGAGATCTGGCGCCTTGATGTGTGGATTGCCCTCGGCCCGACGGCGGACGCCTCGAATCGCGGCAGCAACTACCTGTTGTCGTTGGGACGAATGCGCGACGGCATGACGATCGACAGCGTGCGCCGCTCCCTGGCCGGCCTGGCGGTGCAGATGTCGCGCGAACATCCCGAAGACAAGTACACGTTCACGGCGCGTCCGCTGCACGAGGTGATTACCGAGGGCGCCACCCGTGGCTTGTGGGTGTTGCTCGGGGCGACCGGCCTCCTGCTGTTGATTGCCTGCACCAACGTTGCGAACCTTCTCCTGGCCAGGGCGGTGGTGCGCGAGCGCGACCTCGCCATCCGCGCCTCGCTCGGCGCCGGACGCCGGCGGCTGTTCGGGCAAGTGATGGGGGAGACCATGGCGCTGGCGCTGCTTGGCAGCGTGGTGGGCCTTGGCTTGTCCTGGGCATTGCTGCGGGTCTTTGTCGCGCTGGCGCCGGCCAACTTCCCGCGCCTCGCCGCAATCGCGCTCGACTCGCGCGTGCTCGGCTTCTCCTTGCTGGTGGCCGTGATCGCGGGCCTGCTCGCCGGCCTGGCCCCGGCGTTCCACCTGTTGCGGCCGGACTTGAACGGCGTGATGCGTTCGGGCGCAGGCCGCGGCGCCACGGCGGGCCGGGCCCGAGCGGCCAGCCGCCTGCTGGTGGTCTCGGAGGTGGCGCTCGCGCTGGCATTGGTGACCACGGCCGGCTTGATGGTGAAAAGCCTGCTCCGGCTGCAATCCCAGGACCTTGGCCTCACGCGCGAGCCGGTGCTGACGTTTGCCGTCGGCCTTCCGCCATCGGTTGCCGACGGCAACGCCGCGGTGTCGCGCTTTCAGCTGGAATTTCTCCAGCGCGTGCGCGCGTTGCCGGGCGTGACGCACGCGTCGGCGATCAACATGTTGCCGATCGCCGCTACGGGTCGCAACGGCCCGGTACGCCGTGCCGACCAGGCAGCGGAGAACGACGGCGTTCCGGTGACCGAGTTCCGCGTCGTGATGAGCGATTACGTGGCGACGATGGGGATGCGAGTGGTGGCAGGGCGCGCGATGGACGATCGCGATCGTGAAGGGGCCGTTCCGGTGGCGATGGTCAACGAGACGCTCGCCTCGCGGCTGTGGCCCGACCTCGAACCCTCGCGCATCGTCGGTCAACAGGTGCGAATCGGATCGATCAGCGGCCCCGGCAACGAGGTGGTGGGTGTGGTCGGCAACGTGCGCTCGCGACGGCCGGATGCGCCGCCAGACCCTGAAGTCTACGTGCCGTTTCAGCAGGTGCCGTTCCCGAGCATGAGCTACGTGGTGCGATCGGCCGGCGATCCGTCGGCGCTCACCGGACCGATCCGCGCGATCCTCGCGCAGATGACGCCCAACGTCGCGCTCGCCGCGGTGCGCACCTTCGACGAGGTGGTGGCGACCTCGACGCGGACCTCGGGATTGCTGTCGTGGCTCAGCGTCTTGTTCGGCGCGCTCGCCGCGGCGCTGGCGATCCTCGGCATCTACAGCGTGATGTCGTACACGATCGCGCAGCGGGAACGGGAGCTGGCGATCCGCGCGGCCGTGGGCGCGAGCCGATCGTCGCTGCTCGCGCTGGTGCTGCGCGAGGGCCTCGCGCTGAGCGCCGCCGGGATCGTCGCCGGCGCGCTCATCGCCGCCGCCGCCTCGGGGGTGTTGCGAAGTTTGTTATTCGACGTCAGCGCCACCGATGCTTCAGTGTTCCTGCTCTCTGCGCTCGGGCTGGGCGCGATCGCATTGGCCGGCTATCTCGTGCCGGCCGCACGCGCTTCTCGCGTCG
>JBDTMB010000056.1:0-17882 GCA_039934485.1 Vicinamibacterales bacterium
GACGATCGCAGTGACCGGATCATCCGCCGTTCGCTACTACTCCAGCCTTCGCGATGTCACCACCCAGCGGCACGGCGGCGGCGTCGGCGTGGAGTTCCTGACCTCGGAGCGCATGCAGGTTCGCGCCGCCCAGAGCATCAGCTACTCACCCTCGTATCAATTGAGCCTGAGCCAACCACCGCCGCAAGAGGGGTCGGAGTTGAATTTCGGCGCCGCCGGCGTCGACTACTCGGTGTCGCGCGACAAGCAGATTACCTACGGCTCGTTTGGCGGCGCCACCTACACCTTCAGCTCGAGCCGCGAATTCACGCTGGGCTACAACTTCGGCTACACCGATTTTTTTCACCGCGCCGATTTCAGCAACCAGCAAGCGTCGGCCCGATTCACGCAGCGGCTCTCGTCCGACATGTCCCTCCGGTTGGGATACGGATTCGGCGTGGGCACCCTCGGCAACCAGGCCACGGTGAAACACCACGACATCGATGTCGGCGTGAATTACAACCGCTCGATCGCCGTGTCGAGGCGGACGACCGTCGGTTTCACCTCCGGCTCGACGGTGATCTCGACCGGCGGTTCACAGCACTTCGAGTTGATCGGCGGCGTGCAACTGCGGCGACTGCTCGCCCCGCGCTGGACCTCCACCGCCTCGTACATGCGGGGTCTGATGGCGATCGACTCGGTGCCGCGTCCATTCGTGACCTCGACGGTCAGCGGCGAGGTGCGCGGTTTCGCGTCATCGCGCGCGAGCCTGAGCATTCAACCCAGCTTCGCCTGGGGTGCGGACGTCGCCGACGCCACCCGCACGTTTCACAGCGCGGTCGCCCAGACGCGCGCCGACGTGGCGGTGAACCGCAATTGGGCGCTCTACGTTGAGCACTTCTATTACCTCTATCGCTTCGCGGGGGTGACCGACCTTCCGCAGGCGCTCCCGGCGGGGTTCAGCCGCCAGGGCCTGCGCTGGGGCCTGGCTCTGTGGGCGCCGGTCATTCACTAGCAGGGGACGCTGATGCTACCAGGACGCAAGTACACGCCAGAAAGCATTGCCGCGATCGCGTGGCGTAACAAATGGCTCATCGTGTCGGCGGTGTGCGTGCTGACGACCGGGGCGATCGCGGTCTCGCTGAGGATACAGGATCTGTATCGATCGGAAACCCTCATCCTGGTCGTCCCCCAACGGGTGCCGGAGAGCTACGTGCGATCGACGGTGACCACGCGCATCGAAGATCGGCTGCGGTCGATCAAGCAGGAAATCCTGAGCCGCAGCCGGTTGGAACCGATCATCGAACAGTTCGGCCTTTATGAGGACCAGATCAAGACCCGGCCCATGGAGCAGATCGTCGCCGCGATGGCGGACCGGGTCCAGGTCGACACCGTCCGGGAGGACGCCTTCAAGGTCGCCTTCGTCGACGAATCACCCCGGATCGCGATGATCGTCACCGATCGGCTCGCCAGTATGTTCATCGAGGAAAACCTCCGCGACCGGGGCGTCCAGGCGGATGGCACGAACCAGTTCCTCGAAACCCAGCTCGATGGCGCCCGTCGCCGCCTCGTGGATCACGAACAGAAACTCGAGGCCTTCCGCAAGCGCAACGCCGGCGAGCTGCCCTCGCAGTTGCAGGGCAACCTCCAGGTGATCGAGTCGACCCAGAACCAGATTCAAATCCTGAGCGAATCGATGAACCGCGACCGGGACCGGCGCTTGCTGGTCGAGCGGTCGATCTCCGATGTGAACGATTCGAGCATCGCCGCGGGGGGGACGGCGGGCGGAGGGGCGGACGGCAACCGGACGATCGATCAACTCGACAGGGCACGGAGCGACCTGCGGGAGCTGCTCCTCCGGCTGACGCCACAGCATCCCGACGTGGTCGCCAAGACACGGACCGTCGCCGAGCTGGAACTCAAGGTGCGGGAGGAGGCCTCCGCCGGCAAGCCCGACCCGCGCGCCCAGGCGCCGGTGACCGGGAATGATCTGATTCGACGGGCGCGCAGCCGCCAGGCCCAACAGGAGCTGGACAAGATCGACGCGCAACTCGCGACCAAAGAGACCGAGATGCAGCGGCTGCGGCAGGTGATGAGCGACTACCAGCACAAGGTGGAAGCGGTACCCGGTCACGAGTCCGAGTTGACGGGACTGATGCGCGACTACGACACCCTGCAAAAGGTCTACTCGGACCTGCTGGCCAAGAAGGAAAACTCGCAGATGTCGGCGAACCTCGAGCGGCAGCAGGTCGGCGAGCAATTCAAGGTACTCGACCCGGCGCGACTGCCAGTGAAACCGTTCAGCCCCAACCGGGTGCGGATCGCCCTGATCGCCGCCTTCCTCGGCCTGTTAATCGCCGTCGGCTTGAGCGGCATCATCGAATACCGCGACCAGACCCTCCGCACCGAGGATGAAATCGTGCGGACGCTGGTCCTCCCGGTCATCGCGGCGATTCCCATCATGACGGCCATCGCCGATGTCCGCCGGCAACGGCGGAACAAGTTTGTGCTGGCCGCCGTTACTGTTTCGACCGTCATCGCCGCGTCGGTGGCGGTGTGGCAATTGACCCGCTGACGAGGCTTGCATGTACGAAACCTTTTACGGCCTGCGGGAGCGACCCTTCGAACTGACGCCCAACCCGCGCTTCCTGTTCATGACGCCAAGCCATCGCGAAGCGCTGACGACGCTCGAGTACGGATTGACGTCCCGCAACGGCATCGTGTTGCTGATTGGCGATGCCGGCACGGGGAAGACCACGCTGGTCCACGCGGCCCTGCAGTCCAAGCAGGCTGCCGCGAGTTTTGCCGTCTATCTCAACAACCCCACGCTGACCCGGCCCGAGTTCGTCGAGTTCCTGGCGGCCGGCTTTGGGCTGAGTCCCGAGGCCACGCGGTCGAAGACGCGCTGCCTGTCCGAGCTGACCGAGATGCTCGCCCAGCGTCACGCGTCGGGCATGATGTCGGCGCTCGTGATCGACGAGGCGCAGTGCCTGCCTGATGAACTGCTGGAGGAAGTGCGGCTGCTGGCCAACATCGAATCGGCGTCGGAGAAGCTGCTGTCGATCGTGCTGGTCGGCCAACCCGAGGTCGGCACGCGGCTCAGCCACCCGTCGCTGCGGCAGCTGAAGCAGCGCATCGGCCTGCGGTGCGCGCTGGCCACGCTCAGTCTCGCCGACACCTCGGCCTACATCGCCACGCGAATCCGCACGGCCGGCGGCGACGCCACGCGGCTGTTTACGCCCGACGCGGTGTTCACGATTCACCAGCGGTCGGGGGGCATCCCGCGCACCATCAGCGTGATTTGCGACAACGCGCTGGTGTCGGGATTTGCCCTGGATCGCCAGACCGTCGACCGCGGCCTCGTGCTCGAGGTGTGTGCCGACTTTGACTTCGCGGATCTGACCGACGACCAGGACACCGGCAGCGAGGGCGCCGCCAGTGCCGGACTGCCGCCGTTCAGCAACCGGCAAATCGACTGAAAGATCGAGGACCGCACAGATGGCAAGACTAGCCGAAGCACTTGAGCGCGCGAGCCGACGGCGCGAGCACGAGATCAACATGCCCGCCCACGTCCCGGCGCCCATCGAGCCGGCGCCGCGCACACATGTCTCCCGCGAACCGGAATCCAGGATGGTCTTCCGCGAGCCGGAATCCAAGGTGGCCGATCCGGCCGCCACTCCCCTGTTGGGGTTTCCGACGGGCCCAATGGAGAAAGCCGCCTGGCGTACCGATCCGGAATTAATGGGCAAGCTGGTCGGGACCGAGGGCGTCTCGTCCGGGGCGATCGAGCAGTACCGCAAGCTGGCCGCCACCCTGCACCACGCGCAGGCGGAACGCGGCATCTCGGTGGTGATGACCGCCAGTTCGCTGCCGGGCGAAGGCAAGAGCCTCACGGCCATCAACCTGGCGCTGACGCTCGCCGACTCGTACCACCGCCGCGTCCTGCTGGTCGACGCCGACTTGCGGCGCCCGACCGTGCAGCGCGTCTTCGGACTCCCCACCTTCAACGGGCTCGACGAAGGTTTGAAGGCAGAGCACGACCGGCCGATGCCGCTGACACAGTTGTCCGAGCGGCTGTTTGCGCTGCCCGCCGGACGGCCCGACTCGGATCCCCTGAGCGGCCTGACCTCCGAACGCATGCGCCGCTTCGTTCAACAGGCGCGTACCGCATTCGACTGGGTCGTGATCGACACCCCACCCGTCACCTTGTTGCCGGACGCCAATTTGCTCGCGGCGCGCGTGGACGGGGTGCTGCTCGTGGTCCGCGCCGGCAAGGCGCCCTTCCAGCTGGTCAAACGCACGGTCGACACGCTCGGTCACGAGCGCATCCTGGGCATCGTGATGAACGCCGTCGACTACGCGCATGACCGGAACGCCGGCGGCTACTACGAGTACTACGGGTACGGCTATTACGGCGCGGGAAAAAAGTAGGCCGACATGGCGAAAGGTCTGATTCAAACGGCGAACTGGCGCTCCTCGACACTGATCGTGATCGAGAGCGCGCTCATCCTTGGAGCGGTCACCGCGAGCATGTACGCGCAGCTGGGCGCGTCGCTCGGGCGGTTTGACCTGGTCGGGGTCCTGCCCAAGGCGCTGGTGATCACCAGCGTCTGCCAGCTGTGCCTCTATTACAGCGACTTGTACGACAACCCGCGAGCCGGCGGCAACCGCACGGAATTACTCGTCAGGATCATGCAATCGCTCGGCGCCACCTGCCTGGTGCTGGCGGCCATCTATACGCTCTTCCCTGCGCTGATCATCGCGCGCGGCGTCGTCGCGCCGGCCGCGGCGCTGGTCGTCACCGGCCTGGTCACGTGGCGGCTGTCCTTTGCCTGGGTGTCGCGACGGGTCGGTCCGAGCGAGCGCCTGTTGCTGGTCGGCACGAGTGCGGCGGGCCTGGAGCTGGCGCGCGAGCTCCACGAGCGCGAGGACATGGGCGTCCGGATCGTCGGGTTCGTCGACGTCCAGCCGATCAGCGCGGTGCCGACCCTGGACCTGCCCTTTCTCGGCGGCGTCGAGGACATCCCGGCGATCGTGCGGGCGCGGGCGGTGGATCGCGTGGTGGTCAGCCTGGCCGACGCGCGCGGCAAGCTCCCCATGCAAAAGCTCCTCGAAATGAAGCTCGACGGCGTGTCCTTCGACTACCTGGCGTCGGTCTACGAAGAGTACACGGGAAAGATCGCCGTCGAAAACCTGCGACCGAGCTGGCTGATCTTCTCGCCGGGATTCAAGAAGACCCCCCGCTTGCTCGCCATGAAGCGGATCCTCGACCTGCTGTCGGCGGCCGTCGGGCTGCTGCTCGCCGCACCCGTCCTGCTGCTCCTCGCGGCCATCATCAAGCTGACCTCGCCGGGTCCGGTCTTCTACTCGCAGCGGCGCGTCGGCTACGCCGGGCAGGTCTTTACCGTCTACAAACTCCGCTCGATGTGCGTGGATGCGGAACGCGACACCGGGCCGGTGTGGGCGCCGCACGGCGGCGACGCGCGGATCACCCGCATCGGCCGCTTCATGCGGCGGACCCGCCTCGACGAACTGCCGCAGTTCTGGAACATCCTCGTCGGCAACATGAGCCTGGTCGGACCGCGCCCGGAGCGGCCGGAGTTTGTCCGCTCGCTGTCGCAGCAGATTCCGTTTTACGGGCAACGCCACGTCATCAAGCCGGGCCTCACCGGGTGGGCGCAAGTGCGCTACACCTACGGCGCCACCGTCGAAGAAGCGATGCAGAAGCTCCAGTACGACCTGTTCTACATCAAGCACCTCTCGGTGTTCCTGGACCTGTTCATCATCTTCGAGACCGTGAAGACGGTCCTGCTGAGAAGGGGTCACTAGTGAGCGACGCCGCCGCGGCCCCGCCCGTGGTCAACGCCATGACCGTGGACGTGGAAGATTATTTCCACGTCAGCGTCTTCGACGGGCTGGTGCCGCGCCACACCTGGGACGGGCTCGAGAGCCGGGTCTGCGCGAACACGGAACGCCTGCTGGAGATCTTCCATGCGTCGGGCATCCGGGCGACGTTCTTTGTGCTGGGGTGGGTGGCCGAGCGGTTTCCGGCGTTGGTCCGCTCGATCGCGGCGGAGGGACACGAGGTCGCGTCACACGGCCACGGCCACCGCCTGGTCTACGACCTGACGCCCGCGGCCTTCCGCGAGGACATTCGGCGATCGAAGGATGTGCTCGAAGCCGCGATCGCCGCGCCGGTGTTCGGCTACCGGGCGCCCAGTTACTCCGTCACCCCCCGATCCCTGTGGGCGATCGATATCCTCATCGAGGAAGGCTTTCGCTACGACGCAAGCATCTTTCCGATCCACCACGATCGGTACGGGATTCCCACCTCGCCGCGCCATCCGTACCTCCTGCAACGCGACTACACCCTGCTCGAAGCGCCGGGGTCCACGGTGCGGTGGGGTCCGTTCAATCTCCCGGTGGCCGGCGGCGGGTATTTCCGGATCCTCCCGTACGCGTGGACGCGCTGGGGCATCAAGCGGCTCAACGAACGCGAGCGCGCGCCGGCGATCTTTTACCTGCATCCGTGGGAGATCGATCCCGGGCAGCCGCGCCTGCGAGCGTCGGCGCTGGGACAATTCCGGCACTACCGCAACCTGTCGAAGACCGAAGGGCGGCTGCGCGCGCTGCTCAACGACTTCCAGTTCTCGACGATGATCGCCGTGCTGGGACACGCCGGTCACACGTTCGGCCACGACGAGACCGCCGCCGCGCCACTGAACTACGTCTATTGAGCGGCGTCAATCGCCGACGCAAGGAATAGCCCCCATGCCTGTCACGATCGCCCGCGCCGAGGAGATCGATCTCATCAGCGCCATCCCTTCGCTACGTGCTCCCGATATCGAGATCACGGCCGGGGCGTCTCCAGAACAATGGGACGCCTTCGTCGGCCAGCATCCCGTCGCGAGCCGCTATCACGTGTGGGGCTGGCGCCAGGTGTTCGAGAACGCGTTTGGACACGAAACCGTCTACCTGGCCGCCCGTCACGCCGGTGCCATCGTCGGAGTGTTGCCCCTGGTCATCTTCCGAAGCCGGCTGTTCGGCAAATTTGCGGTCTCGCTGCCCTTCGTCGATGGCGGCGGCCTCGTCGCGAGCGATCCCACGGTGCGCGGCCTGCTGGTGGATCGGGCCAGGACGATTGCCGCCGAACGTGGGCTGTCGCATGTCGAACTCCGCCATACCGCCCGGCTGATGCCGGAGCTGCCGGTGCGCCAGCACAAGGTGGGCATGGCGCTGCCGCTCGAGCCCGATGCCGAGCGCGCCTGGGCCGCGCTCGATCGCAAGGTCCGCAACCAGATTCGCAAGGCCGAGAAGAGCGGGCTCGTCGCGCGCCGCGGCGGCGTCGAGCTTCTCGACGCCTTTTATGACGTGTTCGCGCGGAACATGCGCGACCTCGGCACGCCGGTCTATTCGCCCGCGTTCTTCCGGCACGTGCTGTCGACGTTTGCCGACACCGCGTCGGTCTTTCTCGTCGAGCAGGACACGACCGTGGTGGCCGCCGGGATTGCATTGGCCCACCGGCAGGTGCTGGCGGTGCCCTGGGCCTCGTCGCTCCGCGAGTTTCGCGCGCAGTCGCCGAACAACCTCCTCTACTGGCGAATCATCGAGCACGCGATCGCCCAGAAGATGACGACGTTTGACTTCGGCCGCTCGACGCCGGGCGAGGGGACCTTCCAGTTCAAGGAGCAATGGGGCGCCCAGCCGTCGCCTCTGTACTGGGAATATGTCTTGAGCCCCGGGGCCGAACTGCCCGACCTCACCACGAAGAGCCCGCGCTTCCAGGCCGCCATCGCGACCTGGAAACGGCTGCCCGTGCCCCTGACCCGATGGCTCGGCCCGCACATCGTCCGATCGATCCCATGATCGCCGCCGTCTCGCGCGTCTACCTCCTGGCGGCGCTGGCGTTCACCGGCGTTGCCCTGCTCGGCAGCCTGTTCCCGTTCGACTTCCACCGAGTGCCGCTCAGCGACGCGCTGGCGGTGTTCTCCGAGGCCGGGCGCGTCGATCCTTCACGGCTCTCGCTCACTGACGCGGTCTCGAACTTCCTGCTGTTCGTGCCGATTGGACTCTTCGCCACCGGTGCGCTCGAACGAACCCGGCCTGGACGATCTGGCGCGGTACTGGTGATCGTCGCGGCGACGCTCGTGAGCGTGGTCCTGGAGTTAGGACAAGCGTTCGTCTCCTGGCGAACGCCGTCGAGTCTCGACGTGGTGGCCGAGGCGGCTGGAGCGGCAGCGGGGCTTGTGCTGTGGCCCGGTGGGGCCGCTCGACGATGACCGAGCGTCTGCTGCTCGTGTACGGCGCCCTCTTCGCCGTGGCCTGGCTGCTTCCGTTCGACTTCACGCTTCGTTCGTATGAAATTGGTGACAAGTACGCGCATAAGCGGCTGCTGTTGCCGCTCATGCCCTCCCCCGATGCGGCGACGCCGAGCCAACTGCGCGCCACCCTGGTTGCGGCCATCCCGCTCGGCCTGGCGGGCGCCGTCTGCTGGTACTGCCCCGGGTACCGGCGATCGCCAGTGCGCGCCACCCTCATCGCGACCCTGGGGCTGCTCGCGATCGGAGTCGCCCAGGTGCCGGTCTTCTCGCGCACCACGGACGCGACCCTGCTGATCGCGGCGATTCCCGGCATCGCGCTCGGCGCGGCGGCGGCGCGGTTCACGGGCAGACCAGTGAGGGTGTGCCAGTGAGTGGCCGCTCGCCGATCGCCACGCCACTCGTCGTCGTGACGCCACCGGGCGCGGGCCGCTACCGGCAATGCGAGCCGGTCACGGTCGGACTGCCCTTGCCAATCGGCCTGACCCACGATCCCTCCCGGATTGCCCTCGAGGATGACCACGGCGGCGCGGTGCCGCTGCAGGCGCGTCCGACGGAGTACTGGGCGGACGGCAGCCTCAAGTGGGTGCTGCTCGACTTCCAGGTCGAGGGTAATTGGACGCCGCATCGCCGATACACACTGCGCATTGGCGAGGCCGCCGCGCCAGTGACGGCGCCTCGTCTCGTGCTCGAGGAAGGGCCCAGCCAGGTCACGATCGACACCGGGGCCGCGCAATTCGTGGTCCGCACCGGCCTCTCGTGGCCGTTCGCCAGGGTCGTCTCTGGCGGCGCCGAAGTGATTGACTGCGTGTCGAGCGGACTCTTCGTCACCACACCAGCAGGCGACCGTCATGCCACCCGCGTCACCCGCGTCACGCTCGAAGAACGCGGTCCGCTTCGGGCTACCGTCAGGATCGACGGCGTGGTCGGCGAATCTCGCCGCCTGCGGCTTCAACTGACGGCGCGGCTGCATTTCTTCGCCGGTTCCTCGGCCGTGCGTCTCGCGACGACGGTGCGCAACCCGCGGCGCGCGCGGCACAAGGGCGGCATCTGGGAACTCGGTGACCACGGTTCGATTTACCTGCGCGACGCCTCGCTGCACCTGTCACTGGCGGTCCCGGCCACGCAGGTGGACTGCGCGATCGAAGCCCAGGAGGCGCTCTCGGCCGTCGCACTCCCCTTCGAGCTCTACCAGGATTCGAGCGGCGGCGAGCACTGGAACAGCCATGCGCACGTCGATCGTCACGGCGAAGTGCCGTGCACGTTTCGCGGCTACCGTTGCCAAAGCAGCACCCGCCGTACCAGCGGACTGCGTGCGACGCCGGCCCTGCTCGTGCAGCACGATCGCGGCCGCGTGGGGATCGCCGTCGAACATTTCTGGCAGGACTGGCCGAAGGCCGTCAGCGTGGAGCCGGCGCTGGTGATCTTCCGGTTGTTCCCCGGGCAATGCGCCAACGAACACGAACTGCAAGGCGGCGAGCAGAAGACGCACCGCTTCACCCTCATGTTCGGTGACGACCCGCTGGCCAACGACGCCCGGTTCTGGGGACGCGAGCCCGCGCTGGTGCGCGCGACGCCCGCGTGGTATTGCGACAGCGGCGCGGTGCCGCACCTCCCCCCGGCCGGCACCGATCGGTACCAGCCGCTGGTGGATGCCGCGATCGATGGACCTGAGACGTTCGAGCACAAGCGGGAGTTGGCCGACGAGTACGGCTGGCGTCACTTCGGCGACATCTACGCCGATCACGAAAATGCCTTCAGCGGACAGCCCGATCCGGTCGTCTCTCATTACAACAATCAGTACGATGCCGTCGGTGGTTTCGCGATCCAGTTCATGCGGACGGGGGGCCCGCGTTGGCACCGGCTGATGAGCGAGCTCGCCGCCCACGTCAGCGACATCGACATCTACCATACCGACAGCGACAAGAGTGCCTACAACCACGGATTGTTCTGGCACACGGCGCATTACGTGACGGCGGGCCGATCCAGCCACCGCTCCTTCCCGAAGGATCCACGCGTACATGGCGGCGGGCCCGCCAACGAGCACAACTACACGGCGGGCTTGCGGCTGCACTGGCTGCTCACCGGCGATCGCCAATCACGCGAGGGGGCGATCGAGCTGGCGCAGTGGGTGATCGACATGGACGACGGCAGCCGTACGGTCTTGCGCTGGCTGAGTTCGGGCGACACCGGCCTGGCGAGCCAGACCTTTTCGCCGTCCTTCCACGGACCCGGCCGCGGCGCGGGACACTCGATCCTCGCGTTGCTCGACGGCCATCGCCTGACGAAGAACGAGAAATTCCTGGCGAAGGCCGAACAGCTGATCCGTCGCTGCGTGCATCCGGCCGATGACATCGCGGCCCTGAACCTGCTTGATGCCGAACGCCGCTGGTCTTACACCGTGTTCATGCAGGCCCTCGGGAAATACCTGGACTACATGGTGGAACTGGAACGGATCGATGGCGGCTATGCCTACGCGAGGGCCGCGCTGCTCCACTACGCGCGGTGGATGGCCGTCCACGAGTATCCATACCTCACCAAGCCGGAGATTCTCGAATACCCCACCGAAACCTGGGCGGCGCAAGACATCCGCAAGTGTGAAGTGTTCCTGTTTGCGGCGGGACACGCCGCCGATGCCGAGCGCGAGCGCTTCATCGAGCGGGCGCATTTCTTCTTCGATTATTCGGTGACGACGCTGATGCCGTCGAAGACGCGGACGCTGTCGCGGCCGCTCGTGCTGCTGCTCTCCAACGGCTTCATGTACTTGTCCAGCCATGCCGCCGACCCTCGCCCGACGCCCGCGACCATGCCCGACGACAGCTTCGGACGCCCGACCAGGTTCGTACCGCAGAAGGCGATCGCCAAGGAACGCCTGGGGGTCAGCGTGGCGCTGATGGTCGTAGCGATTACGGCGTCAATCCTCGCCTTTGTATAAATTCTGGTCGATCAGATCCGTCTGGCCCTTACCAGATTTGCAGCTGACTTGCACATTAGCCGTCTTACTTGAGTCTCACCGAGGTCGCGACATGGGCCTGATGTCGTCACGTGTCATATGGCGGCTAACTTGCCGGGCGTGGATCGGCGATTGCCCTTTGGCAGGGAATGGTCCACCCCTTTCCCGGTTCGCGCCTGCGCATCTTGGGCTCAGCAATTGCCCTCCTTGGATTCTGCTTTTACGGCGGCGTCGTACTGGACGCCCAGAGCGCGCTTCCACACAACATCCCAGATTTCTCACAAGACGGTTCTCACCCCACCCTACACAGCGCGCAAAGCGGTAGCTGGGCGAGCCCGTCGACCTGGGTAGGCGGGCAACTACCCACTGCCAACCACGTCGTCAACGTCGATCCCGGCCACACCGTGCGGATCGACACGACGGGCGCTGAGGCGTACACGCTGGCGGTGCACGGGATCCTGCGCTTCGATCCGTCGGTGAACACGCGTCTCAAGGTCACCAACCTGATGATCATGGGCGACCACGGGATGGCGACGATGACGCAGGTGGGGTACCTGGAAGTCGGCACGGCCGCCACGCCGGTTGCCGCGGGTGTGACGGCCGAGATCGTCATCGCCAATTCCCCGCTCGGAGGCGGCGTTGCCGACCCGGAGGGGTTCGGCACCGGCATCATCAATTTCGGGAAGCTCACGATGCACGGCTCACTCATGAGCCCCACGTTCTTGCGGCTCGCGACGGAACCGCGTGCCGGCCAGACCACGCTGACACTCTCGGCGGCGGTTTCGGGGTGGAGGGTGGGCGACCGGCTCGTGATTCCCGACACGCGCCACATGAAGGAGAGCGAGACGACGAGCGGCGGCTGGATGAACGCGCAGAACCAGTGGGAAGAACTGTCCGTCCAGGCAGTCTCTGCCGACGGAAAAACCATCACGCTCTCGAGCGCGCTCCGCTACGATCACCTGGGTGCACGTGACCTGAACGGCGTCCTCGATTTTCTGCCCCACGTGGGCAACCTCAGCCGGAATGTCATCATCCGTTCTGAGAATCCGGCCGGCACCCGCGGACACCTCATTTCGGTGCATACGGCGGACACGGATATCCGCTATGTGGGGTTCAAGGATCTCGGGCGCACCAAGTACACGCCGCTGAACACCACGACGAACCTGATCGGCCGCTATCCCATCCACATGCATCACAACCGGGGACCCGTGCAAGCCCCGGCCAACGGCTACCAGTTCACGTTGGTTGGCAACGCCGTGGATGGCGGCTCCGCCGAGACGCAGTTCAAGTGGGGCATCACCGTCCATGACAGCCATTACGGGCTGATCCAGGACAACGTCGTCTACAACTACAACGGATCGTCCATCGCCACCGAGGACGGTTCCGAAAGCTTCAACGTCTTCGATCACAACTTCGCGTTGCGCGGCATCGGCGAGCCCAACGACTCGGTGAACGAAGCCAGGAGCGCGATGGGCACCGAGGGCGTGGGCTTCTGGTTCAGGGGACCGAACAACTACGTCAGGAACAACGTGGCGGCGAACTTCCAGAATCCGACGACCGAAGCCGCCTACGGCTTCGTCTACCAGCTGATTCGGCTGGGCAACGTCGCGACGCCGAACTTCAAGGGCGCCGACACGACGGTCGCCGGTCAATTCACGACGAGGAACGGCAACAACATGCCGATCCTGCAGTTTGAAAACAACGAGGCCTACGGCGCGATGCAGGGTGGCTTCACCTACTGGTGGGTGAACTCGCAGGATCCCCAGCCGTACGCGAGCGCGCAGGACAGCATCATCAAGAACCTCAAGATCTGGCACGTCTACAACAAGGCTGTCTATCACTACCCGGCCCAAAAGATCGTCTTTGACGGGCTGATCATCAGGGGCAACTTCTCTTCGGCCAGCCGGTGCTGCGGCAACGGGATCTACGGCGCGGACTATTCGACCAAGGGGATCGTCGTCCGCAATTCGGATATCCAGGGGATGGACGAGGGCATTGCGTTCCCCGAGTCCGGCTTTGGGCCGGAACCGAACCTCACCGTTGAGAATTCCTATCTGCGGAACGACAACAACATACAGATTCCAACCAATGGCTCGGTCAACGGCTGTTGGATGCAGAACAAGTTGGTCGTGATCAGCAACACCCGGTTTGCCGCGCCAACGGGACGGAGTCTCAACAACATCGCCATGGTCCGCGATGTCGGCTATGCGCCGGAATGCTTGAGCAAACTGGATGAAGCGCGCGTCTACGCGTACAACGGCGTCGCCACCGACAATTTCCAGATCTACCACTCGAACACGTCGGTGTTGCCGAGACCGCCGGCCTCGTGCACGCCGACCACCCGGGCGGGAATCAGCGGCCTGCTCTGCCCGATCGCCGCGCTTGGCGCCGTCATCCCCACCGTGACACTCGCAGCCAGCCCAACGTCGATCACGAGCGGCCAGGCCTCGACCCTGACGTGGAGCACCACCAACGCCACCACCGTGACGATCGATCAAGGCATCGGCGCCGTCGCCGTTTCCGGCACGCGGTCGGTGAGCCCGCTCGCGACCACTGTCTACACGGTGACGGCGACCAACAGCGCGGGGTCGGCGACCGCGACCGCGACGGTCAGCGTCGCCGCCACGATCCCGGTGCCAACGGCGACCTTCACCGCCTCGCCCACGTCGATCGTGGCCGGCGGGAGCTCCACGCTCACTTGGGCCACGACCAACGCCGCGACGGTCTCGATCAATCAGACCATCGGCGTCGTGACGGCTTCCGGCACGCGCAGTGTCTCGCCGACCGCCACGACGACCTACACGCTCACCGCGACCAACGCCACCGGTTCCACGACGGCCACCGCCACGGTGACGGTCACGGCGACGACCAGCCCGCATAACAAGGACCGGGCCAATTCGTACGACGACGCCTGGCAGGATGGCACCACCGGATGGGTGGCGAACGCGAAGGCCATCCTGGCCGGCGGCGCAGGACAAGTGCCCGGTCTGGTGCTGTGGATTGGCGATTCGCTGACGCGCGATCCGGCGCTGGGCACCTGGGCGCAGGCCGGCGCCGGCAAGACCGCCGAAGACCAGATGATCACGAGCTGGATACACGCCGGCTTGTCGCCGCAGGGCGTCGACAGCGTTGACGGGTTCGCACTGGCGACACCGTATATTTGCGCGGCCAGGAGCTTTACCGTCGGCGACGGCTTGGGCTCGTGGAACTTCATGGGCTCGTCGATGCCCACGGTGACCGACCCGGCACTAGCCAAGCAGACGCTGCTCAATTGCTCGTCGTATTCGAATGCGCTGAACCTGACGACGATGTTGAACGGCCTGCAGAAGGCGCAATTCGCGATTCCGGAAGTCAACCTGGATGCGGCCAATCCGTCGGCGTTCCCGGATTTCGAGCGGATGGTGGACCTGCTGATTGCGCGACACATTGTCCCGATCATCATCACTTACACCTACCGGACCGACGCGGCCTTCAACCTGATGGTCGATCAATACAACACCGCGTTGATCCAGTACGCGCAGTCGAAGAAGCTGCCGCTGATTGACTTCAACAAGGAAATGCTCGCCCGTTTGCCGTTCTCGCAGTGGCCGGGCCGGTTCCTGTCTGACGGCGTCCACTACACGCACGGCACCACGACGTATCCCGCCACCAGCGATCCGTACGCCAACGGCGGCGATCCGGCGACGCACACCACGGGCATCGCCCTCACCTACAACGGCTACGGCCTCAAGGGTTGGCTGGGCGTCCAGAAACTGAAGGAGATCAAGCAACTGGCCGTCGATGGCGTGGCGCCGCCGACGCCGACGGCGACGCTAACGGCGTCGCCCACGTCGATCGTCGCCGGCGGAGCGTCCACGCTCACATGGACCACGACCAACGCCGCCACGGTCTCGATTGACCAGGGCATCGGCACCGTGGCCGCCTCCGGCTCGCGGAGCGTCTCCCCCGCCGCGACGACGACGTACACGCTGACGGCAACCAACGCCACCGCCTCGGCGACCGCCTCGGCGACGGTGACGGTGACCCCGGTGATCACCGATCCCCCGCCATCAGGACCCGGCATCGTCGGCAGCCAGGTGGCCGGCAGTTTCGGCGACGCGACCGGACACTCCGGCCAGTCGCACCTCGTGTATGCCGCCAACGCCGGCGTCTGGTGGCTGTTCTCGCTGACCTCGACGGCGGATTCGCAAGGCGGATCGAACCACGTCATCAAGTCGTACCGCTCGTCGGGTGCGGACCTGGCGACGGCGACCTGGAGCCCGGGGCCCGATAGTCCCGGCGCCGCGGTCTCGGCGGGCTACGCGCCGAGTGCGAGCATGGGCTCCGGCCGCGCGCTGGCAGTGGCCTATGTGAACAACAACCCGACGGACGTGTTGCATGCCGAAATCAACATGTCCTTCGACGGGCAGGATTCAATTACCAGCCACATGCGAGCCGTGCTCACGGCGACGACAGTCGCGTGGGCAGGCTGGAACTACGTCGTCGAGCCAAACGCCACGTGGGCCTCTCCCAGGGCGACGGCGCTCGGGGTTTCGAGCGGCAAGTACATCCACAGCGCGGGCCCCAACCTCCAGCAGGAGATCGACGCCAACGCGAGGAAATCGACGAACGCGGATACCGGGAGCGCGTGGGCCAGCGGGTTCACGAGCGTGTCGGTGATCGACAACAGCATGATCAACCAGGTCAACTCCGTCGCGTTCGCTCCGCTCGCGAGCAACATGATGTTGGCCGTCTACGATAACGGCGGAGGCCAATCCTGCGGCTACAACTGCGTGCCGCCCGGAAGCGCCACCGAACCGAGCATGACGAATCTCGGCTACCGGCGATCCAACTCGAATGGCTCCTGGCCGGGCGTTGCGGTCGGCAGCCAGGCCTCTGGCGATGGCAGCGTGTTCGGCACGGCGGCCATCATCAACCAGAACGACTGGACACTCGTTCCCGTGAGCGGGTCCACCATTCATGCGTTCCGAGCCAAGGCCTCGGGAGCCGGAATTGATGGCGCCTCGTATAACGTGGCCGGCAACACCTGGTCCGCGATGGGCCTTCAGCCGCCGGCGTTGCCTTCGGGCCAGGGTTTCAAGGCCGGCGCCGGACTATTCGGCGCCACGGACGGCACCCAGGTCTGGCTCTTCTACATCAGTACCGACGCCGCCAACTCGATCCGCTATAGCCGGTACGACGGTTCAAGCTGGAGTGCCTGGGCCGCCGTGCCCGGCACCAACCTCGGCACGCACACCCGCAACTTCCTCGCCGGTTCGCCGGTGGTGGGCAACAGCCAGGTCGGCCTGATCTGGACGGAAGGCGCTGCGCCCTACTCCATCGGCGCCGCCTCGCTCGCGGTCACTGCCGCTGTGCCGCCGCTGCCGACGGCCACCTTGACCCTCTCGCCGGCGTCGATCGCGCTCGGCGCGACGGCGACCCTTTCGTGGTCGACGGCCAATGCCACGACGGTGACCATCGATCACGGCGTCGGCACCGTGGCGGCCTCGGGCACGACGAGCGTCTCTCCCACCGCGACGACGACGTACACACTCACCGCACTCAATGCCGCGGGCCCGGTGACGGCCACCGCCACGGTGACGGTGACGGCGCCACCACCGCCACCGCCGCTGCCCACCGCGACCTTGACCGCGACCCCAGGGACCATCGCCTCCGGCGGGACCGCGACACTGACGTGGTCGACAACCAATGCGACGTCGATCAACATCAACCAGGGCGTCGGAAACGTGTCGGCATCGGGGACGACGAGCGTCTCGCCGACCGCGACGACCACCTACACGCTGACCGCCACCAACGCGGCGGGTTCGACCGTCGCGACGGCCTCCGTGACCGTTTCGCCGACGACATCTGGTGATGCATTCGCCAGCATCGGCCTCACGGCCGGCTGGGCCACCTTCGGACAGGCGGTGCCACAAGGTGTGGCGACCACGGGCCTCGCCGTGGGGAACCTCGCCACGCAGACCGACGTCAAGAACCGGTGGCCCGACGGCTCGATCCGATTCGCGATCGTGACGGTGTTGGTGCCGACCAACGGCACCTACCCGATGTCCGCAGGCACCACCAACAGCGGCAGCTTCGCTCCTGGTCCGGTCGACGCCGCCGTTGTCCTGACCATCGGCTCCGCCACCTACACCGCGATGCTGCCGGCCGGCGTCTCTTCGGACGTCTGGCTGTCTGGCCGGCTGGTGAGAGAAGACCGGCAGGTGATCGCGCCGGTCACGTCGACTGGCTCGGCCCATCCCTTCCTTCGCGTCAACTTCGACCGTCGCGTGTTCAACGACGGGCAGGCGCGCGTGGATGTGTCGGTCGAGAACATGCTGGACAAGACCGGGGCCACGACGGTGACCTACGACGTCGTCGTCTGGGTCAACGGCCAGGCCGTCTTCAGCACGGCCGCGGTCCAGCATTACTACCTGACGCGGTGGCGCAAGTTGTTCCAGGTGGGCTCGACCGCGATGTCCGAGGTCACGCCGGATCTGGCGCCGTTCAATCAGTCGCGCGCGCTGCCGCCCTATCTGCCGCTGGTCACCAACGTGGTCAGTACGCCGACCGGCTCCAGCTACGACATCCTCAAGCCCGGCGCGCTCATCGCCAACATGCCGGATCACGGCGGCCGCCCTGAGCTGGCGCCG
>JBDTMB010000057.1:0-17836 GCA_039934485.1 Vicinamibacterales bacterium
TAGGCCATCAGCTTCTTGGCCAGCGCCTTGTCGCGCGACAGCGTGAGGCCGCGCGGGTTGCAGCCCGTGTACGGCATGTGCAGCAGTTCGAGATAGCTCACCACGTTCTGGTCGAAGACGACGACGTCGTTGAAAGCCTCCATCAGGTTGAAGGTGATCGACGGCTTGAAGTCTTCGATCGAGCTGCGAATCGGCGTCAGGTCGTCGTGCACGCCGATGACCCGCAATTCGTGGCCGAGCGCCTTCAGCGTGGCGACGACGTCGAACTCCATTCGCCATTCCGCGGTGGCCGTCCCCTGGGCGGGCTTTTCCTCCGGCGGTTCGAGACCCTTGTGGACGAGGGTGAGCACGCGCTGCGGTTTCACGGGGTCCTCATAACGCCACCCGGTGGCGTCCGCTGTGGAGATAGTTCATGACCTGCACCGTCAGCAGCACGGTGAACTCCTGCAGCGCCTCCTCTTCGTCGACCTTGAGGCGCAGCTTCAGTTCGCGGCAGCGGACGATGATGTCTTCGAGCACCTTGTCGATGGTGTACTGGTAAATGCCGGTCCAGTCGGCGACGACCTTGCGGACGGGACGGCGAATGCGGCCCAGGAACTGCGCCGCGGTGGGCCGGTTGGCGTCTTCGGGAGCGTCGGAAAACAGCCGCCGCAGGTCGCGATCGTAGAACGCCGGGTGGTCCACGCCGTGGTGACGCCGCTTGCGCCGGTAGTGAAAGCGCAAGGTGCGGTTGATGCGCCGCAACGGATCGATTTCTTCCTGCGAATCGAGCAGTGGGGCCTTGTTGACCAGCGATTGCATCAGGCTGTCCATGTACTCCAGCTTTTTCAGCGCCGGCCAGCCCGCAAATCTCGCCTGCCAGTTCGACTCCGGCGTCAGCCACACCGCAAATGTCTCGGCGAAGTCCTCGTCCGGATGGCTCTGCGCGTACCACGGGTCGAGGTGCATCACGTAGCTCTTGCTGTATGGCTTCGGGGTGTAGAACTCGGGGTACGGCTCGGACGACTTGCCGAAGATCTCGCGGCGTTGCCGGCGCAGGCGCAGCTTGTAGACGTTGTCGATGACGTGGCCCGCTTCGTGGCGCAGGATGCGCATGCACCACTCGTGCTCGCCGCCTTCGACGGCGAGCATTTGCGCCTTCTCGAGGCGCTCGAGCCGCGGGTGGGCCAGGTAAAACGGGACCGCCATCGCCGCCACGCCGTCGGGCGTGAACCATTCGTCGGAGAGATAAAAGTGGAGCGGGAACTTGAGCCCGCGCGCCGCGAGCTCGGACCGCAGCTGCGCGATCCGCGATTCCACCACCGTGCCGGCGAGCTTGAGGGGCAGATC
Source organism: Vicinamibacterales bacterium (assembly GCA_039934485.1). GTDB lineage: Bacteria > Acidobacteriota > Vicinamibacteria > Vicinamibacterales > UBA2999 > 12-FULL-67-14b. The sequence goes on from JBDTMB010000057.1 coordinate 1,330, forward strand.
CTTGAGGCGAAGATTGAGGAGCTCTTCGTCGGAGAGATCGGGCCAGTTCGATGGGACCGCGGCGCGTGGCATCAACGGTTCGGTGAATGGTGTAAGTGCGGTCGACAGGGCTCGAACCTGTGACCCCCAGCTTCGAAGGCTGATGCTCTATCCAACTGAGCTACGACCGCACAAGGGTCCCATTATGACTCAGCCGGGAGGGTGGCGGGGTGGCCGGGGGCACTTCTTGTGGGGAGGCACTTCTTGTCGGGAGGCACTTCTTGTCGGGAGGCACTTCTTGTCGGGAGGTGCTTCTTGTCGGGAGGTGCTCGGTGAAACGTTTTTAGCTCAACCATCATCCCTCCCGAGCGGATCTCCCGCGAGGAGGCTTGAATGAGAAGTCTGCAACGCCCGTTTCCCTTGACCTTCAGCACGACTGGACTGGTGAAGAACCTCACCTGGCTCGGAGTGTGCTTTGCACTGTCGCTGCCCGTTGTCGGCAACGCGCAGCAGCGACCAGCTGCGAACCCGAAAACAGTTGGCCCGGTGCTGCCAGCCGGCGCCGACGTGTCTGCGACGGACGCCGATTTTTCGGGCAGGAACGACCGAGATGAGGACAGAGACAGGAACGACAGGGATCAGGATAAGGACGGCAAGAAGGTCGGCCCTCCGGGACCTCCGGGACCGGCGGGTCCGGCGGGTCCGGCGGGACCGACGGGTCCGGCGGGTCCGGCGGGACCGACGGGTACGACGGGTGCGACGGGTCCCGCTGGTCCGCAGGGGCCACAGGGTGATACCGGTGCAACCGGCGCGACGGGACCGATCGGTCCGCAAGGGCCGCAGGGTGACACCGGCGCCACGGGTGCGGCGGGTCCGCAGGGTGCCGCGGGTCCGCAAGGTCCGCAGGGCGATCCTGGTGCGACGGGTGCCACGGGTGCCGCCGGTCCGCAGGGTGCGACCGGTGCGACCGGTGCGACTGGCGCGGCAGGTCCGCAAGGTGCGGTTGGTCCTCAGGGTGCGGTTGGAGCTCAGGGTGTTGCAGGTCCGCAGGGCGCGACGGGCGCTGCAGGTCCCGCCGGCGCAACGGGCCCCGCAGGTGCCACAGGTCCGCAAGGCGCCACCGGCGCGGCGGGTCCGCAGGGCGCGGTCGGTCCAGTGGGCCCGCAGGGGCCGCAGGGTGCGACCGGCGACCCGATCGATCTCAACGGCCAATTGACCGCGCCCGGCACGCTGTTGAACATCAATGTTCCGCCGGCGCCGGCTGGGCCTCAGGTGCAGGATGCGGCACACGCCACGTTCAATACAGGGCTGCCTTGCGGCGGTGATTGTTGGCAGTCCTTCAAGACGCTGGTGACCGGAAAACTGACACAGGTGAACACCTTCAAGAACGGCCTGAGCGGCGCGCAGAATGTCACGCTGCGCATTCTCGAAGGCACCGGCACTGGCGGGACGGTCCTCTACTCGGCCAACGTCACCTTGTCGAATGTTTCCGCCGAATACCCCATTGCCATTCCAGCGGCATCCGCGCCCTTGCTGATGGCGGGCGCCACCTACACGTGGGAAATCATCGATCCGTCGAACTCCTTCGGATCGCTGGGCACACATCCCGGCGGCTATGCGGACGGCGTGGGGTTCACGCCTTTCTATGGAGCGTCCTATAACCCCGACTTCTTCTTCAGGACGTTCATCACGCCGTCGGCGCCTCCGGGCTCCAATCTCTACTTGTCGCAGAACGGCAACGTTGGCGTGGGGACGACCAGTCCGAGTTCCGCGTTCGAAGTGGCCACCGGCGACATCGAAGTGTCGAGCAACGGCAAGGGAATGATCCTGCACAGTCCGGATGGGTTCACCTGCCGCCAGGTGACGATCGACAACGCGGGCGCCCTCGCCCTCGTCGCCATCTCGTGTCCGTAACGCATCTGGCAGGAGGCGGGCTCGCGGAGCCCGCCTCTTGTTTTCGCGAGCGGCCGCTCAGCGCGTCTTCAGCTTGTCCTTGAACGCCTTTTCCAGCTTCTGCACCTTCGGCATCGCCACGGCCGCCACGTACGGCTGATTCGGATTCCGCGCCGCGAAGTCCTGGTGATAAAGCTCGGCCTCGTAGAACTGCTCGAGCGGCTCGAGCGTGGTGACGATCGGAGCGGGATACGCCTTGGCCGCATCGAGTTGCCGGATGTAGCCCTCCGCGACGCGCTTCTGATCCGCATCGGCGTAAAACACCGCCGAGCGATACTGCCGGCCCATGTCGTTGCCCTGGCGATTGAGCTCGGTGGGGTCGTGCGCCACGGCGAAGAACACCTTGAGGATCTGGCCGAGCGTGATCCGCGCGGGATCGAAGCGGACGCGGATCACTTCCGCATGGTCGGTCATGCCGCTGCAGACGCTCTGGTAGTCCGCGGTCTCGGCGGTTCCCCCGGCGTAGCCGGAGGCGACATCCAGGACGCCATCGAGTTTGACGAACACGGCCTCGGTGCACCAGAAGCATCCGCCGCCAAGCACCACCGACTGCGGCGCGCCGCCGGCGTCGGCAGGGATGTCCTCGATCGGATCGGGAAACTGATCCGGGGGAATGCCATGGGACCCACTGAACAGCTCACTTAGCTTCATCGGCTCAGTATAGGGGTCAGGTCACGAAAAACGAGCAACCACGGTTTCATGACCTGACCCCAATCGCCCTGGTCCGCGCTCGAACGAGCGGCGCGAGCAGGATTATCACGGCCAGCGCCAACAGGGTGGCCGAGAGCGGACGGGTCGCGAACACCGTCCAGTCGCCCTGGCTGATCGAGAGCGCGCGCCGGAGGTGTTGTTCTGCCGCAGGCCCAAGGATGAGGCCGATCATCACGGGCGCGACCGGCGCCTCCACCATCCGCAGGCCGAAGCCGGCGATGCCGATGATCGCCACCAGCGCCAGATCGCCGGCCGATCGATGCACGCTGTAGGCGCCCAGTGACGCCATGACCAGGATGCCGCCGTATAACCACGGCCTCGGAATCGCGAGCAACTTCACCCAGAGCCCGACGAGCGGCAGATTGAGGATCAGCAACATGACGTTGCCCAGGTAGAGGCTGGCGATCAGGCCCCAGACCAGTGCCGGCTCGTGTTCAAAGAGCAGCGGCCCGGGTTGCAAGCCAAATTGCTGGAATGCCGCGAGCATCACCGCCGCCGTTGCTGACGTGGGCAATCCCAGCGTGAGCAGCGGCACCAGCGTGCCGGCCGCCGAGGCGTTGTTGGCGGCCTCGGGGCCGGCGACGCCTTCGATCGCGCCGTGTCCGAATTCTTCAGGCCGCTTCGACAGGCGTTTTTCGATCGCGTAGGACATCAGCGTGGGCAACTCCGCGCCGCCGGCGGGCAGGGCGCCCATCGGAAAGCCGATCAGCGTGCCTCGGAGCCACGGCTTCCACGAACGCGACCATTCGTCGCGGGTCATCCACAGCGACCCGCGAACCGGCAGGATCTCCTCGTGTTCCGGCCCGCGGCTCGCCACCCACAGCGTCTCACCGATCGCGAACAGGCCGATCGCGACGATCACCGGATCGATGCCGTCCAGCAAGTAGGGCATGCCGAACGTGAAGCGCGCTTGTCCGCTCAGGCCATCGATGCCGATCGATCCGAGCAACAGGCCAAACAGCAGGCTGAGCCACCCGCCGAGATTCGCGCCGCCCAGCACGGTCGTGACGGTGACAAACGCGAGCATCATCAACGCGAAGTATTCCGCCGACCCGAAGGCGAGCGCCATCCGCACCATGAGCGGCGCCGTGACACTGAGCGCCAGCGTCGCCAGCGTGCCGGCGACGAAGGAGCCGATCGCCGCGGTGGCCAGCGCCGCGCCGGCGCGGCCGCCGCGCGCCATCTGGTGGCCATCGATCGCCGTGACGATGGTGGCGCTCTCACCGGGCGTGTTCAACAAGATCGACGTCGTCGATCCGCCGTACATCGCGCCGTAGTAGATGCCCGCGAACATGATTAACGCGGCCGTGGGATCGAGCCCGTAGGTCACCGGCAACAGCAGCGCCACCGTGAGCGCCGGGCCGATGCCCGGCAGTACGCCGACGATGGTGCCGAGCGTGACGCCGGTGAATCCCCAGAGCAGATTGATCGGCGCCAGGGCCACGGCAAAGCCGCGCAGCAGGTCGCTCACAGCGGGAACGGCGGCAGTTGCACGCCCAGGCCGCGGCTGAAGGCCAGGTAGAGGATCGCGGCGACCAGGCCGCCGAGCGCGACATCGCCGATCACTCGCGCCGCCTGCAAGCGCCCGCCTCGCAGCGCGCTGGCCGCCACCACGAACAGCAGTGTCGAAGCGATGACGAAGCCGGCGGTGGGGAAGAGCAGTGGCTGGATCAGCAGCGCCGCTCCAAGCGCCAGCGTGGAGCGCGGCGCGTGCAGCCCGGCGCTCGACCAGCGCCGCCGGGTCGTGAGCACGAACCACACGGCGACCACCGCGAACAGCGAGGCCACCATGGCCGGCAACGTCATCGGCGTCACCGACAGCGTGAGGGCCGCCGGCCGCGCCGTGTCGGTCGCGGCCAGGCGCTCGAGCACGGCACCGACGCGCGCCTGCTCGGCGAGCAGGAATTGGCGGAAGTCGGACCCCGGCAGGAACAAGTCCTCCCATCCATTTTGTGCGAGCGCGCTTTTCCACGCCGGGCTCGCCGCCAGCCGCGACACCCGCGCGACGAGCGCTTCACGCTCGGCATCCGAGAGGCCCGGCGGCGCCAGCACGGCGCGCCAGTTGGCGAGATCCAGCGCCACCCCTTCCTCTCGCAGGGTCGGCGCGTTGATGCCGGGCACGCGCGCGGGCGAGGACACGGCGAGCACCCGAAGTTGACCCGCCTCGATTTGCCCCGCGAATTCGGCGTAGCCGCTGACGCCGGCGGTGACCTGCCCGCCCAGCACCGCGGCGAGCGCCGCGCCGCCGCCGGAGAAGGCGATGTAATTCACCCGCGACGCGGCGAGGCCGGCCTGCTCGGCCATCAAGCGGATCAGCAGATCGTCGGTGCCGCCCGCCGAGCCGCCGCCCCATGCGATGCGGCCCGGATCCGTCGTGAACGCCGCCATGAGATCGCGCAACGAGCGATACGGGCTGTCGGCCGGGACGGCGATCACTTCGAACTCCCCGGTCAGCCGCGCAATCGGCGTGGCGTCGGCAGGGGTGACCGGCGAGTGATTGGTGATGACACCGCTGACCATCACCAGCCCCATCACCAGCAGCGCGTCGGGATTGCCGCGTTCGGATTGGACGAAGCGCGCCAGGCCGATGGTGCCGGCGGCGCCCGGCACGTTGTCCACCTGCACGCTGACGCCGGGTTCAATCTCGGCGAGGACCCGCTGCATGACACGCGCGGTCTGGTCCCAGCCGCCACCGGGCGCTGCGGGCGCGATGAGCAGGAGCGTCAGGGCCGCTTCGGTGAGCACGGGGCATTCTAGTTGCAATTTCATTCATGCCTGCCAGCTCTCCGGCTCGCCGTTCCCGGTTCCCGGTATGATCGCGCGATGCGCTATTTCACGTACGACGTCTTCACCGATCGCCCTTTCGAAGGCAACCAGCTGGCGGTGTTCCCGGACGCACAAGGACTGGCCGTCGAGCAGATGCGCGCGTTGACGCGCGAGATGAATTATTCGGAGAGCACGTTCATCCTTCCGAAGGAAGCTCCTGATACCGACATCCGGATGCGCATCTTCACGCCCGGCGCGGAATTGCCGATGGCCGGTCATCCGACGATCGGCAGCACGTTCGCCCTTGCCGATTCCGGCGTGATCGCCAACGGACGCGAGCAATTCGTCTTCGGATTGGGCGTGGGGCCGACAAAGGTGGAGCTGACGTGGGCAAACGGCGCGCTGTCGTTTGCCTGGATGGATCAACGGCTGCCGGAGTTCCGCGAGCCGGCGTCACCGCTGGCCGACATCATCCGCGCCGCGGGCCTCGACCCGGCGGCGGTCGATCAAACCAAGCTGCCGGTCGAAGAGATCTCGTGCGGCAATCCGTTTATCTTTGTCCCCGTGGCGACCCGCACCGCCGCCGACGCCGCTGAGCCCGATGCGTCGGTGATGAAGCGGATCCGGAGTGCGTTCCCCGGCGGTCACGTTGGCCTGTTCATCTTCAGCATGGAACCGGTCGAGAAGGGCGTTACGGCCTACGCCCGCATGTTCGCGCACGGGCACGGCATCGCCGAGGACCCGGCCACCGGGAGCGCGAATGGGCCGCTGGGCTGCTATCTCGTGAAGCACCAGCTCGCGCCGGCGAACGGAGACATGATTTGCCGGCAAGGCGTGGCGATGGGCCGGCCGAGCAGCCTGCACATCCGGATCACGCGGAGTTCCCCATCCGCGATCACGCGCGTGCAGGTGGGCGGGAAGGCCGTGCGCGTCGCCGAGGGGAACATCGTGGCGAAACTCTAGAGGTCCAGATGAGATAGGTTCTAGCGTTTACCAGGATTGACTCCGTGTCCTCCGTGCTCTCCGTGGTTTACGTTTGTGGACATTTGTAAAGGACACCCGCTTTGTGTTGGACCGGCTGCGCGATAGTGTTGCCGAAGACGCATGACCACGGACGGTAACCACGGAGGACACGGAGAGCACGGAGCTCTTGTTGGACTGCCCTCTGTTCTAGCCCGATCTGTGTGCATCTGTGGCTAGGGCGCGAGGCGCACACGCGACCAGCCGTTGTCGAGGCGCGTGTAGCGCAGCCGATCGTGCAGCCGGCTGGGACGGCCCTGCCAGAATTCGATCTGCTCGGCCACCACACGGTAGCCGCCCCAGTAGTCCGGCACCGGGATCGTGTGTCCCTCGTATTGTTGTTGCAGCGCCACGAAACGGCTTTCGAGATCGGCGCGGCTCTCAATCACGGAGCTCTGGAGCGAGGTCCATGCGCCCAGCTGGCTCTCGAAGGGCCTCGAGTGGAAATAGGCGGTTGATTCGTCGCGCGACACCTGCGTCACCCGGCCGGTGATGCGCACTTGCCGCTCGAGCTCCGCCCAGAAAAACAACAGGCACGCCCGCGGGTTCGCGGCAAGGTCACGCCCCTTGGCGCTTTGGTAGTTGGTGAAGAAGACGAACCCATCCTCGCTGAAGTCCTTGAGCAACACGATCCGCGCCGCCGGCTCGCCCGTCGTCGAGGCGGTGGCCAGGGTCATCGCGTTGACGTCGATCACCTCGGCTTTCATCGCGTCGTCAAACCACGCCGCGAATTGCGCAATGGCGTCGGCCAGGGCGGCGGCCTCGGTGAGCTCGCGGCTGGCGTATTCACGTCGAAGGTCGGCGATCGTCGTCATGATGGGCCTTTCGCGATCTCGATCCACACGCCCAGGAAGCGGGGATCGCGGGTCGCGGGATCCGCTTCGGAAGGCGAGAACCCGGTGTCGGTGGAAATGACCAGGGGCACGACGCCGCTCGGGACCACCGGCAGGGCCAGGTCCTGCGCCACGCCCGGCACCAGCGCCAGGCTTCGTTGCCAGCCGTGCGTGCGCACGGTGACACGATTGGCCTTGTTGCCGCAGTGCATGCGGAGCACGACCGGCGTGGTGCCATCGGCCGGCCCGGACACGGTAACGCGGTTTGGACGATCGCCGATCGTCCAGAAGCCCGTTGCCTCCGGGTAGAGATGCTCGTCGTGCATGAAGACGGTGGTCCAGCTGTTGGCGGCGCCGGGATATCTCGCCGCCGACAGCACGGTGGGCACAATCGGCCGCGCGCCGGCATCAACGACGGCCGTCGGGGTGACGGTAATCGAGGCCACGTCTTTTTCCATCTCATTCGAGGCGCGAAAGCCGACGAAGTTCGCATCCACCGGCAACGACAACATGGCGTGGAAGTGTTCGCCCGGCATGGGCTGCACGGTCCAGGTTTCAAAGGGCGGACCGATACGTCCCACCTGGAGGGCAAAGGCCGTGGGCCTCGCGGGCGGCCGATCGCCAAAGCGCACGTCGATCTCGTAGGTGCCCGCGGGCAACGAAAAGCGTCCGTTGTGGATCACGCGAAGGGGCTGCGGATCGGTCCGCACTCCGGGTGCCACGTCGACGGCGAGCATGGGCACCACGGCCGGCGCATTGGTCGTTCGCAGCGGGTCGTACAGTACCGCGGCCGGTAGCGCGCGCGCGTCGTACTCATCAAGCGCCGCCAGTCGCGCCCGCGCGTGCAGGTTCACGCGCGGCTGCGGCGGATGCGACGGCAGCCACGGCCCGATCAGCGCCAACAAGAGCAGCGCGCCACCAAAGGTGCTGATGGCTCCGAGCGCGGCCGCACCGGGCGTTGCGGCGCGCCATCGGGCGAGGATCGCGCCGGCCGCGGCGGCCACGGCGAGCCACACCGCGGTACTCAGCAAGGCCGTCGCCGTCGTCTGCGTGACGAAACTCGGCACCAGCGTCCAGGCTTCCCATCGCGGGGACCACCATTCCAGCAGCGCCGACGTGCCATCGCGGAAATTGCTGACGATCAGCCCGCCCTGCGCGAGCGCCAGCGTCGTCGAAATGCCGATGCCGACCCAGAGGAGCAAGTGCTGGCCGGCGCGGCGCGCCGATCCGGCGGGCGCCTCTCGAAACGCCACGGCGATCGGCAACATCAGCAGCAGCAGGCCCGACGCCAGCGGCCGCGCCGGGGCCGACGTGCCGCCCCACCACAGGCGATGCGCGGCCACCGTCAAGAAGAGCGCGCCAAACACCAGGGCGATCTCAATCGCCTGGCGTCGAAGCTCGCCCCGCGATCGCCACATCGCCGCCAGGCCCGTGGCCGCCAGCACGTAGACCGGCGCGTACGCCAGAAGGCCATATTCCTGGTCGAAGAGCAGCCCCGGCACGCCCAGGCCGAGATTGAGCGGCGAGGTCTGCGTCATCGATCCGTAGGGCGCCTGCGGAAAAGGTGATCCCCAGATCGCATAGAAAAACGCCGACCAGGCGGCAAGCGAGAACGCATACGGCGCCGCCAGGGCGATGACTTTCGGGTTCCGCCAGAGTGGTGCGGAATCCCTGGCGCGCCAGGCCGCCACCGCCAGCAACGCGGCGGACATCGGCGCGTACTTCGTGCTCAGCCACGGCAGCACCGCGCAGGCGAAGCCGATCGACACCCACCGCGCGAGGCCCGCCCGGTTCGCGCCGGGCGAGGTCGCGAGCACGAAACCGATCATGACCGCGAGCGCGCCGGCGATCTCGGGATAGACCGTGAACGCGTTGAAGAGAAAGGGCGCCGACGCGGCCACCGCGGCCCAGCCAAACGTTGCCGCGCCGGGCGCATTCAGCGCGCCCAGGGTCCACCGCCAGGCGATCGCGGCAGCGGTAGCGGCAAACCCCACCAGCAACCACACCACGCCGCGATAGCCGGCGGCCGCGTAGACCGGGGCCAGGATCACCGGCAGGCCGATCGGGTGGACGGAATAGATCGCCGCGTCCTTGCCGCGCGTGAGGTAGTCCGGATCGAGATCGGCGTCGAAATACTCGCGATAGTCGCCGCGCTTGTGGTTGTTCTCGATCCTGAGGTCGCCGTCGCGCCACAGGCTCTGCGCGATCACGAGGTAGTGCGGCTCGTCGCCGGAGGGGAAGACGGCCGTCTGGGTGAGCCGCTCGGCCACGGCCAGCGACAGCCCCGCGGTGATGATCCAGATTGCCAGCGTGAGGCGCCGGATGGTCCAGCGCTCGATCCAGCGCGGGGTGAGGAGCCGCGACTGCCACAGCACCCACAGCATCTGGGAGATCACGACGGCCCAGACGACGTAGCGCAGCTGGCCGCTGAGGATTTGCAGGATGGGCCACCGGTCGGGCAGCACCGGAAGATACGGGACGATCAACACCGCGAGCGACAGCAGCGGCAGGATCAGGTCGCCGAGGCGCGGGCGCCGCCCGGCGGTGGTCCCCTTCGGGGCGTTCAAGTGATCGATCCCGACCAGCACCAGGCCGGCCAGGCACACGAAGCCGAGCAGCGCCTGCCAGGGCGGCAGCAGCGCGAGGCGAGTGGCGCCCCCGGCGGTCACCGCCTGGTCGAGCACACCCCGAGTGGCATACAGCGCCGCGCCCATGATCGCGCACGCCGCTGCGGGCCACACGAAAGCAATTCTCGACATCTGCTTGTGATTCTACATAGGATTTCGCCGGAGGCTGAGCATGAAACGGTCGATGGCAATGGTGTGGCTGATCAGTGTATTCGGTGCGGCGTGCCAAGCGACGCCGCCGGCGGCGCCTGCGGCTCCCGCGCGCACCACCACGTTCGACGTCCTCATCACCGGCGGCCGCATCGTCGACGGCACCGGTGCGCCGTGGTTCCGCGGTGACGTCGGCATCGTCGGCGATCGCATCACCGCGGTCGGTCAGCTCGCGGAGCAGACCGCGACCACGCGCATCGATGCCGCGAACCTGGTGGTGGCGCCGGGCTTCATCGACATGCTCGGCCAGTCGGAGTTCAACGTCCTCGTCGATGGCCGCGCCGCCAGCAAGATCACCCAGGGCGTGACCACGGAGATCACGGGAGAGGGCGGATCGATCGCACCCTTGAACGATCGCCTGGTCGCGCTGCGCAAGCCCCAATACGATCACTTCAAGGTGGCGCTCGACTTCCGCACCCTCGGTGAATATTTCGCGCGGCTCGATCGCGCCAGGCCGGCGATCAACGTGGGCAGCTTCGTCGGCGCGGGGCAGGTGCGCGCCTACGTGGTGGGCGACGGCCAGGGCGCGGCCACCAAGGACCAACTGGAACAGATGAAGACCCTGGTCGCGCAGGCGATGCAGCAGGGCGCGCTCGGGCTCAGCACGTCGTTGCAGTACGTGCCGGACCGCTTCGCCTCGACGGATGAGATCGTCGAGCTGGCGAAGGTGGCGGCGAAGTTCGGCGGCATCTACATCACGCACCAGCGGAGCGAGTCCGGGCAAATCATGACGTCGCTCGACGAAGCGTTCACGATCGCCGAGCGCGCCTCGATTCCAGCGGAGGTGTGGCACTTGAAGACCGCCTACAAGGCCAACTGGGGCCGGATGGCGGAGGTGCTGAAACACTTCGAAGACGCGCGCGCCCGCGGGCTGGATGTGACCGCCAACATGTATCCCTACGACCGCGCCTCCAACGGCCTCGACGCGTGCCTGCCGCTGTGGGTCCGCGACGGCGGGCTCGAGCCGATGCTCAAGCGGCTGCAGGATCCCGCGATGCGCGACCGCATCAAGCGCGACATGAACGACGCCAATGCCAAGGACTGGGAGAACCAGTGGTACGGATCCGGCGGCGGCGATGGCGTGATGCTGTCGTCGGTGCTCGATCCATCACTGCGAAAATGGGAAGGCAAGACCCTCGCGCAGATTGGCAAGGAGATGGGGAAGGACCCGCGTGAGGCAGTGATGGATTTGGTGGTCGCCGATCACGGCGAGAGTTCCGTGATTATCTCGATCATGCGTGAAGACGACGTGCGGCTGGCCCTGTCGAACCCGATGATTTCGATCGGCACCGACTCGGGTGCGAAAGCGGAGGACGGCCCGCTGGCGGAATCCAAGTCGCACCCGCGGGCGTGGGGCTCGTTCCCGCGAATCCTCGGGAAATACGTGCGCGACGAAAAGCTGATCACGCTCGAAGCCGCGATCCGCCGGTTTACCTCGCGTCCCGCCATCCGCGTCGGGCTCACCGACCGGGGCATCTTGCGCCCGGGCATGAAAGCCGACGTCACGGTGTTCGATCCGGCGACGATTCATGACGTCTCCACCTTTGCCGACCCGGCCCACTATTCCGTGGGCGTGCAGCATGTGCTGGTCAACGGCAAAGCCGTGGTGTCGGGCGGCAAGATCACGGACGCGCGGCCCGGTGAGGCGTTGAGGGGCCCGGCGTTCCCGCGATAGGATACCGGCCGGAGAGATCATGACGCCGACAGCCGAAGTGTTCACCGTCAGCATTGCCCTGGTCTGCGCCGCCGCCCCTTCCGCCCACGCGCAGATGACGCATCGGCTCAAGGGATCGCTTCGCACCGAAGCCGGCGCGCCAGTGGTGTCGGCGACGGTCAGGGCGAAGGCGCTCAGCGGCTTTCGCGGCGAGCCGTTCATCGGCGCCGACGAGCTCACGGTGTCCACCGACGCGAAGGGTGATTGGAACATGCTCGGCATCCAGGCCGGGGTGTGGCTGTTTTCCACCACCGCGCCCGACATGCTGCCCGCGGTGCTCGTGATTCCGGTGAAGATGTCGCAGCGCCAGCAGGTGAGTGCCGTGGGCAACTCGCTGACCTGGCCGTTGCCGCTCTTCGCGGCGCCGGCCGCCGATCACGCGCTGCTGAACGTGGCGGCGGACCTGTTGTCGGCAGGGAAAAAAGAAGAGGCCGCGCAGGCCTTGACCGTGGCGCTTGGTCCGGACACGCCGGCCGCCACGCGCGTGGTCGCGGGCGAGATGGCGCTGCTGGCGCAACAAGCCAGCCTCGCGCGCACGCTGTTCGAGATGGTCGTCAAGGCCGATCCCAAGAACGGCCGGGCACAAACCGGCCTCGCGTCCGCGGCGCTGATGATCAGGGACTGGGAGGCGGCCGGCAAGTTCCTGTGGATTGCACGCGACCTGGCGCCGAAGGAACAACGTCCCGCGCTGGCGGCCGCCATCGGCGACCTCCAGCAAATCGCCCGCGTGCAATAGGCCGGGCCCCATGCGCATCGGCATCGATCTCGGCGGCACCAAGATCGAGGCCATCGCGCTGGCCGCCGACGGCGGCGTGCTCCAGCGGCGCCGGATCGACGCGCCGCAGGGAGACTACGGCCGCAGCCTCGCCGCGATCGTCGGCCTGGTGGGCGATCTCGAGCGTGAGACGGCGGCGACCGGCACCGTCGGGGTCGGCATTCCCGGCGCGATCTCGCCGGCGACCGGACTCGTCAAGAACGCCAACTCGACGTGGTTGATCGGCCACCCGCTGCACGACGATCTGTCCCGCGCCCTCGATCGGCCCGTGCGCCTGGCCAACGACGCGAATTGTTTTGCGCTCTCGGAAGCCACTGACGGGGCAGCCGCGGGCGCGCCGATCGTGTTCGGGGTGATTCTCGGCACCGGAACCGGCGGCGGCCTGGTGATTGATGGCCGCATCATCGAAGGCTGCAACCTGATTGCCGGCGAATGGGGACACAACCCGCTGCCGGCGCCGGCCGACGACGAGCGGCCCGGGCCGCCGTGTTACTGCGGACGACGCGGCTGCATCGAGACGTTCCTTTCGGGGCCGGCCCTGCGCCGCGATCATCGCGCCGCCACCGGTGAAGATCGGCTGGCGGTGGAGATCGCCGCGCGCGCCGATGCCGGCGACGCCGGCGCGATGGCGTCGCTCGCCCGCTACGAAGACCGCCTGTCCCGCGCCCTCGCCAGCGTGATCAACATCGTCGATCCGCACGTGATCGTGCTCGGCGGCGGCCTCTCGAACATCACCCGTCTTTACGCCAACGTGCCCGCGCGGTGGGCGCCGCACGTGTTTTCCGATCAGGTGGCAACCCGGCTGGTCCGGGCGAAGCATGGCGACGCCAGCGGTGTTCGCGGAGCGGCATGGTTATGGGAAAACGAGTCGTCGCGCTCTTCGCGGTGAACCTCGCGTTCGTCTTCGCGTTTGGCTACCTCGCGCAAGCGTACGTGCGCGACAACGGCCCCGACATGCTCGACCTCGAGCTGAGCTTCAGGGCCGGCGTGTTCCAGCAGATCACGGGGCTGTGGATCAAGGCCGGCGGCGCCGAGGCGATCGCGCGCGCGCGGTGGACCGTGGCCACCGTCGACCTGTTCTTCCCGATCGCCTACGCCGCGCTGCTCAGCCAGTTATACGTGTGGTTGCGGGAGTCAGACGGGCGTGTCGCCCTCCGCCCGCTGGTCTGGCTGCCCTACGCCGCCGCCGGCTTCGACTACCTCGAGAACGCGCTGCTGGTGTTCTGGCTGTTGCCGCGCGCCGGCCAGCTGACGGACCTTCCCGTGCTCCTGATGTCGCTCGCGGCGGTGGCGAAGCTCTCGCTGCTCGCCGTCTCGCTCGCGTTCTCGGTTGCGGAACTGATCGGCGGCGATCGCGGGCGCGTGCTGCGCACCGCGCGCTACAGCCTGATTTCGCTGCTGATCGGCACCCTGCCGCTGATCGCGACCGGGCAGGGACGCGATCTGCTGGTCACGCTGTCGAGTGCCGCGAAACCCTGGTACCCCGCGTCGTTTGCGTTCTGGCTCAGCGTCTGGGCGTTCAGCGTCTGGTACTGGTCGCGCGTGCTCCTGAAGGCCGAGGGCGGCGCGAATCCCTCGGCACTCTTCAGCACCTGGGCGGAGTGGTTGCCGCGAGTGGCGGGCGCGCTGACCCTCTTCGGCCCGGCCGCGGCGTTTGCCCTGGCGCTGCCGCGCACCGTCGACCACCAGCCGGCGATGATCGGCCTTGGCCTGACCTGCGTGCTGCTGGGCGTGCTGTTCATGATCTTCGTTCACTTGCGGCGCCGCTGGATCGTTCGCACGCAGCGTCCGGAACTCACTGCCTTCGATCACGCGGCCGTACCCGGCGGCACGCGCCTGGTGCTCGTCGCCTCGCTCCTCGTCAGCCTGTCGTTGTTTGCCTGGATGGTGATCGATCCCCTTCGCTCCGGCCGCTTGCTCGGTGCCGTGCCGATCCTGACGATTGCGGCGGCCAACACCGTGTTCTTCGGCAGCCTGGTCGTGTTCCTCACCCGCGCGCACGGCGTGCCGATCGAGTTTGTCGCCTTCGCTGGCGCGGCGGTGTTCAGCTTCTGGAACGACAACCATGACGTGCGGCTCGCGTCGATCGACGCCGGCGCGCCCGTGCGGCCACCGCTCACCGATGTGTTCCAGTCGTGGCTCGGCGACCTCCCGGCGGTGGGCACCCAGGCGAAGGCCGTGCCGGTCTTCATGGTGGCGGCCGAAGGCGGCGGGCTTCGGGCGGGCTACTGGACGGCGGCGGTCTTGAACCGGCTCGATCGCGACCACGAGGCGTTTGCGCGTCACCTCTTCGCGATCAGCAGCGTCTCCGGGAGCAGTTACGGCGCCGCGGTCTACGCGGGGTTGCAAGCCGACCAGGTCGATGGCCCGGCTCGCGCCGGCATCGTCCGGACAATATTCACGGGCGGCTTTCTCGCGCCGAACCTGGCGGCGCTCGTCACCGGCGATTTCGCGCAGTGGTTCCTCCCCGTGCCGGTGCCGTTCTTCGATCGCTCGCAGGCGATGGAGCGCTCCTTTGCGGCAGCGTACCGCGACCCCACGCACAGCACCCGGATCAGCGGTCCGTTTCTCGACTTGCGTCCGGCCGGCTCGCGCACCGTCCCGCTGTTGTTCCTCAATGGCACGAGCGTCGACAGCGGCCGCCGCATCGTGGCTGCACCCGTGCTCTGGTCGCCGCTCGATCCGACGACCAGTGGTCCGGACCTGGCGGATCTGCATACGCTCATCAGGGCGGATGTGTCGGTGGCGGCGGCGGTGCACAACACCGCGCGCTTTCCGTATATCAGCGCGGCCGGGCGGCTTCGCGCGGCGAGCGGCGCCGATCGCGGCCACATCGTGGACGGGGGTTATTTCGAAAACACCGGCGCCGATACCCTGCGCGACGTGATCTCGGTCCTGCAAGCGACGAATCCGTCACCGGCGATCCGCTTCGTGGTGCTGGTGTTGCGGAACACGCCGGAGCGGGAACGCTTGCAGCCGGAAAACGAGGCGGCCTGGCGCCCGGTGCAGCAGTTGGGGGAGATCATCGCGCCGCTGCGCGCCCTGCTCAGGACGCGCGAGGCACGCGGCGAAAACGCGCTGCGCCGCCTGGGGCTGCTGGTGGGCGGGGAAAACGTCATCGAGTTTGCCGTGTGCCCCGATCCGAGCCAGGCCCAGCGGGCCGAGGCGCCGCTCGGCTGGGAACTCTCGGTCGAGATGATTGGCCTGCTCGATGGGCAATTGCAGCGCTGTGCGTCGGACGCATCGACGCAAGTGGGGCAGATTCTGAGTGGAGAACGCTGAAATGCAGAGTCGCCGATGCCGCAGAACTCGCATCGCAAATTCCAGGGCCGCAGATGACGCAGAACTTGCGGGAGCGCACATCCAGGGCCGCAGATGACGCAGAACTTTTGGGAGCGCAAGATCCAGGGCCGCAGATGACGCAGAACTTGCGGGAGCGCACATCCGGGGCCGCAGATGACGCAGAACTTTTGGGAGCGCACATCCAGGGCCGCCGAGCACGCAGAACTTGCGGGGGCGCAAATCCAGGCCGCCGAGCACGCAGAGCTCTGGGGAGCGCAATCCAGGGCCGCAGATGACGCAGAACTGTTGGGAGCGCAAAATCCAAGGCCGCCGATGACGCAGAACTTTCGGGGGCGCAATCCCATGGCCGCCGATGACGCAGAACTTTCGGCAGCGCAATCATGGGCCGCCGAGGACGCAGAACTTTCGGGAGCGCAATCCCAGGGCCGCCGATGACGCAGAACCTCGGGAACCCAGATCATGGCCCGCCGATGACGCGTGCATGTCCGCGCCTGTGTTTCGCGTTGGCTGGGCGATCAGCACACGGGATTGAGATCTACATCTGCCTCTGAAATTGTGGATTGAGATCTGCGCCATCTAGGGCGAAATGACGGATCGAGATCTCGCCAGATCTGCG
>JBDTMB010000058.1:0-17765 GCA_039934485.1 Vicinamibacterales bacterium
CCACCTGTAGCGCCACCTGTAGCGCCGCCTGCAGTGCCACCGGCGGGGAATGGGTTCGACGCCACTGCTGCCGCGCGGATCGTGCCCGATCGCGACGCGCCGATCATGTTCGCCAAGTCGCCGCGCTCGTGCATCATCGATCCCGGCGCGCCCTTCTACATCGTCGACGGCCGCACCCGTACCGATTACGAAGGCGAAATGGGCATCGTCATGGGCCCTCGCCCCGCGTATCTCGTCCCGAAGAACCAGGCGCACGACTACGTCTTCGGCTACACCATTCTCCAGGACATCAGCGATCGCGGGAGCGAGCGGCTTCGCGAGGTGACGATGTTCCCCGGCACGACCTGGTTTGACGGCAAGAGCATTGACCGCGCCGCACCGTTTGGCCCGGTCATCGTGCCCAAGGAGTTCCTGCCGAAAGGGCCGGCCAACCTGAAGATCTCAACGAAGGTGAACGGCGAAATTCGTCAGGACTCGAACACCAGCGAATTGATTTGGGATGAAGCGCACCTGGTCGCCTTTCTGACGTCGCGGATGACGCTCTATCCCGGCGACTTGATTTCCACTGGGACGCCGGCGGGGACCGGCATGGAACGGCAGAAATTCCTGAAACCCGGCGACGTGGTCACCGTGGAGATCGAGGGCATCGGCACGCTGACGACGCCGTTCAAGGCGCTGTCGGAGAAGCCCAGGTCGTGATCACGCGCCGCGCTCGAGGCGCCGCCGTGCGCCTGGGGGCGGTACTGGATTTGGACCGGCAAGACACCGTAGGATAGGGCGTCATTCTCACTGGAGGCTGCCTGTGGTGTTCGGACGAACCGGCGTCGGCGTGGGTCTCGTAGCGGCGATGGTGTTCGCGTGGTCTCCCGGCAGCCGGGCGGCCGAGCGCGCCGAGGGCGTGCCGACCTTCACGAAGGACGTCGCACCCATCCTCTATTCCAAGTGCATCGAATGCCATCGCGCGACGATGTTTGCGCCGATGTCGCTGGTGAGTTACGAAGACGCGAGGCCGTGGGCGAGGTCGATCAAGCAACGCGTGGCCGCCCGCACCATGCCGCCGTGGGGCGCCGATCCGGCGCACGGTGTGTTCAAGAACGATCCGCGCCTGACCGACAAGGAAATCGAGACGATCAGTGCGTGGGTGGATGGCGGGGCGCCGAAGGGCACCGACAAGGACATGCCCAAGGCCCCAGAGTTCGCCAACGGCTGGACGATCGGCGAGCCCGACGTGGTCTTCGAAATGCCCGAGGCCTTCCAGATCCCCGCGACGGGCACGATTCCCTACCAGTATTTGCGCGTGCCGGCAAAGCTCTCGGAGGACAAGTGGATCCAGGCGATCGAGATCAAGCCTGGCGCCCGGGCGCACGTGCATCACGTGCTGGCCTATACCCAGCCCACCGGTTCACCGCTCAACGAGAACGGCGCCCTTGGCCCCGGCAACATCGGCGGGGTGACGCCGAACAAGCCCGGCGTGGTCTTCCCGCCCGGAGTGGGGCGCAGGCTGGCCGCCAACTCCGACATCGTGCTGCAGATGCACTACACGACCAACGGCGAGGCAGCCACCGACAAGACCGTGATTGGGATCATCTATGCGAAGGAGCCGCCCAAGCAGATGGCCTCTGGTGGCCAGGCCCTGAACGGGCGGTTCGTGATCCCCGCGGGCGCGCCTGCCCACGAAGTGCGCGCCGAGCGTGTGCTGGCGGACGACACGATGATCACGTCGTTCACGCCGCACATGCACGTGCGCGGCAAGGACATGACCTACATCGCGCACTTCGCCGACGGCACCGACGAGACGCTGCTCTCGGTGCCCAAGTACGACTTCAACTGGCAGATCACCTACACGCTGGCGCAGCCGCGGCTCTTCCCGAAGGGCACGAAGATCGAGGTGATTGCCCATTACGACAACTCGCCGCAGAACAAGTTCAACCCCGACCCCACCAAGGACGTCCGCTGGGGCGATCAAACGTGGGAGGAGATGATGATCGGGTTCTGGGGCGCCGTCGTCGACCGCGCGCCGCCGACGCAGAAGTAGGGTTCAAGAGATCGCCGCCTTCGGCGGCTCCTCGGGCTCGGCGCTTCCGCCTTCGCGCGAAGCGCTTCGGCGGGACAGTCGCGCCTCGTGGGAGTCGGGCCTTCGGCCCTCCTGAGACTCGTGGTTTGCTCGCGCTCTCGTTCCTCGCCGCTCCTGCCGGTCTAACTATTTACTGTTGGCCTCAGCCAGGCAGTACAAATCCCGACGCAATCGATAGGCTACGAAACAAAGGGGCGACGGTTCGCTTCGTTGACCGAATGCACGCGAAGATCTATTGGTCACGGAGTAGAGGCACCATCATCGGGTCTGCGAACTTGACTTCAAATGCGCTCGGTGAGGGCGGGTTACGTGAAGCTGTTGTGTGCCTTCCTCCTGGTGCGTTTGAGATTCAGCGCTTCCTTGGCTCGCTCAGAATGGTTTCTGATTTTGCAGCGAAACTGAAATGGCTGCATCGAGAGCACGTCGCCTTCATGCAGCGGAATCCGCCGAGTCACCCACTCCGCGCGGCTCGGATCCCTTTACCTTCGTTTCGCGAATGGCTGGTCACTGGTGAGGGCCGAGCAGAATGGCGCATGGGCTGGTACGAAGACGACGTTGATGCACCAGGTGACGTCGTCAAGGTGCGAGAACGCGAGACTGGAAGCAAAGACTACTCGACGTTCCTGGGTGTCGCGCGCGCGCGTTATTTTCAGAGCGGCGTATTTACGTTGAGTTTCAGGGTAAGTCAAAAAAAGAAAGGAGAACTGGAGCTGCGTGAATTTGAATGGTGGCTGCCAGTCGTAAGCCTTCGTAGCAAGTCAAAGGAATTCAAGGATTACCCTAATATTTGGTTCCCACGAGGCCGGCGAATTCCGCATGGTACGCGACCTCCATTCGACCACCGTGATGTTCGATTTCGAAAAGCTCTAAGCGCGGCGATCGTCGATTCGGGTGGTCTCGACTGGCTCCGGCAAGCCTCGCTAAGACCTTCGAGGACTTTCTTGAAGAATCTGGCGGGCCACGGAAGCTACGGAGCGCAACCTCGATCGAGAAATCGAACACTGGGCGAGCGGTCTGCTTTTGTGTGAGAACGGCATCGTGCGAAAGCCACAAAAGGACGAAATCTGAGTCAGGGTGCATGGGGCGAAGCCTTCAAAGCGAAGGCCCTGAGCGACGCAATCTCGCGCCGGCACCAGCACCGCCCGGTTTCCTGGACTCGCCACATGGCCGGATGCGATTGGGCCCACACGAGGCCCGCAGGGCCGAATCCCGGAGCGCCGAAGGCGCGACCCCTACGACGAGCGAAGCGAGGAGTCCTACGAGGGCCGCAGGCCCGAGTCCGTCTACAATAGCGGTAGTGCCCGTTCGCCTCCTTCGTCCGCTTTCGCGTTCGGTCACCCGTCCGCTCTCGGTCGTCGCCCTTGCCGCGTGGATCGCGTGCATGGGCGTGATCATCAATCGCTCGTACCTCCAGGCCTCGTCGGCCAATCTCGCCACCGATCTCGCGCGCTACGGCACGGCGGCGCAGTGGCGCGGCGTCTATTACCGCGGCGAAAAGATCGGGTTCACGGTGGGGCAGGTCGTGCCTCGCGAGGGCGGCTTCGAACTACAGGAAGACGGGCGCATCCAGATGTCGCTGCTTGGCGCCACCACCGCCGCGATCATCCGGACCACGGCCCGCGTGGACCAGGCGTTTGCGCTGCAGTCGTTCGAGTTCTCGCTGGATCCGGGCACCGGACCGCTGTCGATCCGCGGCCGGCTCGATGGCTTGAAGCTGACCCTCGCGATCACGAGCGCGGGCAATACCCGGACCGAGACGCGCGATCTCAAGGAGCCGCCGGCCATGATGATCAGCCTCGGGCGGCGGCTCGCCACCGACGGCCTCAAGGACGGCGCCGTGCACCAGTGGATGGTGTTCGACCCGGCCACGCTGCAAAACGCGCCGGTGGTCGTGCGCGTGGGGGCTCGTGAGGTGGTGACCGGCGGTGGCCGGCCGATTCCCGCCTTCAAGGTCGAGATGACGTTCTCGGGCCTGCAGTCGACGGCGTGGATTACCGACACCGGCGAGATCGTCCGCGAAGAAAGCCCGATGGGGCTGATCACCGTGCGCGAGTCACAGGAGCAGGCGACCGCCTTGGCGGTGTCGAGCAAGATGCAGGCCGACATGCTCGAGGCCTCGGCCATCGTGCCGGTGATGCGCTCGCGCATCGATGAGCCCCGCAACGTCGAGCAGCTGCGGCTGCGTCTCGACGGCGCCGATTTGTCGAGTCTCGACCTCGATGGCGTCAGCCAGAAGGTCGATGGCAACATCATCGAGCTGACCGATCCGCGCCGCTTGGAGCCAGGGCCTGCCGACCCGGACACCGACAAGTATCTTCGCGCCGAGGCGTTCATCGAGAGCGACGATCCCGAGATTCGCGCCGAGGCCGAGCGCATGGTCAAGGGCATCACCGGCACCCGCGCGCGTGTCGAACGGCTGACGCGCGAGGTCAACGCGCTGCTCGACAAGGCGCCGACGATGAGCCTGCCGTCGGCGAAGGAGGTGCTGCGGACCAGGGTCGGTGATTGCAACGAGCACACCGTGCTGTTCGTGGCGATGGCGCGCTCGCTCGGCATTCCCGCGCGCATCGATGTCGGCGTGGCGTTCGTGCGCGGCGCCTTTTATTACCACGCGTGGCCCGAGGTCTACATTGACGAGGGCAAGGGGCGGGGGATGTGGCTGCCGGTCGACCCCACGTTCAACCAGTTTCCCGCCGATGCCACGCACCTGCGCCTCGCGCGCGGCGGCCTCGACAAGCAGACCGCGATCCTGCCGCTGATCGGCCGCGTCAAGATGACCGTGCTCAGCGTGAACCTGGTGCCGAACTCCGTGCCGATCATCGTCGGGCGCCAGGAGACGGATGCACGTCCGCTCTCGATCCCGATCCCGCAGCGGCAAGGGTGTGGCTGCTGGGTGTCGCCCTGCAACGAAGGCCAGCCGCCCGCCACCGGGAAGCCGCGATGATCGCGGTCGAGAATCTCGTCAAGCGCTACGGCGCCTTCACCGCCGTGGACGGTGTCTCGCTCGACGTGCAGCCCGGGCAGATTCACGGCTTCCTGGGCCCCAACGGCGCCGGCAAGACCACCACCATTCGCATGATTGCGGGTTTGCTGAAGCCCACCGCCGGCCGCGTGCTGGTGAACAACCACGACCTTGCGCTCGAGCCCGAGGCCGCCAAGGCCGCGCTCGGGTTCATTCCCGATCGGCCGTTCATCTACGAGAAGCTGACGGCCGGCGAGTTCCTGCGGTTTCACGCCGGGCTCTACGGCATGGACGATCGCGGCATCGAGGCGCGCATCAAGGAGATGCTCGACATCTTCGAACTGGGGCGCTGGCAGCACGAGCTGGTGGAGAGTTTCTCGCACGGCATGAAGCAGCGCCTCGTGATGAGCGCGGCGTTCCTGCACAAGCCGAAGGCGGTGCTGGTCGACGAGCCGATGGTGGGCCTCGATCCGCGGGGGGCGCGGCTGATCAAGGACGTGTTCCGCAAGATGAGCGAGCACGGCGTCGCCATCCTGATGAGCACGCACACGCTCGAAGTGGCGGAGGAGATGTGCGACCTGGTCAGCATCATCCTCAAGGGGAAGATCATCGCGCACGGCACGGTTGATCACCTGCGCGGGCTGGCGGGCACCGCCGATGAGCAACTGACGTCGGTGTTCCTGAAGCTGACCGGCGGCAGCGGCCTCCAGGAGATCGACGAAATTGTCTAGCCTCGCTAACACGCGCCCGTTCCCGTACCTGCTGCTGCCGTCGTTCTGGGCGTCGCGCAACCGCGCCCGGCGCCGGGAGAAAGGCGATGCCCTCCGCGCGTTGATCTTCGGCGCGATCGGCCTCGGCGTGATGGCGGCGCTCTTTGGCGGCGCCTTCTGGGTGACGTGGCAGGCGGCGCAGTATGCGGAACTCGGCGACTATCTGATCCGCATCGGCCTGTCGTGGCTGTTCCTGACCTTTCTCTCTTTCCTCGCCTTCAGCGGCGTGGTGGCGTCGCTTTCGACGTTCTTTCTCTCCGACGACTTGCGGATGATCCTGGCGGCGCCGGTGGCGTCGCGCCGCGTCTTCCTGGCGCGCTTCGCGCGCACGCTGGTGCAATCGGGGTGGATGGTCGTGGTGTTCCTGGTGCCGGTGCTGGCCGGGATCGGATTCGCCAAGTGCGCGCCGTGGTCGTTCGTCCTGACCGCGACGATTACCGTGGTCCCGTTCGTGATCATCCCGGTCGGGATCGGCGCCGCGGTGACGCTGCTCCTGGTCAACGTGTTTCCGGCCCGCCGCGCCCGCGACATCCTGATGCTGATGGGCCTCGTCTTCGCGACCAGCATCGTCTTGCTGCTGCGCTTCATCCAGCCCGAGCGGCTGCTGAAGGTCGAGTCGATGCCGGAGGTCACGGCGTTCTTCGCCACGCTGCAATCGCCGATCACGCCGATGTTCCCGTCGTTCTGGGCGGGTGAGGCGATCTTCGCGGGACTGATGGGCGGGCGCGATCTGCTGCACATCGCGGCGCTGTGGACCACCGCGGCGGCGGTGATCGTCGGCGTCGGCGCCGCCTTCGCGCGCTGGCACTTCGCCGGCTTCAGCAAGTCGCAGGAAGCCCGCAAGGCCAGGTTCGCGCAGTGGCGGGTGCTCGACGCGATCGCCGGCGGGCTGCCGCTGTCGGTGGTGCGGCGGCACCTCCTGGTCAAGGACCTGAAGGTGTTCCTGCGCGACGTCAGCCAGTGGTCGCAGCTGTTGCTGCTGGTGGCGTTGATGCTGGTCTATCTCTACAACTTCCAGGTGCTGGATCTCGATCGCATTCCCTACATGAGCGGCGTGTTGAAGAACGTCTACGCCTTTCTCAACCTGGCGATGGCCGGTTTCGTGATGTCCACGGTGGCGGTGCGATTCGTGTTTCCGGCGGTGTCCGCCGAGGGCGCGGCGTTCTGGATCATTCGTTCGGCGCCGATTTCGATGCGCGATTTTCTCTGGTCGAAATTCTGGACCGGCCTGGTGCCGGTGTTGATCCTCACCGAGTGCCTGATCGTGGCGGGCAACGAGCTGCTCGGGGTCGATCCGTTCCTGAAGCGAATGTCGGCGGTGGCGATCGTCTTCATGGCGTTCGCCCTGGTCGGCCTCGCCGCGGGGCTGGGCGCCAAGTATCCGCGGTTCGCGGCCGACAATCCCAGCCAGGTGGCCGGCTCCTACGGCGGCGTGGCGTTCATGATTGTCGCCGTGTTGTTCATCCTGGTGATGATCATCCTGCTCGGGTGGCCCTCGTCGGTCTACCTCTTCAGCCAGGTGCGTCGTCGGCCGCTCACGGATTACCAGGTCGTGATGATCGGGGTCTGCTTCACGTCGGCGGCGGCGTTGAGTATTGCCACGTGGCTGGTAGGCATGCGCACTGGCGTCCGCGCCCTCGAAGAGATGGACGCGACGCCCGCCTGAGTAGGGTCTGGCACCTTAACGTCGAAATCGACGCACTTCCTGCGTACTTCCACAGACGTCCACAGGCAAAAACTGCTGGTGTGCAAAAACTGCATCGTTTTCGATGTTAAGGTGCCAGACCCTACTGGCGCGGACGCTACCGTGCCTTCAGCACGAACTTCTGCACGCGGCGGCCGTTGCCGACCTCGCTCACGTACAGGTTGCCGCGCGAGTCGGTGGCCAGGTTGTGCATGAAGACGAACTCGCCGGCGT
The DNA here is from genome assembly GCA_039934485.1 of Vicinamibacterales bacterium. Lineage (GTDB taxonomy): Bacteria > Acidobacteriota > Vicinamibacteria > Vicinamibacterales > UBA2999 > 12-FULL-67-14b. The sequence goes on from JBDTMB010000058.1 coordinate 7,725, forward strand.
AGCGGCCGATGCGGCCGAACGCGCCGACCTCCTCCATCGTCTTCCGGTTGAAAATGTGAATGCGGCCGTTGCCCGCGTCCGCTTCATAAAGCCACCGCTGCTCGCGGTCGGAAGAGAACGCGGTGTTGAAGGACGTGCCGAGGAGCTGGGTCTTGCGCTCGATGAACACCTCGCGCCGGAACGTGCCGTCCAGCGCGAAGATCTGGATGCGGTTGTTCAGGCGGTCGTTCACGTAGACCAGGCCGTCATTCGACACCTTGATCCCGTGCACGGTATTGAACTGCCGCGGTCCCGGGCCTTCGCCGACGAACACCTGTTTGGTTGAGTCGTCTGGCGGCTGGCCGTAGGCGCCCCACATCCGCTTGAAGGCGCCCGTGTCGGCGTCGAAGACGATGACGCGGCGGTTGCGGTAGCCGTCGGCGACGAACACCTCGTTGGTCGCGGCGTGCACCCAGATGTCGGCGGCGTTATTGAGGTTGGCGGTGTCGAGGCTGCCCTTGCTCTGGCCGCGGCGGCCGATCTGCAGCAGGAACTTGCCGTCGCGCGTGAATTTCAGCAGGAAGTTCTCCTTGCCTTCGCGCAGCCGCGGCCCGCCCGCCGAGGACACCCACACGTTGCCCTTGTAGTCCACGTGGATGCCGTGTTCGTCCATCGGCCATTCGTAGCTGCCGTCGGCGGGTGCGCCGCCCCACCCGCGCAGGTAATTGCCTGCGGCGTCGAACTCCATCACCGGCGGCGCCTCGTCGCAGCATTCCGCCTCAGGGTTCTTCTTCTTCTCGTCGCTGTTGATGGACCACGGCCGCTGCACGATCCAGACGTGGTCCTGGGCGTCCACGGCCACGCCGGCGACCTGGCCGAGGATCCACTGCTTCGGGACCTTGGGCCAAAAGGGATCGACCTGGAACAGCGGTGCGTCGCCAGGGCGCTCGGCCACTCGTTCGAGCGCCGCGGCGCCGGCCGAGAGCGCGGCAAGCGCCGCGATGCAAAAGACCGCCTTTGTTCTCATGGTGGTCACGACCGGGCCTGGAACCGTTCGTCCACGTCGACCCGGTAACCTTCCACAAGCCGGTTCGTCTCGTTGGCCATGCCGACGACGGCCAGCAGCTCCTTGAGCTGCGCGTCGGTCATGCCCTTGCCGCGCGCCCCCGCTGTGTGCGAGGCGGTGCAATACGCGCAGCCGTTGCTGACGGAGACGGCGAGGTAGAGCATCTCCTTGGTCAGCGCGTCCAGTGCGCCCGGGGCCATGATGTCCTTGATGTCAGCCCAGGTGCGCTTCAACAGGGCAGGGTCGTGCGCAATGGCCTTCCAGAAGTTGTTGATCCAGTCGGATTTGCGCACCGCCATGATGTCGTCGTAGACAGCCCGCACCTCGGGACTGGCCTCTGCGTATTCAATGAGCCCGAACAACGACATCTGCTGCCTCCATGGCGACCCCGGCCACGTCCCGGGTCTGGCACCTTAACATCAAAAACGATTCAGATTCTGCCACATGGCAAGAACTGCGCTGTATTTGATGGTATGGTGCCAGACCCCACTGGTTCGATCGACTCAGACGAGGAAGAAACTCATGAGAAAACTCGTATGGTTGTTAGGCGTAAGCGCGATCGCCGCGATGCCGCTGATCGCCGCGGCGCAGCGCGCGGAATATCCACTCATCGTGATTCCGACCGGCAAGGGTCCGTATACCTTCCCCCAGGGCTACGTGACGCCGTGGGACAAGATCGAGATTCGCGTGACAGAAAAAATGTCGCCGAATCTCTTTGTGCTCCACGGTTCTCCAGGCCTCGATCCCGCGCACCCCGACGCGTCCGGCGGACGGGCCATGGCGCTCTTCGGACCGGATGGCGTGCTGCTGGTCGATACCGAGAACCGGCAAGTCGCCGAGAAAACACTCGCCGCGGTCCGCACCTTCACCACCGGGCCGATCCGGATCCTGGTCAACACGCATATTCATCCCGACCATACCGGCGCCAACGCCTTCTTCGCCCAGCAGGGAGCGCTGATCTACGCGCAGGAGGATTTGCGGAGCGAGATGTTGCGTCCGCCGCCGCGCGCCGACGGCCAGCCCGCGCCTGCGCCCGAGCCGGCAAGTGTGCCGGCGGTGACCTACCGCTATCAGGCGGCGACGCGGGGCCAGCCGGCCCTGACCTTCAATATGAACGGCGAAACCGTGGACTTCATCCCGATGATGCCGTCCCACACCGCCGGCGACACCATCGTCCGGTTTCGCAAGGCCAACGTGATTTACATCGAGGATTTCTACCGCAATTTCGGTTATCCCTTCGCCGACCAGGCCAACGGCGGCTCGCTTCGCGGCATGGTCGAGGCGGTCGACCTGATCGAGGAATTGGCGGATGCCAACACCACGCTCATTCCCGGGCACGGCACGCTGATCAAGAAGCAGGACCTCTTGCCCTATCGCGCCATGCTGCTGGACATCATGGGCAAGGTGAAGGCGCTGCGCGACCAGGGCAAGTCGCTGCCCGACGTGCTGGCGGCGAACCTGACGGCGCCGTATGACAAGACCACGCAGGGCGACACGCCACAGAGCAAGAATCGCTTCATCGCCGAAGCGTATGACGAGGTGAAGGACTTTCCGCCGGTCGTCGACGGCAAGCGGACCATGCCGCGACGCTAGCCAATGCGCGGAGTGCAGTAGAATCGCCGCACCATGACCCGTCTGCGGCCGCTCATCCTGCTGTTGATTCTCGGCCTCGGCGCCGGGGCTATTGCCCATGGACGGGGCGGCGTCGGCGTTGCCGAACAGGCGTCGCCTCGGCCGCCCGGCGCCGTCTACAAGGGCCAGGCCTTCACGTTCAACAAGATCACCGACGGCGTCTATCACGCCGTCGGCACCGGCAACCTCGTGGTGATGTCGAACGCGACCATCATCGAGGGCGACACCGACGTGCTGGTGGTGGATTCACAGGTGGCGCCGAGCGGCGCCTGGGCGCTGCGGGAGGAGCTCAAGGCCATCACCGGCAAGCCGATCCGCTGGGTGGTGAACTCTCACTTTCACTTCGATCATTCCCACGGCAACCAGATCTATGGACCCGAGGTCCAGATCATCGGACACGAGTTTGCGCGGCAGCAGATGCTCGCCGGCAAGTCCCAGGACTCTCCGGCGCGCGAGTTCTACGTTGGCGGCATCCCGGCCACGATCAAGAACCTCGAGGCCCGTCTCGGGGCCGCCACCGACGACAAGGCGCGCGCCACCATTCAGGCCGACCTCGAGATCCAGCGCACGTTCCTGGAGGGCACCAACGCCGTCCGGCCGACGCCGCCCACGATCACGCTGACCCAATCGATGACGCTCTATCGCGGCTCGCGCGAGATCCGGCTCCTGTTCCTCGGCCGCGCGCACACCGCCGGCGACATTGTGGTCTACCTGCCGAAGGAGCGGATCATCGCCACCGGCGATCTCCTCGTCGAGGGCACCTCGTACATGGGCGATGCGTATTTCACCGAGTGGATCCAGACCATCGAGGCGCTCAAGCAGCTGGACTTCGACACGGTGCTGCCCGGCCATGGCCGTGCCTTCACGGGCAAGGCCAAGCTGGATCACTGGCAGGCCTACCTCCGGGATTTCTGGGCCCAGGCGCAAAAATTCCATGCGGCGGGCACGTCGTGGGAGGACGCCGCCAGGCAGGTGGACTTGCGCGGTAACGCGGTGAACTACCCGGGGATTCGTGCCGTCGGCATCGTGCCCAACCACGGCATGCGCCGCGCCTACGAACTGCTCGACGGAAAGATCAAGTAAGGCTTCAACCAGGAGGAATCGATGCGCCGTCTATTAACCGCTCTCGTGGTGATCGTGCCCGTGTTCGCCTCGGCGGGTTTCGCGCAACGGGTCAATGAACCGGACCCGAAGGCGCTGACGTTCACGCTTCCGGCCAACATCAAGTGGACCGGCGGCGCCACCTCGCAGCAGGCCGTGCTGGTCGGCGATCCGTCCAAGGAGGGGTTATACGTCGTGCTCACCAAGTGGGTGGCGCACAACAACAGCCGTCCGCATTTTCATCCGAACGATCGCTTCATCACGGTGATCTCGGGAACGTGGTGGGTGGGCACCGGATCGAAGTACGACCCGGATGGCATGAAGCCGATCCCGGCGGGCAGCTTCGTCACGCACTTTGGCAAGCAGGTGCACTACGACGGCGCCAAGGACGGCGATGTCATCCTGCAGATCGTCGGGATGGGCCCCGCCACCTCGACGCAGGTGACGCCGACCCCGTAGGCGCGCCGATTACGCGCGACTTTCTTCGGCCACCGCGTGGCGGTTGGAGTTGCGGGACCGCCGTCCCGCCTTGTCGCGATACATCTGCTCGTCGCCCGAGACCAGCAGCTCTTCAAAGGTCCGGCCGTCTTCCGGGAAGCGGGCGCAGCCGGCGCTGATCGACAGTGCCACGCGCACGCCGGGCCGCGGCTCGAACGGGTACGCGCTCACCGACGCCTGGATCTCGGCGACCCGGCGGTCCTGGTGCTCGGGGGTGCAGTCCCACAACACGACGACAAATTCGTCGCCGGCGAACCGCGCGCACAAATCGCTCTCACGCACCGTCGCCCGCAGTACGGCGCCAATCGAGCGCAGCGCACGGTCGCCCGCTTCGTGACCGTAGGTGTCGTTGACTTCCTTCAACCGATCAAGGTCCAGGACGATGACGCTGGCGCTGCTATTGGTGCGCGCGGCGCGCTCCAGCCCGATTTCGAACTGGCGATCGAGCGAGCGTCGGTTGGGGAGCGCCGTCAGCGCATCGGTCTCGGATTCATGCTGGCTTTGCTCGTAACGGGTCGAGTTGTAGATCACCGCCGCCGCCTGCTCGCTCACGCGGCCGAGGACGCGCCGATGTTCGTCGGTGAAGCAGCCGGCGATCGAGTGGTAGATCACCAGGCTGCCGATCATCTGTCCTTCAAAGACGAGCGGACACGGCAGCAGCGCCGCCAGGTCCTCGCCGTGCGCGGAGCGTCCGTCGGCGCACGCCGGGAGCCGCAGCGACAGGTCGCTCCACGATTTCGGGGTCCACTTGAACAGCGCCTGGGTTCCCGGACCATGCGCATAGCGGCAGACGTAGCCTTCGTCGTCGTTGCCCAGGAAGAGCGCGCAGGTGACAAACGGCACGAGCCGGCTGACCTTCTCCTGGATCAGCACCATCGCGTCGTCCACGCCCAGGCTCGAGCCCAGGGCTTGCGCAATCTCGTACAGCGTCTGCTCTTCGCGATGGGCGCCGGTGATGTCCTGGAGCTCGGGCTGTTCGCGCTCGGCCCTGGTGCCTTCGGCCGGCGCGTCACCGCGCAGGTCAGCGGCCAGGTGGAGGCGCCCGATCAGCAATTCAACCAGCGCCGGATCGAATGCCGTGCCGGCAAACTCGCGCAGCACCACCGCCGACGCGTTCGGCGTGCGGGCGGGCCGGTACGGCCGGTCATTCTGCAGCGTGCTGTAGCAGTCCGCGATCGCGAGGATCCGCGCGCCGATGGGAATCGCCTCGCCGCGCAGGCCGGCCGGATAGCCCAGGCCATCCCAGCGTTCGTGATGGCACAGCACGAGCTCTGCGACCGGTGCGCCAAACGGGACGTTTCGCAAGATCTCGGCGCCGACCCGCGGATGGATCTTCACCCGTTCGAACTCTTCGGGGGTCAGGGCGTCGGGCTTCGACAGGATGTGCTCGGGCACCGCCATGTTGCCGATGTCGTGCAGCAACGCCGCCGTCCGCACTCCCTGCACCTCGGAATCGGAGAGGCCGACGGCTTCCGCCAGCGTCGCCGCGTATTGCTGGATCGAACGGATATGCGCCGGGGTGCAACCAGCCTTGGCTTCGATCGCCAGCGCGAGCGCCTCAATGGTGGCCAGCTGCACTTCCATCGCGTTGCGGGTTTCGTCCTGCTCCTCGCGAAGGCGCGCGACGACGGTGTGGTAACTGCGGAAGACCAGGTAGAGCGGCGCGACCAGCAGCGCGAGCCAGCCGAACAGGTCCCGCTGCCAGGCCACCGTGGCGACCGCGGCCAGGGCCGCTCCGGCCAGGTAACTGGGCGCGCTCCACAGGAAGTTGTGGCGCCAGACCCGGTCGATGGGCTGCCGTGTCGAAAGGGCGATCGCGCCGGCCACGAGCGCGCTGTTAATCAGGAAGTAGAGCGGCGCCACCACGGCGGCGGCGCGCGCGAGTGCGGCCATGCTCGTGGGGTCGGCGCCAAGGGCCAGGCGCAGCGGCAGCCCGGCGACAAACACCGTCAGGATCAAGGAGGCGATGCTGAACGCGACGCGGTGCGGCGGGTTACGCTCGCTGGTGCGCAGCGTGCATTGGGCCCACGCGCTCAAGGCCGCGATGCACACCGTCGGCGCCGGTCCGAGCGCGAAGAGGGCCCAGAAGTTCAAGGCGTGAGAGAGCGAGAGGTTCGACTGGCTGCGGCCGAGCGGCAATTCAATCTTCGCCGCCGACGTGGTGACGGCCAGCACCAACAACAGCATCGACAGGCCGAGATTTTCCGGACGCAGTTGGAGCGCCGCGGTGATCAACGCACCGGCCCCTGCGAGTACGACGGTGACCACGTACACGCGCGCCAGCATCGGCATCGCGAGTAACGTGGCCTTGTCGGACCTGCGGCGGCTCGGCGCGCTGCTACTCATTTGGTCCTACGCAGAAAGACACCAAACGACATTAAACGACTTTAGCACCATATCGATGCGGGATTGCAGTATATATGCCGAAGTCCAAGCTCTACCGTAAGTTTCGATATTTGTTAAGGAATACGCAAATTGTGGCCGTTTTCGCACCTGGCCGAGCCGGCAAATTTTGTTCTGTAATAAGTCACGCCAGGACAAAGGTGTGAGCTAGCGGGCCTTGCCGGAGGCGTCAGAAAGTCGAAGCGCCGGAGTACGGATACACTCTGGCCCCATTTTGAATACACTGAGGCCGCCATGACCCGAATTCTGATTGCCCTGCTCCTGGCCGCCGCCACCGCCCCTTCCGATCCCTGGTTCGGCACCTTTTCCATCATCGCATTTGATCCAGCGACGCAGGAACTGGGGGTTGGGGTTCAATCGCGCGCGTTTGGGGCCGGCGCCGCGGTGCCGTACGCGAAGCCCGGCGTCGGCGCCGTCGCGACCCAAGCCTCGGCGAACCGGCAGTACGGTCCCAAGGCAATCGCCTTGCTGGAACAGGGCCTGTCGCCTGAGGAAGTGGTGAAGCGGATCACCGATGAAGATCCCGGACGTGATACGCGCCAGGTGGGCGTGATCGACGCCAAGGGCCGCTCGGCGGTCTACACCGGCAAGCGCGTGATCGATCGCAATAGCGACAAGAACGACCCGGTGCACCTGGGCGGCTACGCGGGGCACGTGACGGGCGTCAACTTCTCCGTCCAGGGCAACACGCTGGCGAGCCGCGCGGTGGTCGAGGCGATGGCGGCGGCGTACCAAGCCGGCAAGGGCACGATGGCGGAGCGATTGATGGATGCGCTCGACGCGGGACAGTCGAAGGGCGGCGACACGCGCGGGATGCAATCCGCCGGACTGCTGGTGGTCAAGCCACTCGATCCCAAGTCCGACTCCACCGTGGAGCGCATCGTCGATTTGCGCGTCGATGATTCGGCCGAGCCGTTCAAGGAATTGCGGCGGCTGCTGAACATGACGCTCGGCGTCCCCAACAAGCTCACCGATCGCTCCGCGCAACTGGCCAAGGAAGGCAAGTTTGCCGAGGCGATCGCCGAACAGAAGAAGGCGCTGGAGATCAACCCGCGCAGCGAGCCGGCGATGTACGCGTTGGCGCAGCGCTATGCCGCGGCCGGCGATTTCAAGAATGCGCTCGAGCAGTTGACGATCGCGATCCGCCGGCAGCCCAAGGTATGGACGCCGCGGGCGACGGCGGATCCGTTGTTCGCCAAGATGCGCGATCAGTTAGAGTTCAAGAAATTGATCGGCCAGTAGGGCGCCTCTTCAAGGGGGGCCGGGGGAATCCATGAGAATCGTCACGTTCGCCGCCACATTCTGTCTTCTCGCCTCGATCGCGGCCGGCCAGCGCCCGCCGCAGACGCCGGAACAACAGGCGGCCGCTGCCGCGCGGCGCCAGGCCGAGATGAATGAGCCCCGGCCGATCCAGGCCCTGGACAGCGTCTGGATCGAAGAACTGACCTGGATGGAAGTGCGCGACGCGATCAAGGCGGGCAAGACGACCGCGATCATCGCCACTGGTGGCGTCGAATCAAACGGTCCCCACCTCGCCACCGGCAAGCACAACTACGTGTTGAAGGTGATGGGCGAAGCTATTGCTCGCAAGCTTGGCAACGCGTTGGTGGCGCCGATCGTCACGCTGGAACCGGGCCGTCCCGATTCGGATCGCGTGGCGCCTGGCAGCGTGTTCCTCTCGCCGGAGACCTACGAAGCCGTGCTCACCGACATGGCGCTCAGCCTGAAGTCGATGGGCTTCAAGAGCGTCGTGTTGATCGGCGACAGCGGCGGCAACCAGGCCGCCATGAAGAACGTGGCCACCAAGCTCACCGCCAGGTTCAACGGCAACCCGGCGAATTTCTATTTCATTCCCGAGTACTACGACTATCCCTCGGTGCGCAAGTTCGTGCAGGCCAATGGCATCACCGAAAAGATGGAGTTCGAAGCCAGCCAGGGTTCGGATGGCATCCATGAAGAGTTCGGCATCGATGCGTTGATGATGCTCGCCGACCCGAAGACCGTGCGCATCGACGAGCGCACGCGCGCGGGCAGGACCACCATCAATGGCGCCAGCCTGCTGCCCGTCGACAAGACACTGCTCTTCGCCAGGCGCATCGTCGAACTGCGAACCAAGCTCACGGTCGAGGCGATCAACAAGGCGATGGCCGGGACCAAGTCCAGCCAGTAGGGATGCTGTTCCGCCTGGGCGTGCTGCTTCTTGCCTGGCAGGCGGCCGGGCCGCTGACCGATGCGGACCTGGCGCGCCTGGAACGCGAGGCCACGGCGCGGGCGCAGGCGGTGGCCGTCAGCGGCGGTCCCGCGGCGCTCTCGGCCGAGATCGCGCGCGAGCTGACCAGCGTCGGGCAGTACGAAGACTTCTACCTGGTGGGCCCCTTCGCACCGGCCTACCGGAACTTTCCGGCGGAAACCGTGGCGGCGTTCCGCGCCGTGGACATGGAAATCCAATACAGCCTGCTGCTCTGGAGCTGGCGCCGCCTGGCGTTTCCGGCGATGGCGCCGGTCTTGAAGTCCCTGTATCAATCGCCGCCGGACGATTACGCGAAGATGCGCGACCTGGCCTTGCGGCGGCTCCACGACATCGCGCCGGACGAGGCGCGTCCCTTCCTGCTGGCGGAGCTTCAGCGCGACGAACTACGCGTCTCGATGACGACGCTCGATCGCCTGCCCGACCTCGTGTTCCCGGACTTCGAAGGCGCGTGGCTCCGGCATCTTGCCGACGGCATCCTCGACGAGCGTCTCGACGCCGCCGTGCGCCTGGAGCGGTTCGGGTCGCCCGCCGTGCTTAGCGACATCAAGCGGCTGTATGCCGCCGGCGCCTCGCAATGGTCCTGCGAGGTGCGCGGCGCCGTGCTGGGCTACCTGGCTCGCGTCGACGCGTCGGGTAGCGCGGCGACGGTGCGTGTGGCGCTGAACGCACAGGCACCCGAGGGCGACGATTGCCGCGAGAGCTATTTGAAGTCCGCCGCCTTGCGGCCGCAATTGCTCGCGCGGGTCGCACTGCCGGCGACGCCCCTCACCATCGTGGCGAAGGGGCCGACCCCCGGCGATGAAACCCGGGTGCAATTTGCGATCGGTGACCAGGGGTATCGGTCGGTCGAAGAATTGCTGAATCGCCTGGGGCAACTCCCATCCGGCGCGACACTGTCGTGGGTTTACGAAGCCGGCACGGCCGGCACGCACCCGGAGCGATGGACCATGGCGGAACGCCACGCCGTGTTCGCACGGGTGCAGCAAGCCGCGCTGGCGCGAGGCATCACCGTCGTACAGCCATAAAGGACGGCGAGTTCAAAGACCCGCACAGCGTCGAATAACGAATAACCAATAACGAATAACCAATAACGAATAACCAATAACGAATA